>JBAVQV010000098.1:0-12988 GCA_049694415.1 Dehalococcoidia bacterium
CTGTAATAATCGGTGCGGCACTCTTGTTGTCTTACTGGATGGGCACCCTTAGCGGTGTTCCAGGCGCCGGTGCTTTCGGCACCGCAGTAGCTACCATGGGCATGTTGATGACCTGCCCCTACGTGCTGTCAATGGATACCTTCGGTCCTATAACCGATAATGCTAATGGTATCAATGAGATGGCTGGCGCCGGTAAAGACGTACGCAAGATTACGGACCGTCTAGATGCTGTGGGAAATACTACCAAGGCGTTGACCAAGGGATATGCCATGGTCTCCGCCGGACTGGCAGCTTTCTTGCTCTTCCAGGCATATCTGGACAGAGTCTCATTCCTCAAGTTTGGTGTCGAAGGTAAATATGCCGTTGTAGACATCGCCAAGATAGAGGTCTTTGTCGGCGCTTTGCTGGCGGTAATGCTGGTTTATTTGTTTAGCTCCTGGGCAATAAAGGCTGTCGGCAAAACCGCAGCCAAGATAATCCAGGAAGTCAGACGCCAGTTTAAGGCCGACCCGGGCATTATGGCTGGCACCTCACGGCCGGATTATGCCGCTGCAGTTGACATTACGGCTCGTGCCGCACTACGGGAGATGATTGCTCCGGGACTTTTGCCGGTGCTGGCACCGGTAGTTGTCGGGCTGCTTTTCAAGTGGCTAGGTTTTGATGCTGCTATGGTGGTAGCCGCACTGCTTATGGTCGGCACCATTGCAGGCATTATGCTGGCTTCATACATGAACAATGGTGGTGGTGCCTGGGACAATGCCAAGAAAATGATCGAAGACGGCCAACTTAAGGATGAGAAAGGCAATGTAATAGGCAAGGGTTCTTTCACTCATGCCGCCGCCGTTGTCGGTGACACCGTCGGTGACCCGCTTAAGGATACAGCAGGGCCTTCATTGCACGTCCTGGTTAAACTGCTCGCCACTATCACGCTCGTGATGTGCCCGTTGTTCATCTGATTTGGGTTAGATTACAAAGACCGTAGACAGATAAAAAGGAGTAGAAGGGGCAATCATAGAAACGGATTGCCCCTTTTTTCTTCGCCGACAGTAGTCGCGGGACCATGGCCGGGGTAGACAACAGTATTATCTGGTAAGGACATGAGTTTATTTTGAATGCTATCCATTATCTGTTCGTAGCTGCAACCGGGAAAATCAGTCCTGCCAATGCCATGGTTAAATAGCGTATCGCCGCTGAAAAGAATTCCTTGACCATAGAGGCTGACCCCTCCGGGACTGTGTCCTGGTGTATGCAAAACAGTAAAGCTTAGATCGTCTATATCTATGTTATCCCCATCCTTTAGTAACCTTTCTGGCTTGGGTGGTTGACTGAAAGAGCCTCCTGACATGGATGATAGCATCCTGGAAAACATTCCCAGGCCAGCCGCTGCTTCAGCCTCATGAATAGCGAACTTGGCTCCAGTACCTTCTTTAACCGGTGCTAGCGCGCCAATATGGTCGATATGCGCGTGAGTAATCAAAATGAGATGTATTGTCAAGCCCAAATCGTTCACAGTTCTAAGAATCAGCTTGGCTTCAGCACCCGGGTCGATAATTATGCCCCGCTTGCTTGACTCCGAGCCCACGATGTAACAATTACTGGCAAAAGGGCCGACAACGAGGGTTTTCAAAATCATCTTGCGCTCCTGCAGAGAGAGTGACCAAAGTACGGCTTCGGCTAAAATGACAGGGCTAAGTTGCCCGTATTTCCTCACGCATGAACTTAATATACGAGCCGGCAAAGCATAAAGCGGTCAATGCTATCATACTGGTCAACTGAGGCCAGACCAGTAAAAGACTTTGCCCCAAGGATAGAGGTGTTGGTGTCATACCACCGGCATAGATGTTAAGCCACATCAATGTCGAGCTGGCATTTCCCATCACCGGCACTAGCAAGACCTGAACTATCTCTCCGTACAACGTGCTCGGTGAAATTCGACTGATAGCGCGGTAAATTTCATCATTCCTGGCTATCAAATCAAAACTGGAGTTTTGGTCAATGGGAACAATAGCACCAGCAATGCTAGCGGCGATTATGGACATAAACAAGAACAGGAAAATCCATACAGCTATTGAAGACAATACTGAGGTAGCTATCCTATTGAAAAAAACTGAGAATAATATAGCCAGTGCCATCCAAAAAGCACCGTAGATTATACTAACGAAAATAAAGGCAAAAAGCCTGAGTATCTCCTCGGCAGTTGGCGGCACGCCAATCATGCGCAATCCCATCCCTCCGACAAGAATGACTATGCTTGCCACCAATATGGCTAAGGTGACCAGCCCGGCTAGAAATTTCCCGTTAACTACCGAATCTCGATAAAGAGGCTGTGATAGAATCCGACTAAGGTTACCGCTGGTTCGCTCATTGTTTATAGCATCAACGCCGAGAGCTATGCCAACTATAGGTATAAAAAGTGAGAGAAAGAACGGGAAGGAAAAAGACAGGTTTGCGCCGGATACAGTAAAAAGCCTTAGAAAAATGAATTGGGTGTTCTCAGTTATACCTGTTCTAATGTTTTGCGCTGCAACGAATATGGTTAGTATACCAGCTACATAAATCAGCAGAGATAAAATGATGAACCTCTTGCTACTGAAATGGTCAGCCAGTTCTTTCCAAAAAACAGCAGCTATTCCAGACATAGTTAAGACTCACGGAAATATTTCATGTAGATTTCATCAAGGCCATATTCTTCAATCTTCATTTGAATTATAAGGCTGTCACAATCAGCTACCACTTTCGATATTTGACGCCTCAGGTCTTTATCGCAGCTGATAAGCAGCAGGTCTCCCGAGCTTTCTACATTGGTCACACCTTTGACATTCTCTATCGATTTTACAAGTTTGCTGGTCGGCTCTGCTACCTGAACCTCTATCCTCAGCTTGCCGCCGCCGATTTTCTCCCTACCGAGTTCGTCCACGGACCCTTCAGCTACCAGATGTCCTTTGGAGAGTATTCCCACTCGGGTACAAATTTTTTGTACCTGGTGCAGCTGGTGTGAAGATAGAACAACGGTTACTTTCTGTTTAGCCATATTAGCGATGATGTCTAGGACCTGTTCAATTCCCTCAGGGTCTATTCCAGCTGTGGGCTCGTCGAATAAGGCTACTTTAGGGTCTTTAATCATAACATCGGCGATTCCGAGGCGTTGTTTCATGCCATGGGAGAAAGTGCCAACTTTATGCTTAGCCACTTCGGATAGCCCGACCATATTCAGCAGTTCATCAATCTTCTTCGACGCCATTTCTCGTGGCAATCCGTTTAGTGCCGCCGTATAATCCAGGTTCTCGCTGGCGGTCAAATCATCGTAGAAACCAATTTTTTCCGGCAGATAACCGGCGATACGCTTTACTTTGATGGGTTCTCTGGTAGAGTCAAAACCGCATATCCGCGCCGTGCCGGACGTTGGCTCAGTAAGTCCGAGCAGCATAAGCAATGTAGTAGTCTTGCCGGCGCCATTGGGACCAAGAAAGCCGAAAATCTCGCCCTCGCCTACACAAAGATTTAACTTATCCACGGCGATAAATTTGCCGTAGGTTTTAACCAGGTCTTTGGTTTCTATTACGGCCTGTTTGCTCATTTTGTCTTCAACGTCTACCAAAGCGCATAAACATATATGCTAGACCGGCAATAACTAGAACTACGATGGCGACAGCTATCCAGCCCCAGATTGTAGGCGTTAGCACAGTTACTCTAAGATCAAAACTGCCAAACGCATTCTTGGCTTGCGGCTCAGCCGATATGGTAACCATATAATCTCCGGAGATAGACTTCTTAGCCGGCTTTATATCGACCTGAACATCATGCGTGCCGCCCACAGGCAATAGGTCAAGCTCTTTCGGGTCGAACATGATACTCCAGCCCGAGGGGGCACTCGTTTTCGAGCTGAATTCAATTTTTTCGAGGTCCGCCGTCCCGGTGTTAATAACGGAGATAGTCAAATAATTATCCTCGCCGGACGTGGCATTAGTATTAAGTAAGCCGGTCGAAGTCTTTAGCGCCAAGTCATATTTGGCGGTTACTATAGCTTTAAGGTCAATGCTGGCTTTAATGTCTCCTGAACTGGCTGACACTGTTATGGGATACTCTCCAGGCTGCGCAGCTTGCCAAGCGTAAGGAGTGGCCGTAACCGTAATCGAATCCGGGTATGTCTTCTGAGGGTCGAGACGAATAGCCGCAATTTGTGAAGTGCTTCCGTAGCTTGGTGCAATAGAAGAGGTGAAACCATCTGGCACCTTGGCCTGAAGGTCAAAAACGCGCGGCTCCTTACCTCCAGTGTACTGCAAATCAATTGTATATGAGAAATAGGAGCCGGCATAGCTGCTAATCGTGGGATATTGACAGGTGAGCGTGATTTTCTCTGTCCCGGGTGATGTCTGGTTTGGGGCCATCAAAACTGGCTGTCTATCTGTATTTGGCAGCGCCTGAGCTACTGAGTGAATCAACAACCCGCCAAACATAGCGGAGAGCAGGGCTATACAAGCTAACCAATACGTCAATTTGAATCTTCTCATGTTCTTATAACCTCCCTCAAAATAGAAGCCCGTCCATAGACAGGCAACAACTTAACCGCGTCCTAAAATTTATAATTACAGTACTTTACCTAAATATTCTTTTAGCTGTCAAGTGCTCAACGACGCTGCAGTTCGTTTCTAGTATTGATGAAGTTGATCAGGTTGTCCCGTGCCACGATACCGACGACTTTGTTTTCCCAGACAACTGGAACCTGATTGATATCGTTTTCAGACAGAATCTGTAGTATAGTACTCAGGTCTTCGTTCGGTGACACTGATTTCACCTTGCTGAGTGGGGTCATGGCTTCTCTAATTAGCGTCGTCTTCCGCGCATCACGGGGAATCGACCTTACGTTACTCAATGTCACGAGGCCCTCGGTGCGATCACCGGAGACAACAGGGAAGCAGCGTCGACCTGAACTCAGTATATGCTCATTCACCAGGCGCTCAACGGTGATATCGGGCGGTACCACCATGCAGTCTCGCGACATTACTTCACTGGCAGTATGCCCTTTGAGCATGTCTTGAAGCACTAACTGTCTGTAGCTTCCGCTAGCAGCGGTTTCCAAAAACCATCCTATGAGTACCAACCAGATACCATTGAAGAAGTTACCCGAACCCGTGAAGGCCCACCATATGCCGCCAAAAATGAAAATGAACCCTATGGCACGGCCGATATTTGATGCAATTTTAGTAGCGCTTTGTATATTTCGGCTTCGCCACCATATCAGTGACCTGAGTATACGTCCACCATCTAATGGAAACCCGGGTATTAGATTGAAGACGCCAAGTAGGATGTTAATTAATCCGAGATAGCGGGAGATGGCGGCTCCGAATTGGGCTGCTTGGCTGGTGGCGCTGCGTAATACGAAAAAGATCCCCAAAAACACACCACCAAGAACCAGACTGCTGAATGGCCCTGCAGCCGCCATACGGAACTCGTCACCGGCTGTTTTGGGTTCTCCGGTCATCTCTGAGACGCCGCCCAAGAAGAACAGAGTTATGGACTGGATCTGCGTACCTTGGCGTAAAGAGACCAGGCTGTGCATAAGCTCATGAAACAACACGGAGCCGAAGAACAAGACACTCGCTACTAGACCAGCCCCTATTTTCAGTAACATACTCCATTCTGGATTAGTGGTTGGGAAATAGACTGCAGCCAATGACCATGTTACCAGCGCAAAAATGAAAAACCAGGAATAGTGCAGCCTGAGAGATATACCGAATGCTTTTCCTATTGGTATGCCACCTCTGAACATCTAGATACTCCTTTTAGATACGGGATTGGCTTACGAACAAATCTCCGATGACAGCGGGTCGCTAAAAATCATTACAATAATAGATTATACATCTGAAAGTAATAATATACCTATTCTAGTAGCTTGGCAGTGGAAAAGTCATGAAATTAGGTACCTAAACGTTACAAAATCATAACATTTAGGGATAGCGCGAGTTTTTTGGGTTCTTATAGTCATACTTGGTGGAGATAGGGGGATTCGAACCCCCGACCTCCGCGATGCGAACGCGGCGCTCTCCCTATTGAGCTATATCCCCCAAGAAACGAATACTAGCAAATGCCTCGATTTTGTGTCAAGCTAAGAGGGATAAGATGACTTGAAGAATATTTTATCTACGACGAGGCTTCTAAAATCACCCTGGCATCAACCGCCACAGCCCTGTTTTTGTAAGCGAAAACCTGATTAAGGTCAAGCTCTTTTATCTCCGGGTTCTTATCGACAAAATCGGAAACCTTTAATATCAAGTCCTCTAAAAAAGCAACATCAGCCGGCTCCTGTCCCCTATAACCTTCAAGCACTGGATAACCCTTTATCTCCTTTATCATCTCGTGGGCATCCCTTTTAGTCAGCGGGACTATTCGGAAGGCAACATCTTTCAGTACCTCAACCAGTATCCCGCCCAGGCCAAACATTAACACCGGCCCGAACTGCGCATCCTTAGTCATGCCAATAATAACTTCTACACCTGGGCGTGCCATTTTCTGCACAGACACCCCCTGTATTTTCGCCTTTGGATAATGTTTCTTAATAGCAGACAGGATTTTACTGTAAGCCTTACCCACCTGAGCTACGCTGGCTAAGCCCAATTCAACGCCGCCGGAATCACTCTTATGAATAACATCAGGTGATACTATTTTCAGCACTACAGGAAAGCCCATCTTTTTGCTCAAAGAAATTGCCTCTGTCTTTGTTTGAGCCAGCTTGGCCTCGACAACAGGTATTCCAGTTTCTTTAATAAGTTGTTTAGACTCAATTTCGGTCAATTGTGTCCTGTTCTCTTTTCTGGCTTGCTTTAATATCTCGGTTTTGGTCATTTAAGCTCCCCCTTATAGTTATCAGCCATAAAAGCGGCCTCAATTTTAGCCTATTTCACTACAGCTTGCAAAACACCCGTAAGCGGCTTGTCATCAACTTACTACCAAGTATAATTCAGCATGCTCAAGTTGTATGCCGTTGGATATTATACACTAACAGAGAGGACAACGATTTTTCCACAAATCTCCGAAGGAAATGTTATTATATAAAGAACGGAACATAACGAGGGTGTAAATTGTCAGATAAAAAACCTGTTACTCGACTGAAGATTCTGGGTATTGCCGGGAGTCCTCGTCGTGACGGTAACACCGACCATTTGCTTCAACAGGTGATAGCTGGTGCTTCTAGTCAAGGAGCCGAAACGAAAACAGTTACCCTCAGCGAACTAAACATCTCACCCTGCCGCCACTGCGACGGCTGTATCAAAACCGGTAAATGCGTGGTAGATGACGATATGCAATGGCTACATATCGATTTAAGAGAGGCTGACCATATAGTTTTGGCCTCGCCTATCTTTTTTATGGGTGTTACTGCACAAACTAAAGCCATGATTGACCGTTGTCAGGCATTGTGGGTCATTAAATACGTACTTAAGCTTCCAGTATCAATCAATCCAGGTAAAGAACGCAAAGGAATTTTTATCTCCGTAGGTGGAACAAGACTACGTAATCTGTTTGAACCAGCTATAGCTACCGTCAAAAGCTGGTTCACAACTCTGGATATCAGCTATGCTGGCGAACTGGTTTTTTCAGGAATCGACGAAAGAGAAACCATCCACCTTCATCCAACAGCCTTAAAGGACGCATTTGCTATCGGACAAAAACTGGCCGCCGGAAATATGCCACGGTAAATTACGAATCAAGTATAAAACCGTTTCACAAATACTTTATCAATTCCTTTCACTCGTGCTACAATGTCTCCGCCCATAATCGCAGATTTAGCATAGGAGACCAACGATGCCGAGCAAAAACAAGCAAGAGTGGCAAGAAGTCACATTGACTCCAACTCTCAAGCGTTTTGCTGAGAGGCAAGAGAAATTTGAGACCAGCTCCGGAATCGATGTCTCGCCCGTCTATACCCCGGATGATATGTCGGACCTCAATTATCATGACGCGTCAGGCTATCCCGGAGAATACCCCTTTACCCGCGGAATACAGCCCAACATGTATCGCGGCAGACTATGGACAATGCGTCAGTACGCCGGCTTTGGCACTGCCGAGGAGTCTAACAAGCGCTACCGGTACCTTCTGGAACAAGGACTAACAGGCTTGAGCATTGCCTTTCAATTACCTACCCAAATCGGCTACGATTCAGACAATCCTCTGGCTAGGGGTGAAGTTGGTAAAGTCGGAGTAGCTATCGATACTTTGAAAGACATTGAAGTTCTGTTTAAAGATATTCCGTTAGAAAAAGTCAGTACCTCCATGACCATAAATTCTACAGCACCCATACTTCTCGCCATGTACATTGCTCTGGCTAAGAAACAAGGCGTCGAGCTGGCTAAGCTAGAGGGCACAATCCAGAATGATGTACTCAAGGAATATATTGCTCGGGGCACTCACATTTTTCCGCCCCGTCCCTCAATGCGGCTGACTACCGATATTTTTGCTTATTGCAGCCGTTACGTACCTCGTTGGAACACTATCAGCATTAGCGGCTATCATATACGTGAAGCTGGTTCTACGGCAGCTCAGGAAATCGCCTTTACTTTGGCCAATGGCATCGCCTATGTTCAGGCAGCTATTAATGCCGGGCTGGACGTAGATGAATTTGCCGGCAGGCTCTCCTTCTTTTTTAACGCCCATAATAATCTCTTTGAGGAGGTGGCTAAGTTCAGAGCGGCGCGTCGCCTCTGGGCAAAGATTATGAGCCAGAGATTTATAGCCAAAGACCCACGCTCAATGATGCTCCGTTTTCACACACAAACCGCTGGCTGTACTTTAACCGCACAGCAACCATATAACAATATCGTAAGAGTGGCTATCCAAGCTTTAGCTGCCATTCTCGGCGGAACACAATCTCTTCATACCAATTCTTTCGATGAAGCCTATGCCACACCATCTCAGGAAGCAGTAACCATTGCCTTGCGCACTCAACAGCTATTAGCCTATGAGATGGGCATCGGCGATGTTGTCGACCCCATAGGTGGCTCCTATTTCATGGAGTATCTTACCGATGTTTTAGAAAGGCAAGCCTCAGAATATATCGATAAAATCGACAAGCTGGGTGGTGCTGTGGCTGCCATAGAGCAGGGTTTTCAACAGAAGGAAATTCAGGAAAGCTCTTATCGCCAGCAGAAGAATATCGAAGAGAATAAAGCTGCTGTAGTGGGTGTCAATAAATTTGTCACGCCCTCCACCCAAATACCGGAACTACTGCGTGTAAACCCCGAACTGGAAAGAAAGCAAATAGAAAGATTGGCCAGGGTAAAGAAAAATAGAGATAACGCCAAGGTTACGGAAGTGCTCAAAAAGCTCGAAGAAATAGCTCGAAGCACGGATAACACCATGCCGGCATTTATCGATTGTGTTGAGGCTTATGCCAGCATAGGTGAGATATGCGACGTGCTTCGCAAAGTCTTTGGCACACAGAAAGAATACCTTGTCTTTTAAACAGACACGCCCATAGATATTAATACAAGGAGGAGTGTCATATGGATTTCCAGTTAACTGAAGAGCAAAAGATGTTCCAGACCATGGTTCGCGACTTTGCCACCAATGAAGTTAAGCCTGTAGCAGCAAAAATCGATGAGGAAGGAAAATGCCCGACCGAAATTATTAAGAAGGCAGCTAACCTGGGACTGTTCGGCATAACTATTTCTGAGGAGTATGGAGGCTGCGCCGGAGATTATCTTTGCATGGCGATTGCTGCCGAAGAGCTGTGCCGCGCCTCAGCTTCTGTGGGCACGATTTTTCTAGCCAGCTTATCACTGGCTTGCTACCCCATCTACAAATTCGGCAACGAAGAGCAAAAGCACAAGTATGTTACACCATTAGCCAAAGGCGAAAAGTTAGCCTGTTTCGCATTGACCGAATCCGGAGCTGGAAGCGACGCCGGAGCGTTACAAACTACTGCCACATTTCAGGGCGATAAGTATGTCCTCAATGGCACCAAGATTTTCATAACCAATGGCGCTGAAGCCGGCATCGCAGTCGTTTTTGCCAATGTCGATAAATCGTTGGGGCATCGGGGCATCACAGCTTTTATTGTTGAAAAAAGTACTCCCGGTTTCTCGGTAGGCAAGGAGGAAAACAAGCTCGGCATACGTGGCTCATCGACAACCGAGCTTGTCTTTGAAAACTGCCAAATTCCAGCAACCAACCTTCTGGGTGAAAAGGGTCGTGGGCTGAGAGTAGCCTTGGAGGCTATAGATTCCAGCCGGGTGACGGTGGCTGCTCAGGCATTGGGTATTGCACAAGCCGCGTTTGATGATTCTCTTATCTATGCCAAGGACCGCCAGCAATTCGGAGAGCCGCTGGCTAACTTCCAGGCGATTCAGTGGATGCTAGCCGATATGGCTACACATATCGATGCCGCGCGCCTACTGACATATCGAGCTGCCTGGCTGAAAGACCATAATATGCCATTTATGAAAGAGGCAGCTATGGCTAAAGTCTACGCTGCGGAAACATCTAGAATGGTTACCAATAATGCTATCCAAATTCACGGCGGCTATGGCTATTGTAAAGATTATCCGGTAGAACGCTACCTGCGTGATGCTAAAATAACCGAAATTTATGAGGGCACCTCAGAGATGCAGAGAATGACCATAGCCAGAGCTCTTTTGAGAGAGGGCTAGAGGAGGAAAATGATTAAGAAAGTCGACCATATCGCTATTGCTGTCAAAAACCTGGATGAGGCACTTCAACTTTATGATAACCTATTCGGTGTCAAACCGAGCAAGATAGAGATCATACCACAGCAGGGAGTAAAAGCAGCCCTACTACCCATGGGCGAAGGTGGTGAAATTGAGCTTCTCGAACCCATCGACCCAGAAGGTGGCATCGCCAAATTCCTGGAAAACCGAGGCGAGGGAATTCATCACATTTGCTTGGAAGTCGAGGACGTCGACCACGAGCTTGCTACATTGGCCAATAAAGGCGTTCAACTTATTGATAAGCAGGGGCGTCCTGGTTTGGCTGGTAAAGTCGGCTTCCTGCATCCGAAATCAACCAAAGGGGCATTGATTGAACTGGCACAAAAAGTATAAGGAGAAAGGCCATGGCAGAAGATAAAATCCGAGTACTGGTGGCTAAACCTGGTCTTGACGGCCATGACCGCGGAGCTAAGGTTGTGGCTAGAGCGCTCCGCGATGCCGGTATGGAGGTAGTCTACACTGGAATCAGGCAAACACCGGAGATGATAGTTGAGGCGGCCGTACAAGAGGACGTCGATGTCGTTGGCTTAAGCATACTTTCCGGAGCACACCTGGTACTGTTCCCGCTGATTGCGGAGGGGCTTAAGAAAAAAGGCAAGACCGATGTTCTACTTGTCGCTGGTGGCATCATACCTGACGAGGATATACCGACGTTACGGAAAATAGGTATAAAAGCTGTTTTTGGACCTGGTACTCCTACACCCAAGATTATTGAGTTTATTAAGAAAGAAGTGGCTGCCAGAAATAACTGAACCGAGATATCAGCTTCTGGCTTTACCAATAATGGCCCTCAGATTCGGCGCACCCTTTTTTCTCATGAATCGCTCAATTCCGTTCAGCACCTCCAGAGCCGCCTGAGGGCTGGTCAAGTTAGCTGTACCAATCTGGACAGCGCTAGCCCCGGCCATTAGAAATTCCAGAGCATCCTCGGCACAGCTGATGCCACCACAACCTATTATGGGTATATCAAGAATGTCAGCTACTTTATACACCATGTAAAGCGCTATTGGCTTGATAGCTGGGCCGGAAAGGCCGCCCACGCTGTTTCCCAAAGAAGGTTGGCATCTATTTATGTCTATTGCCATTCCCCGCACCGTATTAATTAGTGTTATGGCATCGGCTCCAGCATCGCGTACTGCCGAGGCAATTTCACCAATATCAGTTACATTAGGGCTTAGCTTTACGATTACGGGTAAGCTGCTGACGGATTTAACTTTTTTAGTCACTTCTGCGGCAGATATGCCGTTTGTGCAAAACTCGATTCCTCCAGATGAGACGTTAGGGCAGCTTATATTTACCTCAATAGCACTTATGCCGGCAATGCCTTCTAATCTGGCAGCAACTTCTTTATACTCGTCTATAGTTTCGCCGGCAATATTAACAATAACGGGCACCTGCCACTTAGCCCAAACAGGAGCCTTTTCCTTTATCACAGCCTCAACTCCAATATTCTCCAGACCTACCGAATTTAGAATCCCCGAAGCTGTTTCAACCAGCCGTGGCTGAGGGTTGCCTTCTCTTGGTTTCAGGGTAGTGCCTTTGCAAACTATAGCGCCCAACCTTTGTATATCGACTATTTGACTGTATTCAACGCCATAGCCGAAAGTGCCGGCGGCGGTCATCACCGGATTAGCCAGCAATAGGCCTTTGGAGTGCAATGGAGCTAGTTGTACGCTGAGGTCAACCATTCCAAGTTTTAGTTGAAGGCCGTAATTTCAACACCGATTCGACCTTAGCTGCCATAGTTGAGGGTTTATCCCGTCGGTCATCAATTTTGATTGTGGTGACCACTCGCGGTGCTCCTTTGCTAAAGGGAACTTCATGCATATCGCGAATTGCTTCAAGTACTTTAATGAGCGGACCCTCGATAACGGTACCCATTGGCGTGAGCCTGTAAGATAAATCCTTTCTGCCCTCTAAAACCTCAAGACTAGCAGCGATGTACCGGCTAACGCCAGCATCAGCAGTGCCAATTGGAACAATAGACACCTCAGCCACAACCTGTCCCTTCATCTCAACCTCCTATGTCTGGTAATTGAATATATATTTATAGTATAACCAAGCAGCTAGAGAAATGATAGTGTGGCTTTTTATCATCGACAAAGAAAATATGCTAAAATCTCATTCAATAGTCTGAAATAAACAATCAAGATATCACGACATCTAATGCGTTATATTGTGCGAGGCATGCAAGATAAAGATATACCTCAGGCACTTGAGATTGACCGTGAGGCTTTTCCGACACAATGGCCCAGGCCATCATATAC
>JBAVQV010000099.1:0-4691 GCA_049694415.1 Dehalococcoidia bacterium
CTCTTCTCAGCTACTCCCATAGCGGACAAATAATCCTTGTCAGCTTTTATCAGGTTGTCTACTTTGCCACCAACCGTGCCTTCCAGATATTTTCGGAAAGCTTCACGAGCGCCTGGAGAACTCTGGAGTGCTTCCTTGGCTCGCTGCCATTCCTCACTGGTCAATTCACCTATGCGCTCCGGGCTCAAGGGGAATTCTTCCCCCATCACACGCTCAGCTCTATCAAGAACTCGGCTGGTAACTGCCCGCTTCAGGCGGTCAAAAGAGAGGAATTCCTCATTAGCATAAGGCCTTGGTTCCCAACTTTCGTCTTTCATCTCACAACCTCCGGGTGATTGTTTCTTATAATCCCTTTATCGACTATAATATGCCCCCCAAACTGCCATGTCAAGTCCATACGGGTTGCAAACGAGAGCAATGTAAAATGGCAGTCTCCATATGACTCAATGCCAGTGGTTTATAAACCTACTCCCGAATCTCATAAACCATCTGCACTGTGACTTGAATTTCCAGCTCTCCGGGGCTGATGGGAGTAGGTGACGGAGCCGCGGCTTCTGCCTTCATCGCGAAGTCTCTAACTGCTATCGGTACATAAGGAGTGCTTTCGGACATATAAATCAGCTTTCCCAGCTTAACGTCCGCTGAGCTTGCCATCTGTTTCGCCTTGGCTATGGCATCGTCTACCGCCTTGACTCGCGCCTCATTGTAATTGGGCGTTGGGTCATCGATAGTAAAACCGATATTATCAATCCGAGTTAAATTGCCGCCGGCTTCAGCTACAGCATCAATGACAGGGCCAGCTTTATCTATCTGCCTTATCTTGGCAATTACCACATTTGTCACTCGATAGCCCGTGATTATCTCCCTCTGCTCATCCTCAATCCATTTACGCACCGGATAGATGCTGAATCTCTGCGTTTGAATATCCTTATCAGCCACGCCGTTAGCCTTAAGTGCTTTCATAACCGCATCCATAGCCTGAGCCGCATCTTGTTGTGCCTGCGCCACAGTCTTGGCTTCAGCCTCAATGCCGAGACTGAGCATCGCCACGTCAGGTGTTGCCTTCGACTTACCTTCACCGTTTACCCACAAACCAACTTGCTGCTGGCTGGAAGCTATTACCGGTAAGCCTACATAGCCCGCAATAGACGGCGGCGAAACCTGCGCACCCTCACCGTATACACAACCTCCCGCTCCAATCAACATCACCACCAGCATGACACCTGATAAAATCAACCAATGTTTCTTCATTTAGACCTCCCGGAATTTCTTAATGGTTTTGTTCGATTCTTAACTAACGGAATATCATCAACACCCCTTTTATTATAATAACATTTAGGCGTTGATTACCACCATATATAACGGTAAACCTGATGCCAGGTTTAGTCTAGAATGGTAGAAAAGCTGGGAATGGACTATAATAGCACGAGTTTAACCGCAAGAATCGATGAAAATTTTCCGCGATATCATTGCCCCCGTACTACTCGGACTTGCCGTCTTCGCCCTTTTTCATGTCACCGTCGGAAGCTTCAAGGTATACGGCTCATCCATGCTGCCCACTATCGAAGAGGGCGAATATATCATGGTCAGCAAAGCTGCTTATTTCTTCGGCGAGCCGCAACGCGGGGATATAATTGTCTTCGACTCTCCCCAAGACCCAAAATCAGACCTCATCAAGCGAATCATCGCCCTGCCAGGCGACACCGTTGAAATCAGGGATGATAAAGTTATCGTAAACGGCACTCCTTTGGCCGAACCTTATACCCTCGAGCCACCCCACTACCTCATGCTGCCTGAGGAAATCCCCACCGGTCACTATTTTGTCCTCGGTGACAATCGCAATAATAGCTCTGACTCGCACCGGGGCTGGACGGTACCTAGACAAAACATTGTTGGCAAAGCCTGGATTACCTACTGGCCACCGTATAGGTCGAGGGTGATGCCACATTATGCGCTCAATGTGGGTACGCAAGCAGCCGATAGCAGCATACTCACTCTGGCGCTGAAAACGCTATGTCCGACGAAGTAATACAAATCTTCAGAGATGCCGGCGCCATATTGGAAGGGCATTTTCTCCTGACTTCAGGATTACACTCACCGGTATACTGGGAAAAGTTCCGGGTTTTACAATACCCGCAGTACACTGAAAGACTGTGCCGGCTTATTGCCCAACACTTCAAGAAAGACAAGGTACAGGTGGTAGCCGGCCCGACCACAGGCGGCATTATCCTGGCCTTCGAAGTCGCCAGACAATTGGGCGTGAAGGGCGTATTTGCTGAGAAGGAAGGTGAGGTGCGGATTTTCAGACGTGGTTTTACCATCAATCCCGACGAACGCGTCTTAATCGTAGACGATATTTTGACTACCGGTGGCTCTATCGTTGAAGTCATTGAAGCCGTCAAAAAGCTGAAAGGCAATATCGTCGGTGTCGGTGTACTGGTTGACCGTTCCGAGAAAACGCAGGACTTCGGAGTTCCCCTTTTCAGCTGTCTCCGTTCAGCCACAGTAACTTATCGCCCGGACGAATGCCCTTTATGTGCTGCTGGCATACCTCTGGTCAGACTCGGCGGCTAGATATAGACCCTATACTTAGCATCTTGACACCTAAAGGCTAAAAATCTAAAATGTCGGCGCGCCGAGGTAGCTCAGATGGTAGAGCAGCGGACTGAAAATCCGCGTGTCCCCAGTTCGATTCTGGGCCTCGGCACTTTCATCCTGAACTACTAAGTCACCTGCTTAACCTGCTTCACTTGCTTTTATGCCCTGCTTTACGAGCTACCCAAAACGATACCGCTTCCTTTTGCTCTTCAGGTGACAGGTGATGTGTTGTCCACAAGTGGGCGAGACCGGACAAACAGGGCAAAGCCGCGGAGTAGATTATCAAGGATACGCGCTCTCGGAAAAGCCAGCAGAGCAATATCAGGGGAATAAACAAGGCTACTCCGAACCAAATGCTACTTCGCGTGGCATAAAGTACCACCAGACCTATGGCTGCGGCGATTAGCATCTCGATAGGAAGTAGAGCCAGCAGGGCGCCTATTACCACCGCCAGACCTCGCCCACCCCGGAAACGCAAAAACACGGGCCAGTTATGACCGATAACAGCCGCCACACCGGCACCGAACATCACCAGTTCATTCGCGGAAAGTAATTTCGCCACCACGATAGCTAGCGTTCCCTTACCTACATCAGCTACAAGAGTAGCTATACCGGCACCCAGCCCGGCATGACGAAATACATTGAATGTTCCTACATTGCGGTCGCCTACCTGGCGAACGTCAAGGCCGCTCAGCTTACCGATAATATAAGCAAAAGGAATAGAGCCCAGAAGATAGGCGATTATTATACTTAATAAGCTTAATACCATATTCATATTTACCCCGAAAATACCTCGCTACACTAGGTTGTCTAATTCTACCATAGGCGAATAAAAAAATCTTAGCGAAGTACTGCGCTTTTGCATCCGTGTCTTCTATTATTTGATATAATATAATCAGATAGATAAAGTTGCTAGCTAATGATTTGGGAGGTAAGTTTCTACACGATTAAAGGAAGAGAAAATGAGTGATAAAAATTCAGGACCTGGGTTCGGCATCGGGTTAATCTTTGGACTAGCCGTTGGTGCAGTTCTCGGGTTTCTTTTCGCGCCTCGCTCTGGAAAGGAAACCAGGGGCCTCCTAAAGGGCAAAGCGTCTGATGTTTCGGAAACAGTGAAAGACCTTACCGCCGATAGGCAGAAAGTCTACACCGAAACCTGGAAGAAGCGTAGAGGGCAACCTAAAGTAAGTGAGTCTTACTTTGAATCGTAAGCTCTTTGTCCATTATCAGCTTTTCGCTAAAAACTCGAAACTGATTGAGATGTGTACGTCTCCATCCTCGCTCCTGGAGACAACACATGATGATATTCAACCTCGTTTTGGTTAGATGTATAATCAAAGCAACTCTCAGCTGTGATTGAGATGAACAGAAAAACTCATCTTCGACCGGAACCGCAACTGATCAAACAAAGGCAAAAGCTAACGAGTGACACAGTCATTGAAGCGCTGAAAGTGACCTACCTGGCAAAGGAAAAGGCCGAACTGCTAGTGTCAGACCTGGAAAAACTGAAAACAGAGGCGTCGGCTATAGAAGCTCAGTACAACATATTGAGGGATGACTACTCTAAAATGTGTGAGGATGCTATATCGAGGATAACTGCTGTAAAAACTGCCCTCGAGAAGGACATAGAAAGCAAGGTAGGAGACCTGGACATTTTCCGGTCAGGGATGAACAACCTGGAAGCCAGATTTAAGTTAGGCTTAGTACCGCCCGAAACATATTCCAAGGGAAAGGAAGCTCCAGGTGGGGATATTACTCCACCAGCAGGTTCACAGCCTGCCATCGACAAGGCAGCAGACTTAATTGGACTTGGCCTTGATGGGATAGGAAATGGAATAATATTTCTAGGCAAAAAAATATCTAATGCATTCAGTGCCGTATTGAAAATCGGCGTCCCGAAACAGTGACAAAAGTATTTTGTCTTTCCATTCAATCCCACGAATTATGTTGCATGGCCACAGTAACGATGATAGAATTCCAACGCAGCTAGCAATATAGATTTCTTGCCGAAGTGGCGGAATGGTAGACGCGGCAGTCTCAAAAACTGTTGAGGGGCAACTCTCGTGTCGGTTCGAATCCGACCTTCGGCACCA
>JBAVQV010000100.1:0-2364 GCA_049694415.1 Dehalococcoidia bacterium
GTTATAAGTTTTTAACTTTTGGGCTATTGATTTTACGACTATTTTACGATAGACAGAGCATAATATACCAAATTAATCAGGAAAGGGCACAGAGACATAGATTACATTTGCTTGACAATGAGGTTTAGCCTGCCTATATTTACTGTAGAACCAGCCGTCGGGTTGGGTCAGAATTGTTGTGGGCGGGCGCTGTTTTCGATTAAAAATGTTCTATGGCGCTTTCGGAAATAGCCATTTAAACGAAGCCGTCAGTCGCTTGTATCGGCGGCTTTCTTAGTTTAACGAAGACGGGTGGCCATAAGCACCTGTCATAGAAGTAAGATTAGAGGAGGCGAAATGGCGAGAGAGGTTAAAGTCTATTCTACCGCTACCTGACCCTGGTGCATTAAGGTCAGGCAGTTGCTGGACGAAAACAAAATCCTTTATAAATATCTTGACGTTGCCAGAGACAAGGTTGCCCGCGATGAGATGGTAAACAAGACAGGTAAATTTGTGGTGCCGGTCATCGACATCGATGGTGAGGTTTCTGTCGGCTACAACGAGAAATGGCTGAAGGAGAAATTGAACCTTTAGCTAAAACTTTAGCGCAATGTAAACTTGATTATTGTGGGTGGCAGCCTGCCTAAATGACGGCGGCCGTTTACTGGCACAAGTAAATCGTAACTTTCTAAGGATTGATGGCAGCTAAACAGAGGAGAGAATTATGAGGCTGAAAGGAAGCAGGACCGAGGACAGCTTACGCAAGGCATTCGCCAGAGAGGTGCATGTTCATGCTGTCTATTCATACTTCTCTAAGGCTGCCAGAGAAGCTGGGCTTAACCAGATAGCCGATATGTTTTTGACCACAGCCAAGAATGAAGCCGAGCACGCCGAGCATGAGTTTAAATTCCTTGGCGGCTTAGGTAATGCGGCGGCGAATCTAAAGCTGGCTATCGGCCGTGAACATGAAGAAGCCAGCAGGTTGTATCCTGAGGCGGCACAAATAGCTGAGGAAGAAGGTTTTAATGACATCGCTGATTTCTTTCGCCGGATGGGCAAGGTGGAACAGAGACATGAAGAAAATTTCAAGAATCTAATGGAGGCGCTGGATGAAAAGAAGGAATTGAAGGGTAAGACCGTGGGGCATTCAGCGGTTGAGATGGCGGAGCTTATGTTACCACATCACAGCAATCCAGCCGGTGTTGTTCATGGCGGCGAGTTGATGAAAATGATGGATAATGCTGCCGGTGTGGTGGCTGCCCGGCACAGTCAGGCTAATCCGGTAACCGGCACGGTGCACAATATCCGTTTCCTCAGCCCGGTTCACGTCGGTGACCTGGTTCTAATTCATGCTAAGCTCACTTTCGTAGGTCACACATCTGTAGAGGTACGGGTTGAGATTGAGGCTGAGGACCTGGGCACCGGGGAACGGCGACAGGCGATGACTGCCGACTATATAATGGTGGCCACGGACAGCAAGGGTAAACCTGTGGCGGTGCCACCGCTTATTGTGATTACTGAAGAAGAGGAAAGGTTGTTTACTGAGGGGTCGGCCAGATATGAGGAGGTAAAGGAGAAATCTAGCAAGTAACGGGAGATACGCAAATGGGGAATGAGAAGAAGTCGGAAAGAAGAGTTTATCTGGATAATATGGCTACTACGCCGGTATTGCCTGAGGTGCTGGAGGCGATGTTGCCTTATTTTCGGCAGGTATACGGAAACCCCCAGTCAATCCATTCCTGGGGCGATGAAGCCAGGGAAGCCATAGAAAAAGCTCGAGAGCAGGTCGCCGCCCTCATTGATGGCGATGCTGAAGAAATAATTTTCACTTCCAGCGGTAGTGAAGCGAATAATCTAGCGCTAAAAGGGCTGGCTCAAGGCCAGATGGCGAAGGGGAAGCACATAATTATCTCGGCTGTCGAGCATTTTTCGGTGCTCCATGCTGCCAGAACTTTAGAGAAGGCTGGCTTTGAAATTACTGAGGTGCCGGTGGATAAATACGGGCTTGTCGACCCCGATGAAATAGCCAGGAATATTAAGAAAGACACCATACTGGTGTCGGTAATGCACGCCAACGGAGAAGTGGGCACTATCGAGCCTATCGCCGAGATAGCTAAAAAGGTTAGAGAGGCTGGTGTGCTCTTTCACACGGATGCGGTCGCCAGCACGGGTAGTATACCGGTTGATGTAAATAAGCTGGGAGCAGATGCCTTGAGCCTGGCCGGGAATGAATTTTATGGGCCTAAGGGTTCAGGAGCCCTGTGGGTACGCAAGAGGGTTCGTCTCATACCGTTAATGGACGGCGGAGTGCAGGAAGGTGGACGGAGGCCAGGCACGGAAAATGTACCGGCTATCGTGGGTATGGGCAAGGCTGCTGAACTGGCG
>JBAVQV010000101.1:0-26562 GCA_049694415.1 Dehalococcoidia bacterium
CTAAAGAGCATGCCGAAAATCTGGTCCGGTTGCCTTTTGACATAATCAGCGAGGATGGTTCGCCACACGGAGGTAAATCTTTTATTTTCTGGAATCCGCCGCTTATTGATGAGACCGGTACGGGGCGGCACAGCTCCAACAGCGAAGCCACTTTTCTCTTTACCGAGCTTATTCGAAGCAATATCCGCAGTCTGGTTTTCACCCGCACCCGCCGATTAACCGAGCTTATCTATCTTTATAGCCGGGAGCAACTGGGCAATTCTTTGGGTCAGTTAATTAAACCTTATAGGGCAGGTTATCTGCCTGAAGATAGACGACAGATTGAGCGGGAATTATTTGGCGGACAACTCCTTGGTGTAGTAGCTACTACTGCTTTGGAATTGGGGATTGATATCGGTGACCTGGAAGCCACCGTGCTTGTCGGCTATCCGGGAAGCATTTCCAGCACCTGGCAGCAGGCAGGGCGAAGCGGACGGGGGATAAACGACTCTCTCAGCTTTCTTATTGCTCAGGATAATCCGCTAGACCAATATTTTATGCACCACCCAGAGTCATTTTTTGGTAAAAGTTTTGAAAATGCACTGATAAATTCGGAGAACATCAATATTCTGAAGCCTCATCTTCTTTGTGCTGCCTGGGAGCAGCCCTTGGCTGATGACGATGCTTTGTTTTTTAGTGCTACTTTCGATAGAGCAGCTTCCGAGTTGGAAGTAGAAGGGAAGCTTAGAAAAAGCGGCGGGCGGTGGTATATTTCCCCTAGAATTTCCCATCCGGCACAGGATATTAATATCAGGTCTACTTCGTGTAAGAATTACGCCGTTATCGATGCCTCTCAAGGCTACCAGTTGATGGAGACAGTAGAGGCCAGCGTTGCCTTTTTCCAGATACATCCTGGAGCTATTTATCTCCATCAAGGTCAGTCTTATTTGGTGAAAGAACTTGATATCGAGAATAGAGTGGCTGTAGTGGCGCCGACCGATGTTCCTTATTACACGCAAACCAAGGAATTAATTGATATCCGGATTCTGAAGACGGAGCGCGAAAGAAGTTGCCTGGGCATAAAAGTCTGCCTTGGTGAAGTCGATGTCACCAACAACGTGGTTGGCTTCAAAAAGAAAATGCAGTTTACGGAGGATGTAATCGGTGACGAACCTCTAGACTTACCGCCCCTGCGTTTCCTTACCCAGGCTCTGTGGTTCGACTTGCCGGAGGAAGCGATTAAGGAAGTTGCCGAAGCTGGACTTGATTTTGCCGGCGGCTTGCATGCTGTCGAACATGCGGCTATCGCTATGTTGCCTCTGTTTGCCTTGTGTGACCGCAATGACATCGGTGGTGTCTCTACTCCATTTCATCCTGACACTGGAAGGGCACAAATCTTTATCTACGATGCTTATCCGGGTGGTATCGGCATTGCCGCCAAAGGGTTTGAGATGATGGAAGAGCTATGGTCAGCAACCCTGGAAGCCATTGAGGAATGCCCGTGTCAGGAAGGCTGCCCAAGCTGCATCCAGTCGCCAAAGTGCGGCAATAACAATGAACCTTTGGATAAGGAAGCGGCCATTATGTTGCTTCATGGGCTGCTGGCCATAAAGTAACCTCTTCATATCTTCCCTTGTCATTGCGAGCGGAGCGAAGCAATCTAATAGCGCTCAGGACAAGCTCCGCGAAGAATCCCATATAGCTCAGGATAAACTCCGCGTGGCAATCTCTGTATGGTACCGACGTTTACCTCGGCTTAGATCACCACGGGGCTAGTGCCCCTCGCGATGACAGAGAAGAGGCTGGGATTGACTCATCGTTTGACATTTCCCGCAATGAGACGATGTATTGCTAATGCAATATTGTTGCGTTTATAATAGCAACATTGTAAAATTGAGACCATGTCTCAGATTCATGGTGCACTTCAGGTCTTGCGGAGTAGAGGCTACAGGGTAACTGGACCGCGGAAGCAGGTGCTTAAGGCTTTAGCCGAGGTGAAGAGTCCTGTCTCGCCTTATGACATACAGGATATACTGCGTAAGAAAGGTGAGCACCTGAACCATGTCACCATCTACCGCATACTTGATTTGTTCTGTTACCTTAATTTAACCCACAAGGTGCTGTTGGTGAATGGGTTTGTGAAATGTAGTCTGGGTAAAAAAGAGGGTTGCCATCGCTTTATGGTGTGCCGAGAGTGCGGCGTGCTTAAGGAGTTTGCCGATAAGGCGCTTTGTGAAAAGGAGAACGAGATTGCCCAGGATTTGGGTTTTCACTCGGAGCAGCACCTCTCTGAGTTTTCGGGCATTTGCGCTAATTGCCAAAGTTAAATTTGCAATTCGCCGGCCCTGTTTTGTTTGGTGTCAGCTATGCTAAGAAGAATAGGAATTGAATTAGCCAGGCACGCCCCATTTACCGCTGCTGGTGCCCTCTCAGGCATTGTCATAATGACTATTCTGATATTCACCAATGTCTTGCCTCATGTCTCGGAAGTTGTTTTTTACGTTTTACACCCAGCCCATGTGTTGTTCAGTGCCATTGTGACCACTGCGATGTATAGGCGGTACAGCACGGGTAAGCTCTGGGCGGCGATTTTGATCGGCTATACCGGCTCGGTGGGCACAGCTACATTGAGTGACGCCATAATTCCTTATCTGGGCGGAGAGTCACTTAGAATCGCGATAGAATTTCACTTACCTTTTATTGAAGAGTGGTGGCTGGTAAATCCTGCTGCATTTCTGGGTATTGCCATAGGTTATCTGCGACCCCCAACCAAACTTCCACATGCGGCACATATCTTTTTGAGTACATGGGCATCTCTATTCTATTTCACCGCATTTAGTGTGGCGAACTGGCTTCCTTTACTTCCTTTTGTCTTCTTGTTTCTATTTCTTGCAGTTTGGCTCCCGTGCTGCTTCAGCGATATAGTATATGCTCATTTCTTTTTGGGTGGCGACCAGCATAATCACGACGAAACAGGCCATTAACTTTAGATTGCCACGCTTCGCGTGCAATGACAGACATGAATTGTTTAACAGCCTTTGTTTAATCGTTTTGCCCATTCTCGACCTGTGTGCTAATATTCGTGAGATTCGTTAAGTTGTTATGCTGATATGGCAGATACGTTAGTTGTAACCCAACAGGCTGTGAAGCGTAGCCGGGAAACCTGGTTTGGCAAGATTGCCAAGCTTTTTGACCAGGCCAGAGTTGAAGATACGGTCTGGAATGAGCTTGAGGAGCTGCTGATTGCCGCAGATGTTGGTGTTGCCACCACACAAAAACTAATAGAAATGGTGAAACAACGCGTTAAAACAGAGAAGCTAAATGAAGCAGCACAAGTACGTGTGGCTTTGGAAGAGGAGATGGTTAGCCTGTTGACAGTTGAATCTAGAGCGGCGGCTGTTTCCAATTCAGTTAGTCTCTACGCAATTCTGGTAGTCGGGGTAAATGGTTCTGGCAAGACGACAAGTATTGCCAAGCTTGCCCTTAGTCTCAAGAATGAGGGTAAAAAGGTTATTCTGGCAGCTGCTGATACCTTCAGGGCTGCGGCTATTGACCAGCTTAAACGATGGGGTGAAAGGGTGGGCGTAGAGGTTGTGGCTCATCAGCCGGGGGGAGACCCGGGAGCAGTGGTCTATGATGCCATTCAGGCTGCTCAGAACAGGCGGGCTCAGGTGGTAATAATTGACACCGCCGGCCGTCTCCATACCAAGTTTAATTTGATGGAGGAGCTTAAAAAGATTAAACGCGTAGTCAGCAAGTACGAGTTGTCTCAGGAAGTGCTATTGGTGATTGATGCCACCACGGGTCAGAATGGTCTGGCTCAGGCTCAGCATTTCACTGAAGCGGTGGGAGTCAATGGGATTTTTCTGGCTAAGCTTGATGGTACTGCCAGGGGTGGTATAGTGCTATCGATATGTGATGAGTTGAAAATTCCTATTGCCTATATTGGAACTGGTGAGCAGCTTGGTGATATGGCGCCATTCGATGCCAACATCTTTGTCACTGCAGTTTTTCGCAACTAAGGGAAAAAAATGATTACTATTAATGTTAGTCCAATTGCCTTCAGCATCGGTGCCCTCGATGTGAGGTGGTACGGCATTATGGTTGTCCTGGCGGCGGTGGCAGTTATCGCCCTGGCTGTGCTGGAGGCGAGACGTGTTGGTCTATCTGAAGAGCACATCTACAGTGTCGCCTTGTGGGGGATAATTGGCGGTATTTTAGTATCCCGACTGCTTCATGTCATTGACAAATGGGATTATTATATGGCTAATCCCAGGCAGATAATTGGTTTTGCAGGTTTAACCGTTTACGGAGCAGTTCTGGGTGCTTTGATAGCGGTGCTGATTTATTGCTGGGCTAAGAAGCTCTCCTTCTGGCAAATAGGTGATGTTGCGGCTCCGGGGGCGATTTTAGGACAGGCGATAGGCAGGATTGGTTGCCTCCTGAATGGCTGCTGTTACGGGTTACCTACTTCCTTGCCCTGGGGCGTGGTTTATACAAATCCAGCCAGTTTCTGTCCACTTGGCGAATCATTCCAGCCAACACAGATTTATCATATGCTCTGGAATTTGGTAGGATTTGGCATACTGTGGTCGCTGCGCCGTCGGCTTAAGCCACAGGGCTCGCTCTTTCTGTTTTACCTGGCGCTTTATGCTGCCGGCGATCTGAGTATACGGTTTGTGCGTGTGGGAGAACCTTTCCTTTTCGGTCTGCAGCAGGCTCAATTGATCGGCATAATAGTACTGGTGGTAACAGTGCCCTGGCTGGTAATTAGAATGTGGCGTTATCGGACCAAGCAACTGGCGCTAGCAAGTGTAAAAAAGGTCAGCAGGTCGCGGCGAAATCGAGGAGCTTAAGTCGGAGCCTTTCCGCACCATTCCAGCGGTCTATATCCAAATTGTAGGCGATATCCATAAAAGCGGTTATTTCTTGAGCGCGGCTGCCAAACCGGAAGCCGATTGCATTCCAGACTATGCCTTCCTGCTTCAATTTCAGGCCCATATGTTCATTCCGGCTGCCAATATGACGCTGGTCAACGATTTCGACGTGACGGCTGACAAAGGCGGGCAATGGATTGCCGGAGCCGAAAGGAGCCAGCCGCTGTATCTGCTTGAAAGTCTCCCCGGTCAAGTCCGAGAGAGACACTTCAGCATCGATGTCGATGTGGGGACGAAGGTCCAGACCGGCCAGCTGAGCTTCGGCCAGAGTGAAAAGTTGTTTCTCGAGTTGTGGCAGATTAGTGGTGGGCACGGTGAAGCCGGCTGCCTTGGTATGGCCACCAAAGTTAGACAAAAGGTCGCGGCAACCTGCCAGAGCGGCCATGAGGTCAAACTCAGGTATGCTCCGTCCGCTGCCGCGGCACGTCTCGGAACCAAATCTGAAAAGTATTACCGGGCGGTAGAACTCTTCTGATAGCCTGCCGGCAACAAGCCCCATAACACCTGGGGGGTAGTCTTCGTCACCTATCATCAGCAGGGGCGAGTCGGTCCTGGCAGCAATTATTTTTTCTCTGGCTCGTTCCAGCAGTTCGCTAGTTAGCCGTTGCCGTTTGGCATTCTTTTCCTCTAGCTCCGAGACTAGTAAGGCAGCTTCATTAGGGTCTTGTGTCAGGAGCAATTTATAGCTCGTGGCAGCATCGTCGAGTCTGCCAGCAGCGTTGAGGCGAGGCCCTAATATCCATGATATGCTTTCAGTATCGAGGTTTCCCGGTTTCAGGCCGGCGCTGCGCATCATCTCTTGAAGTCCAGGGCGCTCAGTGTTGTTAAGAAGTTCCAGTCCACGTTTAACCCAATAGCGATTATCGCCCGTCAGAGGAACCATATCGGTTACGGTACCCAGAGCTACCAGGTCTAGCAAACTGTTTATTAGTTCTTCCCGGCCGCTGCCCTTAAGCAGCGCCTGAAGAAATTTGAAAGCAACCCCTACGCCGGCTAGTTCGGTGGATTGACAGTCGGAATCACTTCGTTTCGGGTCAACTACTGCCAGGGCTGGCGGCAGCGAGGCTAATGGTAGATGATGGTCAGTTACGATTATGTCTATTCCCATCTTCTGGGCTTTCTGAATTTCAGCAATGGCGGTTATGCCGGTATCAACGGTAATGATGAGGCTGGTACCATGTTTGCGTAGCTTTTCCAGAGCGGCTACTTGTAAGCCGTAACCTTCATGGTAACGGTGAGGAATGTAGGGAATGACTTTGCCCCCGAGTGCGGAAAGCCCCTGGACTAACAACGCCGTGGCTGTGATGCCATCAGCATCGAAGTCACCGTATATAGCGATTTCCTCGCCGGTAAGCAGAGCCTGATAAGTCCTGCTTACCGCTTGATGTATATCAGGCAGGAGGAAGGGGTCAGATTCCAGTCGGCTGTCAGCGTTCAGGAAGGTCTCGATTTGGGAAGGCTCTGAGATGCCTCGATTGCAAAGCAATTGAGCCACTAGTAGATTAACCCCAGGTATATCAAGCGGTGGTTGAGTTGGGGCTAGTAAGCGCCAATGGGTGCGGCTCAAACCTGTGCCTCGGACATCCGATTGCCTGATTTATACCACAAGTCGATGTTGGCTGCAAGCCGGAAAGTAATAAGCATTTGGCAAGCCCCCCAATGTCATTCTGAGCGAAGCGAAGAATCTTGGCATTCCATTTCCTAACTAGATTCTTTGGTCGCGGAGTTTATCCTGAGCCAGATCCTTCGTCACTTCGCTCCCCAGGATGAAAGGGGCGAAGGGCTCCCTCAGAATGACAAAAGATGACGGACTTGCAATGACTGATGTTAATTATGATGTCTCTCCGATGATGTTGGTTGACCGAACGAGCACAGGACAAATATAATTGCTGCCAGGTAAGGCCACGGAATCTGACATGAAAGTAGCCATTCATACTCTAGGCTGCAAACTTAATCAAGCCGAGAGCGAGCTTCTGGCCCGGCAATTTGCAGAGGCCGGTTATAGTATTGTTAGCGGTGACGCGGCTGATATTCACGTCCTAAATACCTGCACGGTTACTCATATTGCTGACCGCAAGTCGCGGCACTTAGTGCGGCTGTGGCGGAAAAGAAATCCACAAGCCTTAATTGTGGCCACCGGCTGCTACGCAGAAAGAGCTCCTCAAGAGCTGGCTCAAGTTGGCGCCAGCCTCATTATAGGCAATGAGGAGAAGATGCATCTTCTGGACTTTATGGAGCCTGTTACTGCGGCTCATTGCTCAGCAGGGCAGCTTGCGGCCGCTGGTGTTAGTCGGGTTCGCAGTTTCATAAAGATTCAGGACGGCTGCGACGACTCATGTACTTATTGCATCGTGCCTCAAGTGCGTGGACGAGAACATTGCCTGCCGATGGCGGATGTGATTAACCAGGTTAAGGAAAAGGTCGCTGCCGGCTATAAAGAGGTAGTATTCACTGGAACTATAATCGGGTCTTACAAGTACAATGGAGCCGACCTCAAACATTTAATTGAACAGATTTTGGCGAATACTAATGTGGAACGGCTGCATCTTTCCTCTTTGCAGCCTCAGGATATCTCGGCAGACCTTCTTAGCCTGTGGCAAGACCCTCGCTTATGTCGTCACTTCCATCTAGCGTTACAAAGCGGCAGTGACAGCGTGCTTAGACGGATGAGGCGGCATTATTCCGTTGATGATTATAGACAGGCGGTATCTTTGATTCGAAAGACCATGCCCGATGTAGCTATCACAACTGATATTATGGTGGGCTTTCCCGGGGAGAGCATTGAGGAATTTGAGGAGAGCTATCGCTTTTGTAAAGAAATCGATTTTGCTAATATTCACGTCTTCAGTTATTCCCCTCGGCCAGGTACGTTGGCAGCTCGGATGCCGGAGCAGGTCAGTGATAAGCTGAAGAAAGAGCGCAGCCAGCGGATGCTGCAGCTGGCTCAAGAGAGTGCGGGCAGATTCAGTAAACGATTCTTGGGCCAGGATATGACGGTCTTGTGGGAAAAGGAGGTTGCACCGGGCAGCGGGATATATTCCGGGCTTAGCAACAACTATATCAGGGTGTTTACCGAGAGCAGCAAGACGTTAACCAATCAGTTCTGTCAGGTACACCCGGCTCGATTGCATAATCAGGGGTTATGGGTGGAGGTTATAGGTGAAGATTAGGGTCAAGGTGGTTCCAAATTCGAAAATAGAAGGTGTCATCAAGGAAGGCGATGGCTTTCTGGTGCGGGTCAAGGAACCTGCTAAAGAAGGTAAAGCCAACAGGGCAGTTATCAAATTGTTGGCGGACTACTTTGGAGTTCCACAGAGGCAGGTAGCCATATCCAGTGGCTTCGGCAGCCGGAACAAGGTTATTGATATTACGCAATAGCGATAAAGAACGTAGTTGATATAGTCCGGCCAGTGAGTTAATTATTCTGTTTCTCCCGTGCGACGCTGGTTGCGAAGAAAGTCCTCTACTTCCCTGATAATCCTATCGGCACCCGGTGACGGCTCTCTAGGTCCGATGCCTTCAATTTCGTATTGCTCTTCCAGCTTCTTAATGTAGAGCTGCAGTTCCTCGCTATCAGCCAGCAGGCGGTTCAGCATATCCTGCAGGTATTCGCCAGCTTTTATGAGCTCGGTCAGGTCGATTTCGATTTCCATCAGTTCGGTCAATTTTCTAACGAGTCCGAAGCAGACCATGGGGTTGGTCTCAACCCGAACGTAGAAAGGCGCATGCCCCCATAGGCTGATACCTTCTATGTTTCTTTGAGCGCAGCTACTCAGCAAAAAGCTGTGCAGGCTGCTAGGTCCACGGTAATTTATTGGCTCAACATTGTGCTTTTGCAGCACTGCTAATAAGTCAGTTTTGTTTACTACCCCTGATATCCTTGGTTCCATCGTATGCGGTATGTTGTCGTAGAGCCCGCCTAAGGCGTATATTCTCCTAACCTTAAGATTAATGGCTGAGTCCAGTATGGTGTCAATGAATTTCTGCCAATGGAAATGAGGTTCTATACCGTGAAAGAAAACTAAATCATGGTCTGCCTTTTTGTTCTTCCAGTAAAAAAGGCTGTTGTGCGGCAGCTGTAGCGAAGTTATCAAACCACGGTCCACAGTGACTTCAGGGCGTGTAGTGGAGAAATCGTAAAATTGGTCACCTTCTATCTGAGCGAAGGCACTGGCATCCAGAGTTCTGACCAAATAAAGAACAGTCCCGGTAGCAACCTGGGCGGCATCGGACCAGCCGGCAAGCGCAATTATCATATCCGGCTGGCGAAGGTCCGGCAATTTGTGAAAAGCTGATTGGCTGTTTTCCATTTTCTGTTTTGCAGACAGTTGAAACCGGTTCTTTCTCTCAGTCTAGCATAATTGTCATTCGTAGAGAAATGATGCAGTATTGTCCTCGATATACGAGGCATTGACTGGTATGTTATACTTTTGAGGTCAAGCGTTTGATACATAAACGTAATATACTACGAGGAGGGCAAACGTGCCACGTATGCGAGTCATAGTTAATCCAACTGCCGGTGCGGGAAAGACTGCCAAAAAATGGCCCCAGATTATGACATTGCTTAAAAGCCTGGGACTGGACTTTGAGCATGATGTTACGGAAGCTCCAGGTCATGCTATAGAGCTGGCTAAATCGGCGGCGAAGAAGGGGTATGAAATCGTGGTATCCGTAGGTGGCGATGGGACGATACATGAAATTGTGAACGGCCTGCATGAGGCTGGTGCTACTACTGATGTGGTGGTGGGCATCGTAAACACAGGAACAGGTGCTGATTATATCCGTACCCTGGGCGTACCTCGACGCTATAAAGAGGCTTGTAAATGCCTTCTAAGCCGGGGCCGGCGTACTGTAGACCTCGGTGTTGTTGAATATACAAAGGGCGGACAAAGGAAGAAGCGGTTGTTTGTGAACTTCGCTGGCATTGGCTTCGATGCCGAAGTTGTTAAGGCAACTACCGAAAAGTTTAAGGCTCTGGGTGATATGCCCTCCTATCTGATGGGACTATTTTCTACCCTCATGTCCTATGAAAACAGGGATGTGTCCATCACAATAGATGGTGAACATGGGGAAAGGCGGATTTGTACCATCATGCTGAACAATGGCAGATACGCCGGTGGAGGTATGATGCCAGCGCCGAATGCAGACCCAGGAGATGGCTTCTTTGACCTGGTAATAATAGATGACATAACCAAGCCAGACCTTATCATGTCAATTCCCAGAATCTACAGGGGTACTCACCTGACCCACCCGAAGGTGACCTTGATGCGGGCACGGGAGGTAGAGATAACGCCGACACTAACATCGGCCGTGCAAGCCGATGGTGAACTTCTCGGGGAAGCGCCGGCCCGCTTCACTGTATTGCCGGCAGCACTGACAGTTATTATTTAGAGGCCGCGGCGCGGTTAATTCCATTCCGCAGCACTTCTGACACATATCTGCGCCAACTACGCTTTTTCCAGCATCCCGGCTAGGTCGGGAACTTCTTGTAGCAGCGGGCCTATTGGGATTTCGTCACCTTTAATGTCGAAGGCTTTCTTCGTTGATGGCGAAGCCACCACTATGCTGACAGGCTGTTTGAGACCAAAGAAAAAAATACTGCTGCCGCTTGGCTGGCAGTTAAGCGATAATTTTATAACCAGGATTAGAGTTATTCCGGCTATCGCCACAGGGCTGCTGATTGTTATCTTTTTCTTCTCCATTTGTACAAAACCAATTTCTTAGCAGCTCGCAATGTAGGCAATGAGAAAGCGAATGCAATCAGAGTTGCAGCCAGTTGAATAGGCCACAGCCTCACCGTTCCATAAATATTGCCTGTGATTAGGGACTCGCCCGTAAACGAAGGCTCAATTTTTACCGGGTAAGGAAAAAAATAATTTATAGCCAGATTAACCGGTGCTATAAAGGCAAAGAGTAGGCCAGTATCAGCCGGATTATCAAGCCCTACCTTTAGGTTTGCCGCGACTTCCCTGACCTTTACGTGCCTGATAATTCGCTTTATAAAACAACTGAACTGGTTTAGGAGGCCTTTGGTTTGCAGGAGTTCGAATGTGACTCTTAGCCTCTGTATCCAGTCACCTGGCTTCCTCTCATATTCATTTGTCCTCTTTTCTTCAGCCTTTTTTCTTTTCTGTCTTAGTTCTCCGGTAACTAAGCCGAAGAGCCATGTTAGTCTCAGGCTGAATTTAGGTCTTTCGTCTATATTGGTGCGGAAGACGAGCTCAAGTGGTATACAGAGGACAAGTGTAATGAGTATTGCCAGGCTAACCAGAACAGCGATGACCCACAACTATTTTTCCCCTTCCTTCTTGCGTTCCCCCCATTTCTCAGTGATTTTAGCCGCAATATCTGGTATGGTTTCGCTCAATTTCTCTATTGCTGTCGCCATACCTCCCTTTATCGGCTCTATCCTGACACCGTCTTTATCAATGACTATAATGGCAATGGGTCTTACACCGGCACCGCCGCCGCTACCGCTGCCTCCACCTTCTGGTGTCTCTTTCGTCTCTCCTTTACCTGAGCCACCGCCGGCGGCAAAACCGAAGCCAACGCTCATCAAGGGAATCAGTGTCGTACCCTCGATTACTATAGGTTCACCGACAACGGTTTTGGAGTCAAGAACCTTCTCTATTTCACCCAGTGTTGTTTTAACCAATTTCTCAATGTCGTCCATAATTTCCTCCTAAATCGTTCTATCTAAGTGCCAGACATTATACCACGGTCCAAAAGTATGCCTAAAATCATGTTACGTTTGAAGTGTATTTCTGCTGAGTTGATGATTGTCCTATAGTTGCTTTAGCGGGTGGCTGAGATTCATCCTGTGGTGGATTCAGCCGTCGACTGGCTCTCGTTTTCAGTTTCTGTCAGCGGCGCTCGGTTACGAAGCCAGCGGTGAATTTCATCGAGGGCTGGCGGTGCTACACTGAACACTTCAACGTCTTTGGGGAATTGAAGCATAGAGCCTTCTCTAATGAAAAGTACAGCTATTTCATCGGCTTGTAGCGTTTTGTCTATTCTTTTACTTATATGCTCGTATCTTTTCCTGGCGGCGTCGACATAAAATTCAGAGACTTTTCTGGCTACGGCATCGCTCAGCAACCCGACTAATAAGCATCTTTCCCAATCCATGCACTCTTCGGCGAGTTGCCTGTCCTCAATTATCTCGATTTTGGCACCGTTTTGAGACTTCTGCTTAGCAATTTGGCAGCTTTTGGGGTTGAGCCTCTCCATAATTTTGAGACTGTTCTCATCGCCTATGGTAATTGACTCGTGGTAGACCCGGTTAATTTTGCCTAATTTTGTTTCCAGGTTTTCTATGTGCTCGTCTACCTGCTGCCAGTAGAGGTCAAATTTTTCGATATATTCAGCAGGCGCATCTTTAGCCGAGTAAATCAATGGGACAAGGAAAAGTTTTCTACTATACCTGAAAGTACCAGCTTCAGGTTTGTTTATTTTGCCTAGCTCTGGCGCCATATTTATTCTCCCATATTGTAGTTTATCACACGGCTGTTGGTCTTTAAAAATCTGCTTACTCGTGCTGAAACCTCTTTATGAGCTAAATAGGCTGCTAGGTGATTGATAATACAAAATTAGGTGCGCGCCTAGAGGGATTCGAACCCACGACCCCCGGTTCCGAAGACCGGTGCTCTTGTCCGCTGAGCTATAGGCGCATGAAGCTAATTTTGACCAAAACAGTTAACATAATCGGGGTTTGGCAATAAGTTGTCAATAATTTTTTTTCAACAGCCTCTTTTTCATGGCCATTATACTTACCAGTGAAAGCTTGGTCAAAGCGAGCCCCACGCAGGCAGAGATAGACGCTGAAATGGCAAAGAGGCCAGAGAGGAAGGACATAACTATCCTCAGGTGGGCTGACGGCCATTTTGACGGGTGGTGACGCTCTAGGAGTGTTTTTAAGGGGGTAAAAGCTCCGGTGAGGGATACCCCCCCCCTACTTATGGGAACTTTTGCGGTAGTTTTTGAACGTATAAAGAGAGGTGCAAAATGGCCGTGACTACCGGTGGAGACAGAAGTTTTACTAGGCTAGTCTTTTGGTGTTGAGATGGAGCGTTCCGGTCTGAGAAGTTCACGGAAACTATATACGAGTGCAAATAGACCAGCAATCATAAGTGGCAGGGCTGCAAAAATTGGTGAAGGACTAACTTTGGATAAAAAAAGGGAAAGCCCTGACCCCAAAAAAGATATTCCTAGTATCCCAAACGGAACATACAGGGTTCGATTACCTAGATTATGGTGTTTCACTAATAGAGTCTTTAATTCTCTTACTTGTCCCTCTAATCCTCCTATTTGTCCCTCTAATCTTGAAAGAATTGCATAGTCCTTTTTATTCAATACCAACCTCCTAGTCTCTACTGGCGAACACGAAGGTACTCACTCTTTGAAACCCCATCTATCGTGACCAGGTTTTGAGTTTTCTATATATTCCTTGTAATGCGTGTAAACTTCTTCGGCGACCTCAACGAGAGCCTTGAAATCGTTACCTCGGTTAAGCCGCTCAGCTGTGTAAGCCAAAATAAATATGAGCTGTAAGTCTTTCCACTTTGGACTCCAAGTATATTCACTTGTATTTTCAGCATACGGCTTTACTCGTTTGCCAGCAAACTTAATCTGAAGTTCTCTACGCCCATCTGGAAAATTGCCCACCTCATGTCCAGCAAAAAATATCCGCATCATAAGCCTCATTTAAAGAGTTTGCCTAGCGCGCGCCCCGTAACCTTACCGGCGGCACGCCTAACTATCCGCTTCCCTACCTTGCCCTTCTGGACAGCGTTAATATCACCCATAATTCTGGCTACCTTGTATAAAGAACTTCGTATTCCCATAGCTTTCCCCCCTTGACTCTATTCAAAGCCAACATACAAGAGATATGATTACAGTTGCAACAAGAGCAGCAAGCATTAAAAAAACAGTCATACAGCCCGTTTTGCTGCCCATTCCACGTTGGACATCCCAATACTGTCTAATTTTTTGATTGAGCAGATATTTTAACGCACCTTCAGAGTATGAACCAGTTATCCAATCTCCAGCCCTCATTTCAATTTCTTGTGTAGAGGCAAACTCAAGAAGTGTCTCATCACGGTCTGGCTCTTTTACTCTTATGCTGTAGGATTTGATGCCAGATGACCGGTCTCGCCGCCCGCCTTTTGCTCGCACTTGATATGTCTTGACGTTATAAACAGTCGAGCATGACTGACACATAACGGCGGCCTCTCCATTGTGGTCGACTCCGTGATAATTCTGATGCTGACAGTTTACGCATATAGAGCTGGCTTGCTGCTGATAACCACCGGCCGGCTGTTGTGGTTGTTGTTGATACGGCTGCTGAAATTGCGGAGCCTGTTGTTGATACTGCTGCTGGTACTGCTGTGGTGGGTGTTGCTGTGCTGGCCAATTTAGCGGTGTTTGACAGTTGCTACAAAACCCTACTCCAAAGGCTACCTGAGCGCCGCACCTGGGACACTGATACCACTGCTGCATCACAACCTCACGCCGTGTCAAAGAATAGTCCAATGCGATAGCGTTGTCAATACCTACGCTCAGGGCGAAGCAATAGCTGTTTTTGTCAATAAGTTGTCAATAAACTGCTTAAAACGCATTGGGACACAAAGGTATTTTACGTTTACCTCCAACTAATACACTGGTTCTAATTCAAACGTAAAGTGACCGTTTGGGATGCCCAACGCCAAATCCGAAGACCGGTGCTCTTGTCCGCTGAGCTATAGGCGCAAGTTCTCAGATTTTTGAAATCTCGCTGCCTTTGGGGTGAGCGGAGGGATTCGAACCCTCGTTCTCCAGGGCCACAACCTGGCGCCTTAAACCGCTCGGCTACGCTCACCATGCACTATGAGCTACATCTGGTTATTATAGCTTAGTAGGTATTTTTGATTCAATTAAGTTCAATCGGAAATGGGTATGATAACCAGATACCTATTGACAAAGGGTTAGGGCAAGACTACAATTTCTCGCCAGTGGGCGTGTAAAGCAATCAACTGTGCGTAATAATTGGCATCCCAAATTAGGTGATAGATTTGTCCGTCGTCCCGGGCTAAGGATATTTCATCTTAGACGTTCACTCGGCGTACCGGCACTATATGCTGCTGGCTACGGTGATGTCGGTTCTTCCATTTACTATGCTCTTGGTATTGTGGGTGCCGTAGCTCTGGGTGCCACTCCTGTAGCCCTGGCCGTAGCTGGAATCGCCTTTGTCTTTGTGGCGCTTACCTATGCGGAAGGCGCTGCTATGTTCCCTGAAGCCGGCGGTTCTGCTAGCTTTGCGCATCACGCGTTTAACGACACAATTAGTTTTATCTCTGGCTGGGCTCTTATTTTGACCTACATCGCTACCATCGCTATATCAGCTTATACTATCCCTCCGTATCTGGGGCACTTCTGGCCGATATTAAAAGAATCACCTGCGGCGGGAACCGTACTGTCTATGGCATTCGTATTTTTACTAATGATCATCAATGTCATCGGTATCAGGGAGTCTTCTATCGTTAATGTATCTGCGGCGATTCTAGACCTGGCAGTGCAGATTCTCATTGTGGTTTTAGGTGTTTTGCTCGTCTTCAATATTACTACACTTCATGCGCATATCGTCCTATATTGGCCAAGCTGGGAAAATTTGTTTATTGGTATAGCTCTAGCTGCGGTGGCCTATACGGGTGTGGAGACAATAGCCCAGATGGCTGAGGAAACACGGCAACCGACCAGAAGGGTGCCTTTTGCCCATATCCTTACCGCAGTTACCGTATTAGTTATTTTTGCTGGCATTGCCACGGTGGGTCTTTCCACCATGTCGCCCACGGAGTTGGCCACAGAATGGGCACATGATCCGGTAGCCGGTATTGTTCATAATCTTTCTATAGCTATTGTCCCTAATGTGATGGCGGCCAAGTGGTTCCCAGCGGTTGAAGCTCAAATTATTGTTACGTGGGTTCTGACTGCAGTGCGTGAGTTGCTCCCTGCACTGGTGGGGTTGCTAGCAGCTTCAATTCTGCTAATAGCTACAAATGCGGGATTGATTGGGATCTCTCGGGTCACATATTTTTTGGGGAGGCAAGGCTTCGTGCCCGGAGTTTTAGCCACAATTCATCCCCGCTTCCGGACGCCCTGGGTAGCAATAATATTCTTTTCGGCTATTTCAATAGTTCTCCTCATCCCTGGTTTTTTTGCATCGCGGCTTTTTATCAGTTTAGGAGCCTTGTACGCTTTCGGTGCTGCGCTAACCTATTTTCTAGCTCACGCTTCCATTTTGAAATTGCGTGATAAATATCCTGAATTGCATCGTCCTTTTAAGATTGGGGCGAATTTCAAAATAGGAGGGCGGGAGATACCTATCACTTCTATTCTGGGGATGTTAGTTACCGCCTTCGTCTGGTTAGTTCTAGTAATAACCCAAACCTACAGTCGTTGGGTTGGCTTAGGTTGGATGGTTTTGGGCCTTGGTATCTATTTCCTGTTTCGCTGGCGCAAAAAGGCAAATTCGAACAAGATAACTGGCACGCCAACTGGCTTTGATGAAAGTCAAAGCTGATTGCATAACTGAACCGGCAAAACTATAATAGATAACACATTCTTATGAGACTCGAAAGAATATTGGTCGCGGTAAGCGGCAAGGATGCTGATGCGGAGGCGGTGAAGTTAGCCTGTGTCCTGGCTAAGAAGCCGAAGGCAAAGATTTATGTTGTTTATGTCGTTGAAGTCAAGCGTAGTCTGCCTTTGGACGCGGTAATTGAATCTGAAATAGCGAAAGCAGAAAAGATATTAGCTCGTGCTGAGGAGATTGCTTCTGATAAAGATTATGAAGTTGAGACAGCTTTAATCCAGGGACGAGATGCAGGACCGGCTATTGTAGATGAAGCAATGGAAAGGGAGGTTGATTTAATTTTGATGGGGTTTACTTACAAGAAGCGTTTCGGCGTATTCAACCTGGGTAGGGTCATACCTTACGTTTTAGAGGAAGCCCCTTGTCGTGTCCTCTTGTGTCGTGAGCCGATGGCTTGAGAGAATAATTATGAAAATTATTATTATGGGGTGTGGGCGGGTCGGGGCTCAACTGGCGAGCTTGCTTGATGCCGAAGGGCATAAGGTAACTGTGTTAGATATAGATGCGCACAGTTTTAGACGTTTGCCGCCCAGTTTTGGAGGTACGGCACTGGTCGGTGATGGCACTGATGAAGAGATGCTCAGGAAAGCAGGCATTACGGAAGCCGACGCCTTTGTAGCAGTGACTCAGGGCGATAATCGCAACGTTATGGGAGCTCAGATTGCGAAGAACATATTCAATGTGCAAAGAGTAATCTGTCGAATATACGACCCGTTGCGGAAAGATGTATATGAGGCGCTCGGACTTGAGGCCATCAGTCCCACAACTGTCTTTGCTCAATTGCTGAGAGATAAGCTGTTAACTACGTGAAATAGGTGAAATTGTAGAATGTATATAATTATCATCGGTGGCGGCAGCGTTGGCTACCATCTGTGTAAAGCACTGCTAAAAGAAGGGCACGAGGTGTTGGTGATGGATAAGGATGCCACTAAATGTGAAAACTTTGAGGATGAGCTGGGAAGTGTATGTGTTAGAGGTGACGGCTGTGAAGTGGCCACGTTGGCCGAGGCCGGAGCATCCAGGGCTGAAGTTTTTATAGCAGCTACCGATGGAGACGAGGACAACCTGGTAGCCTGCCAGATAGCTAAATATAAATTTGGTGTACCCAGGACCATCGCTCGAGTTAATGACCCTAAGAACGAAGAAATCTTCAGGAAGCTGGGCGTTGACTGTCCTATCAGTGTTACAAACCTCATTCTGGAGCATATCGAGGAGAAAATACCCACCCATCCGTTAATTCACCTTCTGACCATGGGGGAGGAGAAGATGGAGATAGTTGAGGTGAAAATATTGGATGGGTCAAAATCCGTGGGCAAGTCCGTTAAGGAGCTGTCATTGCCTCTAGATTCTATTTTAGCCCTGCTAATACGCAATGGACAAAAACCTCAGGTACCCACAGCCGATACTGTACTGGAGGTTAATGACTGTATCGTCGCTTTAACAACTACAGACAGCGAAGAGATCCTGCAAAAGAAATTGGCTGGCAGTTAATCTTGACATGGGGGTGGGGGAGTGACTAAGGTTGCTTTTCAGGGAGAGAGGGGAGCATTCAGCGAGGATGCGGTAATCACCTTCTTTGGTGATGCCGAACTTTTCCCTAGTAGATACATAGCCGATGTTTTTGAAGCTGTACTTGGGAATGATGTGGATTTCGGTGTGGTTCCGGTTGAGAATTCTCAAGCAGGCAGCATTAATGATACCTACGACCTGTTGTTAAGCTATCCCCTGAATATCTTTGGCGAAATTCATCTTCGGATAAGCCATTGCTTGATGGCTTTGCCCGGCGAGACTTTAGATGGAATAAAGGTCATATATTCTCACCCTCAGGCCTTAGCCCAGTGCGAGGAGTTTTTGAGGAAAATCAAGGCTGAAATTGTACCTACTTATGATACTGCTGGCAGCGCCAAGAGGATAAAGGAAGCTGGACTGAAGGGAAGTGCTGCTGTGGCGAGTAAGCGGGCGGCCCAGATTTACGGCCTGGAGATACTGGCGGAAGGCATCGAGACCAACCCCAATAACTACACCAGATTTTTCGTTATTTCCAAGCAGAAGGCGGAACCTTCACCAAAAAGTAAAACATCTCTGGTCTTTGGCACCAAGAATCTTCCTGGAGCGTTGTATGCTTGTTTGGGAGCTTTTGCCACCAGGGATATAAACCTGACGAAGTTGGAATCAAGGCCCAGCCGAGATAAACCCTGGGAATATATATTCTATGTTGATTTTGAGGGGTACCTGGATGACCCCATTTGTCAGGAAGCTCTGACTGAGCTTAAGCAGAATACCAATTTCATTAAAATACTCGGCTGCTATCCCCGCGCCGGCAATTGACAGCTAGGCCATAATCCGCAAACCATCTTTCAACTTCTTGTAAGAAGCTGCTAATGCTTCCGACAGGACTTTGGTGTTTGAAATTACCGGCATAAAGTTAGTGTCACCTTGCCATCGGGGCACTACGTGGGTGTGAAGATGGTCATCTAGCCCAGCTCCAGCGACCTTGCCCAGGTTCATGCCCGTGTTGAAACCGGTTGGTTTTGTTACTTCGGTAAGCAATTTAAGGCTCAGCTTAACCAGGTCAAAGTGTTCCTTTGCCTCTTCATCAGTTAGCGCGTCGAGATTACCGATGTGGCGATAAGGTGCAACCAACAAATGTCCCGGGTTATATGGGAATGAATTCAGAATGATGAAGTTGCTTTTGCCACGATGAAGGATGAAGTTGGTCTCATCGTTGTTCTTTTTTGGTTTCTCGCATAAGAAGCAGCCAACTTTTTCGGTTTGGAGTATATATTCTGCTCGCCACGGTGCCCAGAGATGTTCCATTTGGTGTTCTGTTCCTGCGCTGTCCTATCTTACATTGCTCAGTAGCTAATTGCAATGGTATTGACTTTGCTGACTAACATTGTTATCTTTGTTGTTAGCAAATATGGCGACCGTTGAGATAAATATCATTACCAGCGGCAATATCCCTTGGAGCTTTAAAAGGGACATTGAAAATATATTCCGCGATTGCTATCGACGATTCGGGTCCAGAATTCCGTACAAAGTTGAAATTCATGTGGTGGATAGAGAGGCCAATATGCGGGCCTTGCTCAAAGAGGATAAACTCAGGCTCGGTATAACCACTGGCGGTGATGAGGAGTTTATTTGCTCGCACGACGCCTGGCGCGGTTATCCTCGTGTTATCTGCAGCTTAGACAAATTGGCCAAGCTGAATAAGTTAGCCAGATTTGGGGCAATAAGACACGAAGCAGCTCATAGCGCACTTCACGGTTCGCTGGAGTACTATATTTTCAGGATTCCTGACGAATGTCGTCACACAGCCGCTATTAAGGGGCTCGAGTCGCCAGTACTGGACCAAGCTCTTTACTATGTATCTGTGGCAGTCAAAGATTTCGAGGTCACCAGACTTTTAGTTCAACATGACTTCATTGATTGCCAATTTACTTTTGCCTTAGAATGGTTGAAACCTTCAGAGCAGGACAAATCAGCCTGGAAGCTGGCGCAGACAAATCGACAGGCTAAATTTATCTATCTGACAACTTTACTTAAGCCGATGCTTTTTGCTCATCCCTTACTGGCGTTGCCACGGTCAAAAAATATTTCTTTAGAGCATCAGGTACAGTTGGCGAGAAGAGTGGAGGAGATGTTGGAACACCTGGGCACTACCGAGCAAAATAGATTGCTGCAGGTAACCAATGTAATAGCTGAGGAAGCCACTGAAGATACCCACAAGAATGTTGATACTGCTATGTGCCAGGCTATGAACCTGGCCTAGTTGGCAGCCATATGCCTACCTAGCAATGCTGTAATTCCTTTTTTAGGTAATTCAATCTTTCATCAAAAGGCTGAGCCGTTTGGTCCAGCTTTTTCTGCCATTCTTCTTTGGCTAGAATGTTAAGTCGACTGATGGCTGCGCCAGAGATTCTCAGTTGATGTAGCATTTCCCCGCCCGTCTTTTCTATCTCTTGCCTTTCTTTGTTTTCAGCCTCCGCATATTCTCGAAAAAGTTCTTTTATCTCATCCAGAGTTTTCGTTGCTGTGGCAGAATTAGCTAAGGCATGAATTCCTTGTGATATTTGAGCTAGCGCCGGGGGGTACCGTAGGTCAATACCTTGGATGAGCCGACGCACCACCGCCTGGCTAATCAAGCCTTTATCTTGTGAGGAATGGTTGTTGAGTTCGTCTTCGAGAGAGCTGATATCATGGTGGCTGAGGTATTTCTCAGCCAGTGATTCTCCGATTAGGCGGCATCTATCCTGTCTTTGTCCCTCCCGTTCTTCAGGTGATAACTGGCCTAGCTTACTGGCTTTTTCCTGGGCGATTTCCCAGGCGCTTTTAATGTCTGCCACTTGACTACTCTTTGCTATTTCGTACCAAGCGCGGCAATGTTTACCATTGCTTTCCGGCTTACGCCCGCCGCGACGAAAGATAAAATTCCGTTGAGTTGGTTTTCGGTGGAATTTTACCTTATAATTCTAGTAGATTCAAAGTTGCGATTTGAGGATGATTGCTTGTTATCCTGAGTGAGATTCTTCGGTCGCTTCACTCTCTCAGAATGACATGAGGTGAAGGGCTCAGAATGACAGAAAGCGAAGTGCGCCCTCATAATAGCATGAGTAGCAGTGCTGAGGATAACGGTGGGATTGGTAAAAGATATGGTTTATCGGTCGTCAAGGGCTTATGAATCAGTGCAGCTAGCTGATGGCTTTTACTGCTATTTCTGGCAGGGAACCGGCAATAATTGCAATACTTGTTTGTTTGCTGATGTATTACGGGGTGAGCGGCCCCACATCATTGTTGACCCGGGACATATAACTAACGAGTTCGGGGAGACGTGCTTTGATTACTTGACTAAGGCGATGGAGGAGAACGGCTTTAAGGTTGATGATATTGGATTGGTAATAAATACTCACAGTCATCTTGACCACTGTCAGGCGAACGAGTTGGTTGTCAAAAAAAGCAGTGCCTGGGTTACCTTGTCCGAAGAGGAGGACGAATTTCGGCACACATTAGGAGAAAGACTATATTCCATGTTAAGCTCGAAAATTCCACAGTTTACACCTCTTTTTTACCTTAAAGAGGGGGACCTGAATCTAGGTGCTAAAAATAAAGTAGAGCTCCAGATTTTTCTTACTCCAGGTCATTCTCCGGGCTCAGTTTGTCTATACTGGCCGGATAATAAGATTTTGATAACAGGAGATGTGGTTTTCTATGGCAGTATCGGCCGGACTGATTTCCCCGGCGGTAGCCTTTCTTTGCTCAAGAAAAGCGTAGAGCGATTGTCACAGCTAGATGTGGAATGTGTAGTTCCGGGACACCGCACCGAATATGGGAATGTTGTTAAGGGTAAAAAGAATGTGCAGCGTAATTTTCAGGCAGTTAAACTGTTTCTTTAGATATTTACTTGTCACCCTGAGCGATAGCGAAGGGTCTCTAGATTCTTCTCGTGAGTTGCCCGGAGAATTGTTGTATTATTCTTCGTTCCAATCAGAATGACGGGCAGGTGATTTTTATGGAAGCTGACGAAAAAATTCAGTATGCTGTAGAACATACCGAGGTTCTGAGAGCGCCGATGCAGAGCCTGGCCACCTTCGGTATCACAAATATATATTACTATCTCGTTACCGAGTTAGCGGAATGGCTGAATGTGGTCAGGGAGGGTAGAGTAATTGCCGCCAGGCCAAAGATTGTTACCCCATCCTATCTTATTAATCTGGAAGGTTTCAGTTCGCAAGCCAGAAAGTTTATAGAGACGATGGCGGAGAGATATCCACGTGAGCCTGGCATTTTCTATACCTACAAGAATGAGCCAGGGGAGATGAACATTGTCTCTGAATCAGTCGGTGCTATAGTGGACAAAATTAACCAGCGCATAGATAACCAGCGAGACCCATTGACAGCTATTATCAAGGGTGTGGAGGCGCTGTGGGATGTATCATTGCTTAAGTTTACTTACGAGTTGACTACAAGCTCGGTACAGACCAACGTGGCTGAATTGGAAAAACGCGGTCTTTTAGGCATTGATTCGGCTGGTGTGCCACGAGATGCCAGGAATCATATTGAGGAGCTTTTTGAAAAAATGAAACGAGACCCATCTTTAGCGCCTGAGCTGGTAGCTGAATTAAGGCGATGGAGCTTATTCCACGAGTATCAAGACAGGTTTCTCAGTCTGTTTAAAAAAAGATGAAGCTGCCTAAATCTTCAAGTCGCTCCGAGCCCCTGTCATCTCCCGTCTTAGGGAAGCCCTAGATCCGAGAATATAAATCCAAGGCGAAAATTTTCGGTAAAAATGGCTCACCTATTGACAATAGCTGCTATAATAGTGATATAGTACAATTGTCCTGGGCAAGAAGTCCTAAGGAATGCCGGGGGTAGTGTTATGAACCAGAGGAGATCTAACATAGAAATAATAGGTGACATGTTGAAGGTAGGTGAGAATGGGGCTGGAAAGACTGAAATAATGTACAGTGCTAACATGAGCTATAGTCAGATACAGAAATACCTGGGCTTTCTTATTGGCCATGGCTTTATTGATAGAGTGGAGATAGGTAATCCGGTAGTAACCTATCGGGTGACGGAGAAGGGATTAGCCCTATTAAGAAGCATAGAAACTATACTGGAAGTGCTTGAGTTCAGGGATGCTGATTTCTAATTAATTTTCAATAAAGGGGGAAGCTGCCTATGCCCGAGAAGAGAATGCTTATAGTAGACTCGGATGCAATAAGGAAAATAGATGAAAACCGTGGTGATATGAGTATTTCGGATTTCATCAACTTTCTTATTGACAGCCAGTTAAAGCAGGATGTCAACGGACGAAACAATGACCATATAACTAAAGAAGAGTTTCGCCAGTTCGAGCAGGGGATACGGGAACTTTTGCGCAACTTTCTTGAATTCTTCCTCAGCTACGGACTGGAACTGGGCAAGCAGCCGACGGACAACAGAGATCTTGAAAAGCTAAGCCAAAAACTGCGAGCTCTGGGTGTCTCTGCCAAGGCTAAAAGCACCTAAAAATCCACAGGTTTCCTACGCGCCTCCTCGCCTCACCCCCTCATTCCAATCTAATAGAACTATCTTCTAGAACATAATCACTTCCCAAGCTAACCGAATCGTGTCATAGTGTTTCTATAGCTATATGTGTTTAGCTTGGGAGGTGTATTGTGTCTAAAATTCAGGAGCTTTTGCGTCAGGGGCGATATGAAGAGCTGTGGCAGATGGGCTGTGGCTTTATCGACCTTAGCCTGGAACAGTTTGTGGCTATCCAGAAGCGGTTGCTGCTGGAGCAAATCGAGCTGCTGAAGAATTGTGAGCTGGGCAGGAAGATAATGCGCGGCGCCATGCCTGAGACCGTAGAAGAATTCAGGGAGCAGGTACCATTAACTACTTATGCTGACTATTGTCCTGAGCTTCTCGAGCGAAGAGAAGACGTACTGCCGGTAAAACCTGTAATGTGGATGCATACTTCGGGCAGGTCTGTGGAATATTCCGCCGGCAAGTCGACAACTGTTAAATGGGTACCTCTTAGCCCGAGGTTTTACCATGAATTGGCAGCAATAATGCTCGGTTGTGGACTCTTTGCCAGTTGTAAAGAGAAAGGTGATACCTCTCCTCTTAAGATAAAGCGCCCGAAATATCTCTATGCCGTAGCTGCAAGGCCTTATGCTTCAGGCACCTTTGCCTATATCGGGCAAAATGAGGTTGTAGGAGATAGCTTACCGCCATTAGACAAGGCGGAGAAATTGTCATTTGATGCCAGGATTCAGCTCGGCTTCCGGCAGGCTTTGTCCCGGGGGCTAGATTACTTCTTCGGTTTGTCCACCGTTCTGGTTGCTGTCGGGGAAAGAATTAGCCAGCAATCGAGAAATGTAGATGTCAGTTCTTTCTTGTCTGACCCAAGGGCGTTATTTCGCCTGGTAAAAGGGCTGGTCAAGAGCAAATTAGCCCATCGCCCTATATTGCCCAGCGACCTGTGGTCGGTCAAGGCTATTATGGGCAGTGGCGCTGACAGTACGGTTTTTAAGACAAGAATAAAAGAGCTGTGGGGTAGGTGCCCACTTGAAGTATATGCTGGCACCGAAGGCAGTGTTTATGCTACTCAGACCTGGGACTATGGTGACATGACCTTCATTCCCAACCTTAATTTCTTCGAGTTCATTCCCGAGGTAGAGTATTTTAAATCGCAGCTGGACCATGACTATCAGCCGAAAACTGTTCTGCTAGATGAGGTAAAGGCTGGGGGATGCTATGAGGTAGTCATCACCAATTTTCACGGTGGCATCGTGACCAGATATCGGCTAGGTGACGTTGTTAGAATAACGTCTCTGCGTAATGGGAAGCTGGGCATTGGGATTCCACAGATGGTTTTTGAAAGCCGTGTCGACGACCTTATTGATATCACTGGTTTCGGCCGTTTGACCGAGAAGATAGTCTGGCAGGCAATCGAGAACACCAGCATCCCTTATACTGACTGGACGGCGCGCAAAGAGGTAATCGAGGGAAAGCCGATGTTGCACCTTTACCTTGAGCTTAAAGATAACTACATTGCCAGCGAGAGAGGTATAGCCACAGCCGCCTATGAGCAACTGGTAAAACTAGATGATGAATACGAATACAATATTTATCGGGCTTATGGTACCCCAGAAGCTGTTATTGGTGTAAAACCGGTAAAGATCACGCTACTGCCGCAGGGGGCTTTTGACAATTACAGGGCCCAGCGGCAGGCTGAGGGCGCCGATTTGGCTCACTTGAAGCCGCCTCACATCAACCCGTCGGATAGAGTGCTTTCATTGCTGGGGGCTAGGGTGAAAGCTGCGCCTGAAGAGGAGGCTGTGGTTGAGCCTGAAGTTGCGGCTAGACGGTAGCACTGGAGTGCCGTCCAAAAAATAAATAATTAATAAGTGGGGAGAAATCGATGGTAATGTCACCGGTTATCGAGAGAGAGGCAATTAAATTCAAGGAGGACGATGACTTAAATTCTGAAGAGTGGAAGTTCTGGCATGACTTTAACAGGTTTACGCGCAGCAAAATTGGTCGTCCCTATCTCGAAGGTAGACTTTACGAAGAGTTAAAGAAGGGAGTCGGAGAGTTTTTAGGCTCGCCACAAGGATACTGGTTCGATGCTGGATGTGGAAATCTACCGGCGTCTAAATGGATTTTGGAAAAAGCGCAGGGAAATATACAAATTTGGGCTGGTGATATCAACATCGACGGAGCTAATGAAGTAATTAGACAAATTAAAAACAGCCATCTGATTACAATCGTACATACAGACCTCAGAGAAAGATGGCCATTCCCAAAGGATTTCCTTGATGGTATCGTTGGCAACCATGTTTTTACATTTTTGACGAAATCCCGGCAAACGGGAGAGGAAACAAATGGAGTATTAAAAGAAGTTCTTCAGGAGGCTTACAGAGTTTTAAAGCCTGGAGGAATATTAATCTGGACTATGCCAAAGAAAAATGCCAATACGTTGTATGGATTGTTATACTGCTTGAAGTATTTGTTAGACCCTTCCCGGTGGCGGAAACATGGGCGCTCTCTCCTTTTGACTACGTTGAGGACAATGAAATATACTCGAGAGGTTGAACGGAAAGGCAAAAAGGGAATTTATAACCTTTTAGAAAAAGAGGAATGCGAGCGAATACTCCGTTCCATAGGTTTTACAGATTTAGAATGGAAGGGTGTCTTTGCCGGGCAATCCTGGCTAAACAGAGCTAGGAAACCAGCTTGATTATAGCTTGAAGCATTGGTGGGCGGCTGCTTTAAACAGCCGCCTTTATTTTTCCCACACTAAATTCAAGTCTGACCCCCTTAATGGCGGGGTTACTAATAGGCGTGTAGCGGCTAGGCTCTAGCCTCGACATTATCATCAACATGTAGCCCCGAGGTTTTAACCTCGGGAACTCGACCCTAAAGGGTCGAGTCTACGTGTAGTGAGCCAGGGTCGCAGCTATATTAGGAATGGATTGTCGATAAACACTCTCCTTGTGGCCCCTCTTGACAATATTCGAAGCTATGGAC
>JBAVQV010000102.1:0-8837 GCA_049694415.1 Dehalococcoidia bacterium
GCCCATACCTTATCACCAGTACAATTGAGGTACCGGCTGGAGTGACTTTGACTATCGAACCAGGGGCTTCAGCTTTAATGAGCGGCAGCGGTGACTATGTTTTCATAGTACGTGGAACAGTGTTTGCTCACGGATACCCAGGTAAAATGATTACATTGGATGGTGGAATGCATTCCTTTTTTAGTTGTGAAAATGCTAGTCCTGACGCATCAGTTGATTTAGATTATTGCGCCATTAAAAATGGGGCACGCTTAATTGATTTCGTCAAATACTTCTATCTAGGACATTCTGAGGTAACTAACCTCACAGAATACTCTGATATATCATTTGGCCCAACCAAAGACGTTTACATAGAATTCAACAAGTTTACGAATGCGTCCGGTTTTTTAACTGGGGGTGGTTCTAACGTTTACATATATTACAATTACTTTAACACCAGGAATCGTGCCGTTCAGGATGCCCCCTGGATTGTGAACAGGGCTGGCCCGGCAACGATCGTAGAAAATAATTTTTTTCTCGATAAGGACGGGATAGCTGTAATGCTGCAGGGTGGTAGTGGTTCGGAGGGCATGGTGGCGACCAATAACTACTGGGGAACGCTAAGTACAATAGTTATCAAGGAAATGATTTGGGATAAAAATGACGACAGCAACCTGGCGAGCTATATTGAATATTTGCCGATTCGAACTTCGCCGGAACCAATCAAGCTACTAGATTTTTAACTGTTTACCTTAATCCAGATTCAGTCCAAGTAATCTTCAAGCAGCTTCGAAGAAGTTCCAAGCGTTTCAGTAAGAACTGTCCAGGTGTGTCGAAGAAGTTCCAAGCTCCTTAGGCAGGTTCCAAGCTGATATCAGACAGCGCTATTTAGCTGAATTTTCGCTGGATGGCTTTGGATTCGAAGGGGCCGCCGTGGGTGCGGTAGGGGGGACTTCAAGTCAATGTTGTCGCAGATAATCAGGCACAGTGGGTTCATCCTATTTGGGGCATTGACAGCGGCTGAAGACAATGGCTAAACTCAAGTACCAACATGTGAAATCGGTGCAAAAAGGAGGTCAGAAGATGAAGAAAGCAGTTTGGCCGGTATTCTGGGCGTTGGTTGGGGATTTTGTAGTTCTCGCAGTGAATTTCATTCCAGCCGTTGGAAAATGGTCTCTAACTTTTGTGGCTTTTTTACCACTTCTAGTTGGCGTCTTGTTTTTCGCACTCGGGATAGCACTGTTAGTTTTGACTTTGAAAAGTAAAATGACAGGTTTGCTCAAGACCTTCTTGATCATGACAGGAGCTGCTCCTATTGCTATCCCTATCGGATTTGTATTTCTTGAGGCCGTTCCGGAGACGATTGCTAATTGTATCTTGTACGTTGTCCTGCTAGCCTTTCTCACTGGAATAATCGGCAGCATAGTCCTGGCTCGTAGACAACCGAAGGAAGATATTCGTCCTGCTTAACTTGACAAGCAGTCTTCTGTAGTAGTACCGACACTGAGCATAAAAGAGGGAAACAATGAATAGAATGATAAAAAAGTTTGGCAAACTAATAACAGCGTCCTTTATCATAATGGGAATTGGCATAGTCACATTCCCACTAGTAATCCCTATGTATGGGCTTTTTGGTATTGATACAGATTGGTTTAGCGTCTTTATATTTCTTGCAGGGGCAATTACATGTATTGTGGGGCTAATCCGCAGAAAAAGCCTAAATAGAATCATCTTGATAGCCTTACTTGTGCTCGTTTCAATTATGTGTATGCCAATCTTATTTGGGGTCATAGCGATGATTTGCTATTTTATAACAGGCAAAGAACTAGGATGGTGAGAGGCAAATGGGCAACCAGGTCCTGACAAGTAATCGGCAGCATAGTCATGGCTCGCAGGCAACCAAAGGAAGCTATTCGTCCTTCTTAAGCAAGACTGGCGCCGGCCGATTCTGACTGACATATTGACTTCAATCAAATTGCGTTCTAGGATAGTATTGTGCGGATAAATGTTTTACCAAAAACCTCTTGGGGTAAATGGTCAGTTGGCTTGATTGCGGCTTTCATTCTGTTTTTCGCGTTGTTCCTAATCTTGGTTGCTTCTGGCCAGCGGGGTGGCGAAACATTCTTCAGTAACCTTTGGCTTACAGTCCCGATGCTTCTCGCGGGGACCTGTGGTGTAGCTGCCTTTGTTACCGGACTTATCAGCGTCATAAAAAGCAAGGAGCGCTCTATCCTTGTTTATTTAGCCATCTTAATCGGCCTTTACATTCTGGTTTTTTGCCTTGGTGAGGTTCTAGTCCCCCATTGAAGTCCTTATTATGCTTAGACCTGTACAAGCGCTCCATCCGTCTACTTGAAAATAGACTTCGTGTATTGCATCATTTCTCACGACCGCACAAATTAGCGGTTTGTTCAATGGTGGCTAGATGGGAGACTTTTTCGACTCATCCTCTGATGCAGCCGGGGTGTATGGTTGCCTTGACGGCCACTACAGTGACTGGTTAATATTAGACAAATACTGCCGGATTAAGAGGTCTTCGAGTTCTTCTATAAGCTATTTAATGGGGTTCGTCTGTTCCTCATTAGAGGCAAAACAAGTAGCCTCACGGTGGGAAGGAGATGAAACAAGGAAATAGAATATCGTCTGTGGTAGGGTGGGAAGCAAGAATGTTGGCAGGAAGGAGTAAGCAACCATGGCAATTGAAGATGCTTTTATGGGTGCCAAGACAGCGCTTACGTTGTTTGATGCATATGTAAACACGGTTGCCCAGGAAATAGGCATGGAACGAGCCATTGCTCTGATGACCAAGATGTGTGAATTTGCGGGCGCTATACAGGGCAAGATGATGAAGGAGCAATCGGGTATTAAGGAATTCGACGCCAAAGCAGCGTGGTCGCTGGTCAAAAGCTTTAAGGATAGGCTTGGGGAAAGCTACGAAGTGTTAGAAGAAAGCCCCCAAAGGGTTGTGGTAAGAAATGGCAGGTGCCCCATTTATGAAGCAGCCCAGACGCTGGGGATGGATGCCAATGCTATCGAGACCGGCTGCCGTGCTGGCCCTATGACGTTTATGGACGCAGTGGCCAAGCAACTTAATCCCAATCTCAACCTTCGGGTGCGGGAGTTCCGGTCAACCCCGGATGGTTTTTGCGATGAGGAGATTGTGCTAGGTTAGCCGCGTTCGTTTCTTAGCTATTGGGGTTGGCTAATACGGGCCTCGGAAAGGCCAAGAACTAATGTTGGCCGATGATTCCCCTTAAGTTCAGCGCTCTGTGAGGGAAAGCCTTTTTGTGAGGCCGCTCACGGATAACAAATGTCCAGATTGTTCATGGGCTGTACAGAAGCCTGTTCTGTTACCCTCTGCACGATAACTCAAAATGTGCGATTCTAATTAATGGCCACCTCAACGACTTTGATTGAGGTAGACTATCCAGCAAGATAGCTGAAAGAGTATGGACCACTAATACTTGAAGCTAACAGCCAACTCCGATGTCGGCAACTCTAACTTGAAAAGCGCTATGTAAACTGGAGCAGGTCAGGACTGAAATTATCCCCTGATATATTTCTCCTCACCCATACCGAAATATTGATTTAACATTACCCTTTTACCCGACCGGTCCTTAATAAATCCGTTGCAGTAGCCAAATGGCCCCCTATATTTCACCTTCAAGACAAGGAAATTCATGTTGATCATGCCCATGGTAACAGGTTTGAAAACTAAATCCACCATGCCGTACTGGTCACGTATCAACCAGTCACCCTCAACCCCATCCGGCCTGTTAAATTTCACCGGCGGCAGTAAGTCCAACCTTCCGTCAAGCCACAGGCAATTCTCGTTGAACTTCTCGGGGTCTATGGACTGGTTATCGGTCAGGTTAAACCCAATTAATTGCCCCCGGTCATTGAAGCCCGCAGCAGTTACCCAGTCATACTTCATCACGTAAGGGTAAAACCCCTTGTGATCATCGATGATGGCGAAACTTTCCTGGCGTAAAAACTCGGCCTTCTCATCCCCGATAGAGAGGCTGCCCTGCATGGGCATGAGGCATTTATGAGAGTATATCCCCCTGTTATTACCGAATGGAATGGAAACCACTATCGGTTCGACCAGTCCATCATCGTGAAATGCTTCGAAATGTGCCGCGATATCTGGCAATCCCTGGTAACCGTGTACCTGTACATTTATATAGAACCGCCCCTTACCTAGTTGACTCACCAACTCAATGAGGCAGTCTTTGTCCTGATAGGATTGTCTTGCATCCCACAATGAATCAGGCACCTTTATTTTCCACGAGGGCAGTACCTTTTCGAAAAGGTATTTCTTCTTACTCTCCTTATCATAGGCGATGAACTGAGCCAGTGCGGAGACCTTGGCATTGTATAGCACTGCAAGCATGAACCATCTGCTATTGCCAAGCTGAAATGCCTGCCACTCCTTTAGTCTAAGGTTGAGCAGCGGCCTGGGTAACCAGATCCCCAGGGGCCTTTCAGCGTCGAGCGGATTCACCCTCTGAAACTGGCGGTTAAAGGTGCCGAAATTGAACTTGCCACCTGTTACCAGGCTCGCTGGAACTTGTAGTAATTCCCTTTGTCTTATCTTTGCCATCTCTATGCCCCCTGTTCGCGGTTATTTCCGCACATGTAACCTGCTCACAGTTATTGTACCACTTTCTATCTCACAGCTGCCGAGAGGACCGCGAGTTCATCATTCGGCACTCCGCTATTTCAACAATGCTTACTCAAAAGGAACGCTTTTGTTAACATTGTGTAACGACATTGACTGAGGTACATCTCTGGATAACTATGCCAGAGGCTTATTTTTATGCCCACACAAAATAGCGAATTGTTACTGGCTTACACAAAGAGAGCATTGGCTTATTAAAGTTTCCATAATAACTGCATGGGTGCTGGTCTCTCTCTGCATTTCAAGGTATTGACAACTAATATGGGTAGAGACTAGAATTGGTCAATTGGACACGAAACGAATTCGTAGACGATATTAAATAGGGTAGAGGACTCAAGTGGACGAAAGAAGGGCACGGGTGTTGCTATTGATGGCGGCTGCTCGTGCTCTTTTCGTTGGGCTGACTAGTTACAGAAGGGCTACTCTTGGAAAGGGGGTGAGAGCGGGAAACAGTAGCTAAGCATGACTAGTCTGAGTTCAACGGGCGATAAGGCAATCTTGTGATTAGAAGGAGGTATAGATATGCCGCAGATCTTCAAAGCTCTAGCAACAATAACGGCTTGGTTTCTATTTATTTGGGGCTTAATCTTATCGGTGTTTGATGGCTTTGTGTTACCGATTATTGGGAAAATCACGATGACAGAGGCTTACTTTGCCACTGGATTGGGTATTGCCAGTCTCATTTTGTCGGTAGTTGCCATGAAATTAAGGAAAATGCTGCAATAGAGCCATAGCTGAACTTCAATTATTCAGTTCCACAGCCGACAAGAAAGAAAAAGCAGGGATTACATTCCTCTCGGAAAGAGTATACAGGCGAATCGTTCAATACTCTAAGGGGAGTTTTTGGGTTTTCCTAGTTCTTCATTCGATGGGTCGAAGGTATAGCGCCGGCAGTCAGCGATAATCTTGATATGCAACATGTCGGGGCAGGGTACTTCTGTATAGTCGATTCGCCTGAAAATGACCGAAACATTACAAAGGAGGTGTCGCAATGAGTAAGTCATCTCGACTGATTACCACTACTATCCTGGGAGCGGTCTTTGGCGTAGTATGCATGTTGTTGTCCAGATATACCGCCCAAGTTCCCTTTTGGCCCATCGGTGTCTCCTTTCTGTTACATCACACTGTCATGGGATTTACAATCGGGGCAAGTTCGCTCAAAATGCATTGGGCGGCTCATGGTGCGTTCTGGGGCGCTCTCTTTGGCCTATTCTTGGCAATTGGCTGCGTTGGAGGAGCTCTTCAACCGTGGATAGCTTTCGCCCTGCCAGTCATTTGGGGATTCCTAATTGAGACTCTGGCTACCAAGGCATTCAAGCAACCGCAGAATCGCTAGATGAGAAAGTTTTGTAGGTTTAAGCACGGCACTGACCACGTGAATTAATAGTTTATTAAGGAGTTCGGGCGAGAAAAAATTGGAGCGTGACCTGAACTTCACCATTCCACAATTGTCCATTTTGTTCGACCACAACAATCTAGCAAAATGTTCAAAGCACAGTAGATGTCAGATAGCGCTGCTTAGGAAAACCTACGCAGGACGGATTTGTGATTGAACAGGCCGCCGTGGGTGCAGTAGATTTTTGTTGGTTTCTTTCGCAATATCAGCTTGAGGCTTTCCTTTAGCTGGAACATATTGTCGGCGAACAGGGGGTAGTTCGGCTGCCAAAAGCGGAGCATTCCCCGCATGATGAGGTCGCCGACGATGAACTCACCGTTGGGCAGAATCACCGATACCGAGCCGGGGGTGTGACCCGGTGTGTGTATTACCTTGCCGTCGACGCCGAATTTGCTGAGGTCCAACTCGCCTTCGATGATGATATTGGGTTTCAGCGGAGGCGTTGTGGCCGGACCTCGACCCGTCTTGCCCCGGATTAGAATCAGCACACTAGTTAGAACGAAAATCGGGCAACGTGCCACAATGTCATCATTGTTGCCCTATGTAAGTTTCTTTCCGCACTTTTTGCAGTAGTCTGCATCCTTGTCCACAGGGTTGCCGCATTTAGAGCAGAAGTTTTCAGCCGCTGTTTCTTTAGCCTTAGATGAAGCTTCTTTTACACCAGTTCCGGTGGCTTGGGGTGTAGATCTTGACCGGAGACGGTATATCAGATAGATCAGGCCGGCGATGACCAGCAATACAATTATTATGGCTATGATTGGCATCGTGTAGTTGGGCCCCCACAGTATTTCTACGGTGGAGGGTCCGGTCATAAGCTGGCTGCCGCTGGCGTTCAGCGGGCTTTGTACCCCACCCAGGAAACCCCATAAGCCCAGCAAGGGGACTGCGTGCAGCGACAGGTTCCACGTGGCGGTGCTGCCCTGGCGCTCCCAGGAGCGCTCGTCTATGGCCGGGTAATCCGATTTCAGGGTCAGCTGGTAAAAAGTGTCGTACGCGGCAGTGACGGTCCCTCCCTGGTTGATGGTGAACACCAGGTCCCTGGTGGGGCGCGTGGTGCCGTCAGGCAGCTTCCATTCCCGGAAGACGTATTTAACGCCGTTCTGAATATTAGATTCAACGGTGCCTGGCGTGGTGCTGCTGAAATTGCTGCCCACAGCATAAAAGCCGATGCCCGGCGGCTGCGCAATTCCGGACGGGTTGCTGGCCATCTGAATATATACCTCCTGCGCATAATTGAAATAGGCGTAGTTGTCGGTGTCGGTCACCGTCTTTATATTTGACCCTATGACCGAGAACCTGGTATTGGAGTTCGGGACCTGTACGGTTTGATCTACCATCACCAGATGGCTTTCGCACGGCACTGAGGTAAATGATTGAGATTGACCTCCTACAAGGGTGGCCTCGTGTGCGCCATCGACCAACACATTTGTCTGGCCCTGCGTAAGGCCCGAGCCAATTTCGACGTTGAAATCGCAAGCGGTAGTGTAGTAAAAGATGGGCGGGTAGTTAGCCCAACAATCGACGATAAGGATAAAGTCGCGGCTGACGGGCGGGCAGCAGCAGGTACCTGTATCGGTGACTGTGGCAGTCACAGTATAGATGCCGCAGGTGCCTGGGGCGGGGGCGCCGGAGATGATGCCGTTGACGGTGTCCGTCACGGACAGCCCCACCGGCAAGCCCACAGCGCTCCAGTTAAACGGTCCCACACCGCCGGTGGCGCTGAGTGTCATATAGAACGGTATGTTCTCCCATGCCACCGGGTAATAAGTTGCGTTGATAGCCGTGATACATGGTGGTGGACCTCCGGTGACGTTCAGGGTTACATTTTGAAAGGTCGAGAAGGAAAAGCAAAACGGGAAAGGGCACCACGCACAGCCTGGGCAATGATTGCAAAGCTCGGTGCAATAAACCTGAAAGGTATAGGCTCCAGTACTACCCTGGTCAGGACAACCTGAAAGTATACCGGTATTAGGATCTAAATTTGCCCATCCCGGCACCGTCCCCAACGTCCAAAAGAAAACGTTTTCAGGAGGTATTGAGCACGTGTCGCCAATAGTGGTAAATTGAAATGAAAAGGGCACGCATTCTTGCAAGTTAGGAGAATTCCACCCGATAAATCCGGCAGGAGGAGCAATGTCAAAAGCAGCCCGTACAGGTAGGGGGTTCAGCGCCATCCCTCCAATGGCCAGTGACAGGGCAATTATAGTAACCAGGCATAACCTGAACAAGCCCGCTAGACGCCTGCCCTTCCCAAAATTCGATGTCCTCATTTTACTACCTCCATATTTGCTCTAACAGAAAGGATTCATTTTTCCCCTGGTCTACTAAATAGAAACCATCAGCGATAAGTTGGGGTCGTCAGACGGCAGCCTGCGGTCGCCTGGGACTGGGTGGAATAACAGGTGCCTCCGGATTGGGCACATTGAGCCTTGGTGGTCTGATAGACCTTGCCTCCCGCGCAGCACCAGCACGTCGCCGCCTGCCGGCAGCTTTCTATTGCCTGGGCCTGGTTGGTGTAATATGTGCCTCCTACCTGGGCGCACTGAGACTGGCTGGCCGAGTAGACCTGGCCGTCCTTGCAGCAATATCCCATCGGCTGGCAGCGTTCAATCGCCTGGGCCTGGTTGGTGTACCAGGCGCCTCCTATCTGGGAGCACTGAGCCTGTGTGGTCTGGCCGACCTTGCCGTTGCTGCAGCAGTATCCCATCGGCTGGCAGCGTTCAATCGCCTGGGCCTGGTTGGTGTACCAGGCGCCTCCTACCTGGGCGCACTGAGCCTGTG
>JBAVQV010000103.1:0-36763 GCA_049694415.1 Dehalococcoidia bacterium
TTCTTCGGCTATGGAAGTGACTTTCGTGAGGAATGGATGGAGAAGCTGATTACAATACCCAGCCGGAAGATGCCGGAGGTAAGCTTTGTTGTTGCCGGTGGTGGTTTTAGAGTTGATCTGGGTAATGCCAAGATGATTGGCGATCTTTCCTATAGCCAATGGAGACAATTTTGCTGCCGAAGCAAAATCAACCTTAATATCACCAGGCGGTCACACACAAATGTCTATGCTTCTTCAACATCCAGACCTTTTGAATTAGCTGCATTTGGTAGCTGCATTGTTTCACAGCCGTATAAGGGAATAGAAGAGTGGTTTGAAATTGGAAAGGAGGTCATGATAGTACATAGTGCCGAAGAAGCAATAGATACCTATAAGATGCTTATAGCGTCGGAGGAATTAAGACGAAGAACCGGAGAGCTAGCCCGCCAAAGGGTATTGAGAGACCATACCTTCAAACACAGGGCCAGGCAGCTCATAGCTGCATTAAAAGGAGAAGACTAGCTATTAAGTGACCCTACCTAACGACTGGGAAATCAAGAATTGCCTGGTGCTGTTAGGCAGCCTGTTATTAGCCATGCTTGGGCTAATAGGGCTGGCAGTTCTGGGCTTCGATATTCCTGTCTTAAGGCAAATCATCGGCTTTATTTTCCTAACTTTCATTCCCGGCATCCTTATACTGAGAATCCTTAGGATCCACAATATAGGCATAATAGAGAGCCTTGTCTATTCTGTCGGCTTAAGCCTTGCTTCTATCATGTTCACCGGAGCATTCTTAAACTTTGCTCTTCCTTACATAGGTGTTTCAAACCCGATTTCCTTGATGCCAGTCACCATTGCTTTAGTTGTGCTCTCTATAATATTAATAGCTATTGCCTACATACGAGATAGAAACTTCCAGCAGCCAGAGAAGACGGCACCAAGAGTAAAGCTATCCCTGCCAGCAGTCCTCTTTCTTATCCTGGTCCTCCTGTTGACCGTTCTCGGTGTTGCCTTAATTGACGCCTACCAGAATAATATCCTGCTTCTCATATGTGTGGTTGCTATAGCTGCGGTTGTTGGTCTGGCTGCCTTCGGCAAGTTTATCCAACCGAACATCTATCCACTGGCTATATTCATAATAGGCATTTGCCTGTTATACCAGACAACGCTGATGTCCCCTTACCTGATAGGCTCTGATATTTATACGGAGTACTACTACTACCAACTTGTGACTAATTCCGGCTTCTGGGCTGCTTCCATACCCAACACCGTTAATTCATGCTTGAGCATCACCATGCTGGCGCCGGTTTATTCGTTGCTCCTCAATATAGATGGTATGTGGGTATTTAAAGCCGTTTATCCTCCCGTCTTTGCGCTGGTACCCCTAGTTCTATTTCGCATTTTCAGCCAGCAAATTAGTCCAAAGAAGGCATTTCTGGCTGCCTTTTTCTTCGTCGCAGTGCCCACCTTTTCTTTGGAGATGATTGCCTTGTGCCGCCAGCAGATTGCCGAGCTTTTCTTAGCTCTCGTCATACTGCTTCTAGTAGACAGGAAGCTTAATCTAGGTCCGAAGCTGACCTTAGCCATTATCTTTGCTATATCAATAGTTGTCTCCCACTACAGCGTAGGCTTCATTGGATTTATCTATATGGGGCTTTTCCTGCCATTTGTGTTCATGCTAAGAAGCAACATCTTCAGGAAGGCATGGGGCTGGTTGACTACAAAAACCGGCGGCTTACCTCGAAGCCTGCTATCACGTCAAGCCTTGCCTGCAAAGTTGTTGATAATAGTAGTGGTTACCTACTTCATTGCTGGCTTTGCCTGGTATGGCTCTGTTGCCTCAGGAGTGAACCTTAACCTGCTAAGCAGCCTGTGGACAGGCCAAACGGGTGTTATCACCGCTGGGCTTACTGAAATAGTAACCCAGCCTACCCAGCCTATCGCGGTTTTTGACTTCAGCAACCGGAACCCATTGATCCAGACTGCCTTAGGGCTTGATTTCCTTCAGGCATCACCCCAGGGTAAGGGTTTTAGAATCCTGCAGTACGTAACCGAGCTTTTCCTGATTGCTGGCTGTTTCAGGCTCATCTTCAGGCCAAAGGACCTGAGATTCATCCCTGAATACATTGCGCTAAGTATGACCAGTGCCCTATTAATATTAGCCTGTATCTTCGTGCCCATTTTTGCCGACCTGCTTAACACCACGCGTATGTATCACATCGCCCTTATTACATTAGCGCCTTTCTGCATCTTAGGCGGTGAAGGTATATGGCTTGGTATAAGTTCTCTATGGCATAGGTTAAGGCATACAGCACAGAAAGCCCGGGTGGGAAAAGCTGAGGATAGCCCTGGCTCTCTCAGGTTCGTAGCACTGGCGGTGCTGATACCCTATTTCTTGTTCACCTCCGGCTTTATCTATGAGGTCACCGGACAAAAGGTTACTGACAGGATTGATGCTCCGTATTCCATTGCTCTGAGCAGCTACCGGCTTGACCTGGCCGGTGTCTTCTACTGGCGCGATGGCGCTGCTGCCCAATGGCTGGCACAAAGGGCTACCGGTGAAGCTAAAGTTTATACTGATGACCACACTTATAAGATGCTTGAGCTTCAAGACTTCCCAGGTCAGATAGGCGGTTTGCCTCGGGATGGCAGCAAACTTCCGGAAGATAGCTATATTTATTTGAGTGCCTGGAATCTAAGTAAAGGGGAGTTAACCTTTTGCATGACAGACAGAGCTGGGCTTAGGCAGCATATCAATTTCGATGATATCCCCGGGCTAAGCCAGGCTATTGGTAATCAAGGCAGAATTTATAACAACGGTGGTGCTCAAATATTCCGCTGACTTAGCATTTTTTGGTACTGCTTGATAGCTAGTTTGGTAATCGCCTCAAAGTCATATTCCCTGGCTATTTTTTGAGAGGCTATGCCCATTGTTTTCCTGTTCCCTTTGTATATCTTAAGAATAGCGTCAGCCATCGCCGCGGGGTCTTTCTGCGGCACTACATAGCCATTTTCTCCTTCCCTGATCAGCCAGTCCTGCCCCGTGCTTACTATGGGTAGGCCGCAAACTTCAGCTTCGAGTATTCCCATAATAAAGTCCTTCTGCAGTGTCGGCGATACAAACAGGTCAGACAAAGCGTAGTAGTCATAAAGCGTTGCCTCAGGCACATTTTTGAGGTGTATGATGCTGTCGGCTAGTTGGTAAGCCTTTATCTGATTATAGATATTTGTCTCTTCCGGCCCGGCGCCGATGATTATCAGCCTGGCATTAGCTAGTTTCTGCCTGACGAGATAGAAAGCATCAATCAGGTAATTAATGCCCTTGACGACATCAAGGGTGTTAACAGATAGCAGCGTAAAATCACTGGCAGTTAACCCTAATTCCTCACGTGATACTGTCCTGATATCAAGCGCTTGCTTTATAAAGGCGGAGTCAATCCCTACTGGCAGAATAAATATCTTGTCTCGGCTAACTGCGTATACTTCCATCATCTCTTCGATTTGAAATTCACCTTCAGCGGCAATAACATCAGCATGACTCCCACAGTATTTCCATGTGGGTTGCGCTAAAAGGCGATAGAACATTTGCATTGGGCTACTCATCTGTAGCACGTTCAGATGAGTGAATGATTCGTTACCGAATGCCTGGAAAACAGTCGGTGCTCGGTTTTTTGCATGGAGATAAGCAAAGGGTATGGTCCCACCAGTGTGTAAAATATCAAAGTTTTTGTCTCGAAGATAGCGAGCTACATTTATACTGTATAGTGAACGCCTTAAAAAATTTACCCCAACACCAGTGGATGGTCGTATGATAGTAGTATTAACATTACCACAAACCTCCTTTACCTTTTCCCTACCCTTCTCTGAATCGATAACGAGTTCAACTTCAATGCCTTGCTTGGCTAAATATTTAGCCAGTAAGTAGAAGTATTTCGGAAAACCATAATAGTGGCTGGTGCCGCAACAAGCTAAAATCACCTTCATTTATTTAAACCTTAACAAAATAAGTGGTACACTTATGCACCTAGGTAACCGCTCTAGGCATTACACCATACATAATTGTGCTCTCAATTCATTATACTCGTCCGGCACATCAGTGATTCCGTTCTCTTTTAAAGGCATGTAGTGCGAGGCTTTAACCTCGCCATCTTCTTTACCTGGGGCGACCTTAAAAGACCGCACTACTTCTTGCACTCCACAAGGGGGTTTATACCCGTATGTTATAATATGGCTCATGCTGGTCAAATTGGGCGGAAGGGCGGAAGGGCGGAAGGCAACATTGTTCATTGGGCAATTAGACCTGTATAAGAAATTCACCAAAGATACCATACTGGCGGCTATTGCCAATGCGGCACTAGGTCTAGGAGGGCTTGTCCTTATACCGATACACTCAACGAAATTCATGTGGGACTGATTCATAATTCTCCAATGTAGCGAATAAGATGTTGAAAGCCCATTGAAGGGTCAAAATACTTTTCAAAGATCCTGCATGCATTGTTGCTATATTCCTTATAGTGCCGCTCGATCTCTATAAGAGCATCACCGACCTCGTCTAGTTTATCTACTACGATACCACATCCCTCCCTCTTCACTAGTTGGCTTATGGATGGCCATTTGTTAACAATTATTGGAAGTCCTGCTCTGAGATAATGTGCTATTTTCCCAGAAGAAAGCCCGATGGTATGGATATTTTCCTGGGTATAGAGTGAGCCAGGAAAAGGAAAATATAACGCCACACCTACATCAGCTCCTGCGACCAATTCCGGATATTTTGTGCGTGTGACAGGTTGGGTGGAAAAGAAAACCCGCTGGGAGTCCGCAGTAGAGCGCAATTTTCTCAAGTAAGAATCTTGAGCACTGTAGAACCGCGTGTGGGCTACCAAAACCCAGCGGTCTTCTGGCCATTCCTTTACAGAAGACACGATGTCAGCAATACCAGTCCAATCCCCCAAACTACCGGAATGTAACACAATTCGCCGGTCTTCCCCTAAGCCGAATTGCTGATGCCAATATCGAGAAGGATACCGTCCGGCGGGACCAAGAGGCGCATTAGGTACGAACACAAATTTGCTCATCGGTAGGTTGTTGTCTTTAGCCAATAATTTGGCACGCTCCTCATCTTGAATTACAATAGCAGACGCACTGTGACTTAGAGCAATCTCTTTCTTTTTAACCCTTCTCTGGTAGTAATTCGTCAGTTCACTCGAGAGCAAGAGCTCAAGCGACCAATATAATAAAGGCACGCCCAACATTTCTGAAAAGCGACCGGCTATCTCAAGACCGGCTGGGTCGACCCCAATGACACATCTATAGGCTATTTCTCGGTGATGTTGCCGCACAACGGTGGAGTGGGGCTCCAAGACCTGAAAAGGCAATTTCGTGAAAAAGCGATTCAATGGTTGCAACAACACCATGGCCCGATGTAAGTAGCTTGAGCTAATAAGCCGATGGATGTTCCCCTGACCAAAAGAATGAACCCGAATATGCTCTTTATCAAATGTAGGCAATTCAAATAGAGGGCTCACCGGCACAAAAACTTCAACTTGATAGCCATATTGGGCCAAAAACTCAATGACAGCGCACAAACTTGGAATTGTATCCAAAAAGTACCATGGGCAAAAAATGCCTACTCTGTACTCAGGATTCATTTCCATGGTTCCACCCCCACAAGGGTTTTCATCTGCACACTGATTCTAAACAACATATAGGTTTATCTTCTTAATTCTCCTCCCATATTGTTGATGAACATTATATCATACACCGTAGTGTCTTTAGCTCCGCGGGGCAGGCTTACGCACGTGTGTTATAATGTGCTCCATGCCGGCTAAATTAGACAGAAGTCAGGAAGGCAACATTGCTCGCTGAACAGTCAAACCTGTATAAGAAATTCACCAAAGATACCATACTGGCGGGTATTGCCACTGCGGCACTAGGCCTAAGAGGGCTTGTCCTTATACCGATACTATCCAAGACTTTAGGTGCCGAAGCCTATGGCATCTGGTCTCAAATTCAGGTTATTATTCCATCGTTGGTGTTTGTTGCCCTGCTCCAACTTGGCAGTGCTATGTACAGGTTTCTGCCAGCGGAGACGAATAAAGACAAGATAAGCGCTGGCTTTTTCTCTATTTTAGCTGTAACCTCGCTGACCTCAGTTATACTCTCCGTCCTGGTATTCATCTTAGCCGAGCCCATTGCCGCCGCGGTATTTGGGGGCGCTCAGGCAGCACCTTTCGTCAAGCTGGCTGCATTTTTAGTGTTATTAACTACTCTCGATGAAATGATACGTTATTATTTTGTAACCTTTAGACAAATAGCTAAATATTCAATTTTCTATATCGCCCAGATAGTCGGCGAAGTGGCCCTGGTTGCCTATCTGGTATTTTCCGGCTTCGGCTTATATGGAGCAATCGCCGCCCTGCTGGTCATCAGAGCCGTTTTGTTCATCATTGGATTTTTAGTGATTAAACCGCAAATCAAGCTTCGTACTCCCAGTCTTTCGGTAATAAAACCCTACTTATCATTCAGCTTGCCACTGGTTTCCACAGGACTCTGTTATTGGATTTGGACTTCTAGCGACCGCTACACTATTGGCCATTTCCTGGGTATTGAGGCAGTGGGCATCTATTCAGCAGCCTATGCCCTGGGAACGATGATAGAATTCTTTTATTATCCGCTATCAATTATTCTTACGCCATCTATAAGCTACCTGTATGATAATAATAAAATTCAAGAGGTCAAAACGCATCTGAAATACACTCTCAAGTTGTATCTGTTGTTTGCTATCCCCGGTGCCTTTGGAGTGTCAATTCTTGCCAAATCTGTATTAGTTACATTAGCAACGCCGGAATTCGCTACCGGCTGGACGATAGTCGCTGTTATTGCGCTGGGAACAGTGCTACTTGACTGCGGCTACATTTTTTCGCAAGTCCTATTCCTTTTTAAAAAGACAAAGGCAATAGGTCTAATCTATATTGCTTCCGCTACCATCAATCTGGTGATGAACATAATTTTGGTCCCGGTGATGGGGATTTTAGGCGCCGCCATCTCCGCTTTAGCTACATTTATGATTATGCTTGTTGCCAATAGCATTATCAGCTTCAAGCAGCTATCCTTCGAGGTCGATTGGAAGTTTATCGCCAAAGCGATAATATCGGCACTAATTATGGGCGCTGTGCTCTGGGCATTAAGCCCAACCGGCGCCGTCAATATCCTCATTTCAATAGTGGTTGGCGCTATAATTTACTTTGCGGTTTTGATGCTGTTAAGAGGCTTTACCAAACAAGAATACAACCTTTTGAAGGATGTTTTAAGATACCCAAAAAATTAGATCTATTTTGCAACGCGTGACCAAAAGTATGTCACAAACGGTCTAATTTCAATAATGATGATAGTAACGTATTATTTCCGAGGCCATAGCAAGGGAAATCCGACATTATAGTGTCCAAGGCCGTTTAAATCTTGCCTTCACATGATATTCATGTTAAGTATTCCAAGATAAGGCGGCCTTCTTCGACCAGGGACTTTATAGAGTATTTTTGATGTATAAGTATTCTCAGATTCTCAGCCATTTCTAAAGCCAGGCCATGATTAGTTATTAGCTTAATAATGGAATCAGCAAACGACGTGGGATCATCAGCAATTAATATATCTTTTCCCTTAGTAACGGATAACCCCTCAGCACCCAAAGTAGTTGATACAACAGGTATACCACAAGCCCCCGCCTCCATGATTTTGAAACGGGTCCCTGATTCAAACCTCAAGGGGACAAGAGCAACATCAGCATGACACAGATAGGGCAAGACAGAAGGCACCTTTCCTGTTATTGTTATATTTGGGTCATTTATGTCAGAAAGAGTTCGACCTGACCCAATGCCAACGATATAGAAATGAATACCAGGAATCTGCCGACGCACCAATGGTAAAACTTCTGCAATCACCCAACGGGCTGCATCCTCCATGGGGCTTCCAGGCCCAAATGTTCCAGCAAGATAAATGCAAGGTTTCCTAAAGTTGTCGGCCAATGGAGGTGTCTGTTGATAGGTTTCAATGTCAATCACGTTCGAGAAAAGATGGACCTGCTTTGGGTACTTAGCCAGTCCACAGTAGTAATGTGCATCAACCTCAGATACGGCAGTAGTTACATCAGCTAATTGCGTGCCCCATCTTTCTTCTTCTTCTTTTTCTATACCTACTTTCTCTATCCGTTGGCGTTCTCCACTACTCTTGGCAAAAGGTAAGCCCCTGAGAATAAATCTTGACCACACGCTATCCGTATCCAAGACTACCTTATACTCTGAATGACTCTTGATATACTTCAAGAGCGGGTATGAGATGTTCCCATAGCCAAGCCAAACCACATCTGCATTGATATCACTAGCTACATTTAACAAGTCTCGGGCATTTTTGCTTGATTCTTGGGCGCTTGGGAGTATATTACGATTAACGATTCGCCTGGAAAGAAGATTAAGCCCTGCTTTGGCAAGCCTTATATATCTAATATTTGAATCTACAGAAGGAGCAAGATAAAATCTTTTACAGTATTGTTCATAGAACGATAATCCATTGGTTCCACCAAGAGCATCAAGGCAAACCATGGAGTATATATACAAATCTGATACTTGTGAAAGTGCTTTAATGGAGTTTTCAATACGGAGTTGAGGCCCCCCCATTGCAGGATGCCCTAAAACGGGAGTCGCAAATAATACCTTAGCCATGTTATTTGTGACCTTTAGAACATATCAGAATAGTTCGTGCATCGGGAAAGGACTTTGTGACCTTTATACTTTGGAAATGTCGCTTCAGCTCAAGAATCAAGTTCTCTTGTGTATACCAGTCGAAGCCATTTGGACGTGACTTCAGCGCTGGAAAAAAGGCTAGTTCTGAAACGATCAGCCTGTCATCTCTAGGAACAAATTCCAACACTAGGTATTTCTTCGACAACGCACTCAACAATTGGGCGATTTGAGCAAAGCTTTGGTTCTGCCCCAGTGCCATATGATGAATGATCCCCAGTGCCAGCACCATATCGCAACTTAGCCTTTTTTCAGTGGCCAGCAGCAAGGGAAACTCACCGCCAATCAGGCTGTGCTTTTCGTCCTCATATTCGAGCGGGAACACATCCGGTGTCAGATTAGTCAAGTCTACCACAAGCGGCAAAATTGGCAACTGTTCGCGCTTAGCCTGCGCATAGAGCACATTCATGCATGCTTCGTCAACGTCAAAGGCCACCACCTGGCATCCTTGCTTGGCAGCCAGGACCGAGAACCAGCCAGTATTACTGGCCACATCAAGCACTGTCGCTGGCTTCAACTGTCGTATTACCTCATAAATGACTGCTTGTTTGTTCGTCCAACTCTGCGACGGTTCAAAGGCAAGTTCTTCTTCCTTGGCCTTGTAATAGGCGGTGTAGTTGCTTTTAGTGACGGACACGTTCAGGCATCTGACCTCTCCCCTGACAATCCGCCAGAAGTGTGGCTTGAGCGGTCTGCGGTCAAGCAGCGCCAGCATCTTGAGCAGCAAGTTGACGTCATAGCTCAGCCGCGCAGGGCAAATCCCTGCAAAGACTTCAGGCTTTCGGAGCACCGACCGGCTGGCATTCAGCGTGGTTTCCAACATCCGGCGCCTTGCTTGCTGGTACCGCCCCCGCTGCATCAGGTAAAGAGGCAATAAGAAGTAGGGCACAAACATAAGCCAGTACATCTCGAAGATGTATGTCGAAGTAGTACCCCAAAGATGTTGAAGTGGAGCGAGGATGGGAGGTGGCGTCAGATACTCCTCGTCCTGAAGGTTGTCTGTGGGAATGATTGACGTAAAATCCACAAATACGGGCTCTGTGCCCTTGAACAAGATGTTGTAAGGATGCCAATCCTTGATCGTCAACCCCTGCCGACCCAATTCAGTGTAAAGGTCGATATGAAATAGGGCAGCAGCCTTCAGCATAGACGCTGGCCATTCATGTGGGTAGCTGATGAAGGGAATCCTTTCATGTTCCAACACGAGATCATAGGGCAAGTCAGGATACGGGTTAACATGTAACTCGCGAGTTGCCACAATGCCGAACCGGAACAAATCATGCGCCTCGCAAGCGTGCAGCACCTTGCGGTACAGTGCACCATTACCCGGATAGATGCCGCGTAAGACCCGACCCTGATTCAGGAATACTTCCCCTCCAGAATCGAATCCGACGAAGCGCACCGGAGCACCCGACGGTTCCGCACTCATAAGTACGTACTCACTTCAAAGCGGAATAGAACGCAACCATGTCCTCATCCATGATAAAATCGCCCCCCTCCAGGATATGTTCACAGATCATATCCAGGGCTTTGTCCTTACCAGGCAGGAGCAAATCCAGCTTTTGGTAATCTAGCGGTCCCCAACCACCATACCCTCTCTCGAGCATCCGCAGTGGTATCTGACGCTGGATAAAATAAGAATAGGCATACTGGCGGGCAAGCGCTTGTTGTGTAGCGGAAAGCTTCGGCAACTGAGCAGCCCTGCGTAGAAGTGCCCTGTACTCCTCCTGCGTTGGAGCGTCATAGGTGAAACCTTTGCGGCCATAATGCGCTTCACCTGCCAAAATCACTGGCTTGCCAAGCACTGCCATCTCAAGGCCCGCTGTTCCAAACATAGTAACTCCACCGTCCAGCACCGGATATAACCCGTACACGTTAATGTCCGAGTCTGCCGGGATTAGACGGACATGGTGGGGCAGCTCAGGAAAATGCTCTTCAATTAAACTCTGTACACCATACACCGTACCCGAGGGAATTTCCGCAGGATGCAGTTTAACAAGCCACGTAACGTCGGGTAGTGCCATTATAGTTCGGATGGTGTCAATGAACCATAGCTCTGCAGTATCAAATGCCGCCTGGGCACCGTAGCTGAAAACATCATCCCAGCTCACGTGTGCAAAGATACACCAGACTGGTTTGTTTCCTGGAATGTCCAGTTTCCTACGTAGCTCGTCCACGGCGACAGGCGGGCTAGACAACTTCAGGTCAAATGCGACATCCGTCGTATATCGTGCATTCAAATAGCTGTCCAATCGTTCGTCCTCTCGACGAGTTAAGTGTAGCTCCCTCCGCTGCCTCCAGGCTTCCGCGCTTAGCAGCTGATAGCTCCGGTTCCTACTCTGGGGGACTTTGGTATTCATATAGCAGTGACGCTCCAGATAGGCGCCTGCCCAGACTACCACCGGAATCCCGGCATTCGTTGCAACAGACTGCGCCGTCCCATAGTCGACATAGCACGCGTGTGTCATGACCAGGCAATCCGGCTTGAAACACGCGATAGCCGTAATAGCCGCCTCCGTGTTAACCAGGCTAGCGTATAAGTATTCACGGACTATGTCCTCGTGTCCTTCGCTCGATAAGCCTTTGAAGTATCGTATAGTGGAAGAGACGGCTAATTGACCTACCTCAACATTGAGGTGGCGAAAGGTGGCCAACTCGTCTGCAGGGACACTCTGTGCCAGGACGCGCAGTTCAGCGCGGCGTTCTTCCGAGACAAGTTCCCCAATACCATCATAAGGGAGATTAAACGAAGCAGCCTCATTGGCACACGCTCTAAGGCAACCAGGACACTTCTTGCCCCACAAGAACGGCAGTTGTTCAGACACGACCTCTCTTAGTATACAGGCAACCGGAGCGCCATCGCATATCACAAACCGCACTTCAACTCCCCGTATTCTCAAAGCGGTTGCAATGACTGCGTCGCGATTGAGTATTGGTGGCATCCCACCGGGTTCCCAAAAGAGTACTCGCATGCGAGTGTGTCGTGAGCGGTAGCCTGCTTTTGCCAGCAAATCTCGTATTGAGCGTTGCTTCTCACTCTTTGTTAGTAGCCATGATCTCGAGCGTCTCGACTCGAGTGGTAACAAGCGCGCCAGAACGGCAGCCATTATCGGGGAAACTCTACTTTTTATTCCTAAGCCCACTGTTCTGTTCCTCTAATCACTTTCTGGTTCACATCGGCGTTCGTAGCCTGAGCTATGAATTGGACCGAACACAAGCTAAGATTGGTCGGCAAGCGCCTGAACAGCCGTCCAATGGTCATACCTGCTTTCCGCTCCCACTTACGATATCCCATGCAAGAGGTCTGCCTTTAGGAATGTCCTTACTAAATTTGCGGGGGGCAGGTCACCTCGGGGAAATCGGAATATATAGGGTAAGTCGTTCTCAAATTACAACTGTGCTTGCGGGTGCATCCTTTCCGGAATAAAGTCCCGAGACCGCAAATAGGCAGCGAACTTGAGCAGCCGCAAGTCATTATACTTGCGGGCGAAGAGCTGGGCACCAAAGGGCAGACCCCCGGGTGACACAAAAACAGGTGCGTTTAGAGCCGGAAGATGGGCCAATGTCCACATCAGGGCTTGGTCTTCTCTTTCCTTTTCCTCTCGTAGTGGTGCCTCGCCGGCGGTGCTGAGACCTATGCCCGCATCAAAATTACCCATGAATTCATCCATTATGGCGATAAGCTCTTCCTGGTCGTTCAAAGCCTGCTGATATTGCTCCTTCGTAATGGATCTCCCATGTTCAATAAGTTCATACATGATGGGAGACACTAGTTCTTTTCTTTTTGCCTCGTCCTTAAAGTAATATGCCAATGTTGAGTCGTAGATCATGGCGTGAATCTCATGGCACCGTTTCATTGGTTTTGGCAATTTAACCCCTACAATCTCAATATTCTCATCTCTCATTAGGGTGTTAATCCAGCTGAAGAACGCCTCCTCAGCATAAGGATGGATAAATTCCCAGGCACTGTTGGGGAAAAGTGCAACTCGCCACGGCCGATTATCGGGCTTGTTTTGCCGCTGTTTATTGGTCAGAATAGTATTGCTGATGGGGTAGTCCCGGCCATGCACTCGAAGCACATTGAACACGGTCTCTAGATCTTCGAAGTAAGCGGTAAAAAAACCTAGAGTATCAAGGCTGTCGGTGGTTTTGAGAGTGCCCGTACGAGGTATAAGGCCAAACGAAGGTTTGAAGCCGTACACGCCACAATAGCTTGCGGGGCGGATGATAGAGCCGGCAGTTTGTGAACCTAGGGCAACAGGAACCATGCCAGTCGCCACAGCAACAGCCGAACCAGATGAAGAAGTGCCGGGGTTTCTGGAAAGATCATGCGGATTAAGCGTTTTGCCGAGGGCGTGAACGGCGAATTCTGCGGTAACAGTCTTTCCCGCCAACAACCCACCAGCCCGTTTGATGTGAAATACTACTCTGGCATCATTGCCTGGGTTAAACCCCTTCCAGATGGGACTGCCCATCTCCGTGGGAAAATCCTTGGTATTGAATATATCTTTTATTCCCACTGGGATCCCCTCCAAAAGCCGCATGGACTTTCCTGAGGCGAGGCGTTTCTCGATTTCATGAGCTCCCTCAAGCAATAACTCGGGATTGAAGGCTTGAAAGGCCTGGATGCGGGGGTCGACTTCTTGGATGCGGCTGATGCACGCCTCGGCAATGTCAACCGGCGTCACTGCCTTGTTGAGATATCCTTCAAGAATTCGCTTGATGCTACATTGCGTGAAGATATTAGCTGACAGGTCATGGCGCTCCTTCATTTCGCGGGAGATTTGTCTACCGGTATCATAATGCGGTATTTCTTTACTCTTCAGTCTTTCTATCAGTTGCAGGGTGAATGGCAGAATTCGTTCCTCATTTGATTTCTCTTTTGGCAGGACAGGCATGTCCACACCTTTGAGCTGCGGCATGCGCTGACTTTCCATGGCTTTATAGAATTCCTCCTCGCTCATGTTGGTGATTTTGAGGAAGTAGTCCAGTGCCTCGGGGCGGATGGGGTCTGTTTGGCTAATTAATTTAAAGCCTTCCTCGCGAGTGAGTAAACCGACGCGGACGTCAAGGCAGGCCTGAGACGTGGCGCGGCCATAGCCCCGCTTCAAATAACAGGTGAAGTCATGCATACCGGGCATAACACACTCGGCACTCTTGTAATGCTTATAGCTATTTTCCATCTGGGTCTCGCGCCAGCCATAGGTATCCCGCACAAATTCGGTCTGCCGTTCATCATCCCAGAATACATAATCGCCCAGGTGAATCCCCTTCACACCAGCCGCTTCACACTCTTCCAGAGACGGCAGCTGGAACGAGTGGATATCCTTAGGCGTGATATAATCACATACCATTTCGTCTGGCGTCTTCTTTGCCGAAACCTTGGTAAAATATTCCCGGTCATATTTCACAGGTTCGTAATATGAGGCTCGCCCCTGACTTTCCGCCACGGATTCACCATAAATAATCAGGGGAATCCCGAACTTGACCGCCACCTGAAGCGGGAAGGCGCCACAGCCGCTGTGACAGTGCCAGCAGGTATCTCCAATGACGTGAAGCGAACGCTTTGCCAAGCGGTTCACCAGGTCTCGGTTCGGCGTAAACATTATGTGATCAATTTTGAAACTCTCTAGGAGGTTCATCAGGTTGTACCAGCCGGTTTCGCTGTACCAGTTGTGGTTGAAAGTGACTGCCAGTGGCTTCATGTTGTAGACATTGACGAGGACATGCGCTTGAAACATGCTATCTTTTCCGCCACTGATGGGTAGGAGGCAGTCGTAATTATTACCTGCCTTTGCTTTAGATGCCTCCAATATTCCTCTTAGGTCGTTTTCGCGAACGTGCCAATCAATATGCATTTTCTGTTCCGACGACCGGCATGCCCGGCAAATGCCGAGTTCATCGCGTTGATGCCCTTCCTCGGTTTCCGGTATACAGCAGCGCACACAATATGCCATATTGCGGAATAGGGGTTGTCCCTTCTTACTCTTGGTTTTACTCACAGTGTTGCTCCTGCCTGCACTTTAGTGTCAAGTACTATTCTTCTTTGAATAAAGCCTGGTGGACAAGATCAACTTCCTGACCTTCACAGAGGTAATGTTTTATCCGTCGGCCATCCTCTCTCATGTTCATGCGTGCCATAATCCTGAGCATGGGTGTGTTTACGGCCAGGGTGCCTGCCGTTACTTTGCGCAGGCCGGCTTCATGCAACAGAAAATGAAATACCGCATGAAAAGCCTCAAAGCCGTACCCCCTCACCCAGGCCTCCTTTTCACCGATTATTATGCCGACATCAGCCAGTTGATTGCTAGGGTCAACATAAGCATTTATATTACCAATGTGTTCTCGAGTTTTTTGTAGCTCGATTGCCCAGAAGTAGTGGGGCGTCCCTTCAAAGGATTGCCAATAGGCTCGGCACGATTCGAGAGTGTGCTTGCGGTGACGCTGTTCGCTGAAGCGAACCACCTCCGGGTCATTAAGCCATCCTACATAGCGCAGGGTCAGGTGTCGTTCAGAGAACGGCGTGATTAAAAGTCGTTTAGTCTTTATGTCCGATGATTTTGCCATGGCGTTATGCTAGCGATACCTCACTTACTAGCCACCATCTTCCAATTCAGTGGCGTCCCCCGCCTAATATCCTGGGTTGCTCGCTGTCCCAGTATCTCTCTAAGATGCTTGGGGGCAAGCCCAAGCCCTGGTCGGATGGAGCGCACATTTTCCTCGGTGAATAGCTCACCTTTTTTCACATATTTTACCACAAAGAGGGAGCGGCGGAAAACACGGCTTTTAGCCTCTTGTTCGCTTACCTTGTAGCTAATTTTGCCAAGCGCTTTCTCTACAGTGCGAACTGCTTCGACCATTGCCTTGAACTCGTCAGTCTCTAAAGAAAATGCGCTGTCAGGGCTCGGGATGCTCCGCGAAAGGGTAAAATGTTTCTCTATAATGCAAGCACCTAAAGCCACTGCCGCTACGGGTATAGCAATTCCCAGGGTATGGTCGGAAAGTCCAACAGGAACCTTGAATTTCCTAGTCATATTTGGAATAGTTCTCAAGTTCATTTCTTCGGGCGGCGCTGGATAAGCGCTGGTGCACTTAAGCAGAGCAATCTGAGAGGCTCCAGCGCCTCGAGCTGCTTGTACAGCCTCATCTATCTCAGGCAGAGTTGCCATGCCGGTTGATATGATTATCGGTTTACCTTTGCTGGCAATATATTCAATAAGAGGGATGTCCACAATCTCAAATGAAGCAATCTTATAAGCTGGCACACCCATCCCCTCCAGGAAATCCACTGCTGTTTTGTCATAGGGGGTGGAGAATAAGTCAATCCGCAGGTCATCCGCCACCTTTTTGAGTTTTGGCTGCCATTCCCACGGCATAGAGGCTTCGCTATAAAGGTCATAAAGGGTTTTCCCATCCCAGAGCGTGCCCCCACTAATTCGGAACTCCGGCGCATTGCATTTGATGGTGAGGGTGTCGGGTGTGTAGGTCTGCAATTTAACTGCATCAGCACCAGCTTTTTTGGCGGCTTCAATTAATTTCACTGCCTCATCAAACTGCTGGCGGTGATTGGCGGATATTTCGGCGACAATATAGACAGGATACTCTGTCCCAACAAACCTGTCGGCAATATTAATAAAAGTATTCATCTTCTAAAGCTCCTGCCCATGCGTTAGCCGATTGGTTCCTGTTTCCCTAAAAAACTTGTTCCTTTAGATAATGTGCCGATCGCCTTGAGCAAAGCTACTGCGTAAAATGGATATAAGACGTTGTAAACTTCCTCTACAGATTTCCTCCCAGTTATATCCATAAATTCCTCTACTAGAACCTCTCCTTCATCAATATTCTCAGTCATGCGATGGACGCCCACGCTAGCTCGTGTACACCCATCTTGAAGGAGCCTCCCAATTGGATTCGCTCCTTTATAGCGGTAAAGGCAAGGATGCACATTTATGCTGCCCAAACAGGGGAGTTCGAGTAATTTTTTCGGCACAATCTCCCGACCATGTACAGAAACCAGTAAGTCACTCTGAGAAAGAAGATTCTCAACTTCGGATTGCTTTATGGAAGAGAAGGTAGGCATGTGTAACATTGTAGCCAGATTCAGCACAGCCGAATCGTAAGCGATGACCCCCTGAATTCTACACCCTGCCGCGGCCAAAGTGAGTAATCCAATACATCCTACCTGTTTACCTCCTAAAAAAAATACTTTAAGACCTTGGTTCTTGCTTTGTCTCACTGTTGACTCGTTAGTTAAAGTCATATCGCATCTACTGAAACGGAAGCCTTATCTTTTCTGTGGACATATCTCAATACCCGTTGAATACCCTCACCATCCACAATTTGCCGTGCACTTTCGCTAATTTTTGTCCGCAATTCAAAATCTTTCAGCAGTAGAGTGATTGCCTTGGCTAATGATTTAATCAATATATTTCTCACCAGACCTAGGCTCTCCCCTGCTCCGCGACTCTCTATCTGCTCTGCGATGTAACGTTGGTTACCTGCCACTATTAGAACTAGAATAGGTGTTCCTAAAAAAAGAAGCTCCCATACTGTGGTTCCAGATGATGAGACTGCCACATCAGCCCAGGCCATCAACTCGGGCATATTCTTTGCGTCGCGCACCAGGCGGATGGGAATACAGCTCTGCTTTGCTGTCTTTTCCAAAACGCCGGCATGCGGATTGCTCGCCCCAACAACAACTATTGCCTCCAAATCAGGCACATCTACTTTCTGGAGTGTCTGGATGACCTTGAGCGTGTGATTCTCAGGGTCACCACCTCCTAGGGTCACCAGTACCCGCCGTGCTACCTTTGGAATCTCACGTTTCCAACCTCTCCAGTCAAGAAACTCTCTCCTAAGGAGCACATAATGTGTGCCTAGCAACAGGCGGGTGTAAGGCTCACAGAAGTAATGCAGTTGTTCCGCATGAAGGTTCTGGTTAAGCACGATGTCAGCATAATAGTGTTTCAGGTGAGCCATGTCATCTATCACAAGCAGCCGATGCCTGGCTTTCTTTATCTTTTGCTGGTAGGTCTCGTCAAGGTGATAACCATCCAGCACAACCCAGGCGTTGGGATGGGAAGCTAAAACGTCCTTTGTACGGTCCCAATCGCTGGGGTCAGGATACGGACGACCCAGTAAGTGTATATCAAATCCTTCCTCCCGAAGCCGCTGGAGGAGTTCTTCACTCTGGCAGGCGGTGATGAAAATCACCTGTCCGCCGGTGTCCTTCCATGCCTGCGCCAGCGCCAGGCAGCGCATTAAATGCCCTATGCCTATCTTGGTGCTGGCATCGGCTCGAATCACCAGAGGCTCCATAACCTATGCTTTTAATTCCTCTCTATTCTCTAAAATCTTATTTATCGCCCTGATAATATCCTCCATATCCTCTTGATTTGCTGGTGGTCTGCATACTGCTGTTAGCATCAGCTCCTTCTCATAAAGCCTTTCTGCCACAGGACAGATACCCTTATCGTAGTTAATTTCCTTGCCATAGTAATTATAGATAAAAGGCTTGTTTTCGTGATAAATCGGGTTTAAATATAGGGGTCTAACATAACCGGCGCCAAAGGGGACGCCTTCTGCAACCAGCGCTTTCACAAAAAGGTCTCTAGGAATACCAGTTTTAGACTCATCATATCTGATGGGGAAGACATAATAAACATGCTTGGCATTGGGATAAACTGTCGGCGGCGTTAGTCCACCTATATCGCTTAATCTACTGGATAAATAATTTGCCAGGTCAATCCGTTTTTGATTAAGCTTGTCAAGCTTCTTTAATTGCTCTATACCCAACGCTGCTTCCAATTCTGTCATCCTGTAGCCCCAGCCAAGCATGTCCGCTCTGTAGCTGCGTTGCCTCTGGCCTTCTAATATCACCTCTCCATGGTTCCTCACCATACGTGCTATCTCAGCAATGTCATCATTATCAGTTACAAGCATACCTCCCTCTCCGGTCATCATGTTTTTAGTCTCCTGGAAAGAGAAGACGCCACAATCGCCAATAGTACCGGCAAGTCGCCCCTTATAAATTGCGCCGGGGGCTTGAGCACAATCTTCAATAACCTTAAGGTTGTGCTTTTTGGCGATTTCCATAATTTTGTCCATATCTGCTGGGTGACCGAATAGATGAACGGGGATGATGGCTCTGGTCTGCGGCGTTATGGCCTGTTCGATTTTGGCTGGGTCCATACAAAAGATATCTGGTTGGATATCAACAAATACAGGTATGGAATTGTTCATCAAGGCACACGTAGCTGTTGAGGTGAACGTGTATGGTGGCACAAGTACCTCCTCCCCTGCTTTGGTGCCACAGGCTGCAACCGCTGCATGTAAAGCTGATGTAGCTGAATTAAAAGCTACAGCATATTTTATGCCATGGTAACTGACAAAGTCCTTTTCGAATTGCCTTATCTTTTCGCCGCCCAGAAAATATTTCCCGGGCTGGGCTATGAATGTAGATAGTTTGCCGCTTTCAAGGACTTCCAGAACGGCTCTTTTTTCCTCTTCGCCTATAATCGGATGAGGCGGGAAGGGTTTTTCTCGAACCTTACTACCGCCAAATAGAGCTAACTTTTTGCCCATTGTCTATTCCTTATCCCAACTTCACTTCGATTTCGCTATCCATCAATGGAAGCGATATTTTGTTGCCGTCAGCCCTGGCAGATTCATGAAAGGCACATATCAGCTCCAATGCAGCCCTACCATCTTCGCCGCTGCATATCGGCTTTTGCCCTTCTTTCAAACACTCCACCAAGTGCCTTATAGCGCTCACCATGAATTCCCTCGGAGCTTTTTTGTTAATAGGGAAATCACTCTTGAATATCTCCTTGTAGCCGGAAAATAATTCGCTCTCTCTTACCTTGTAAAATTCCACATCGAAGCCGCTATGAGTTAAATTCAGCCTCCCTTTTGTTCCGATACAGTCTATCTCGAAAATTAAGAACTCTTGGACATCACAGGCTTGAATAGCGCAAAAAATGCCATCCCTGAATTTCACAATGCCATCGATATTAGGGTCGTTGATATTTGGGGATTTGTTTTGGCTATAAGTAGCTTGCACCCAGGCAACATCTCCAAAGAAAAAGCGGAGCAAGTCAAACATATGGCTGCCGGTATTGGCAATGCCTGCGGTATAATAGAAGCTAACCTGTTGAATTCTGCCCAATTTTCCATTCTGAACAAAGCTTCTTACATCCTGATGAAATTCATCAAATCTCCTTTGATGGTCTATCTGCAGTATCACCTTTTTTTCATCGCACAGTTTTATCATTTCATCGGCGTTTTTCAGAGAATCAGCGATGGGTTTCTCGCAGAAGATGGCCTTCACGCCGCTATTAACAGCCTCTTTTACAATATCTAGATGAGTTGAATTCCAGGTGCATATACTGAGAATATCTAGGGCCTCTTTTCTCAGCATCTCGCCATAGTCTTGATATAACGAAGGAACATGCCATCTTTTCCCACATTTCTTCAGTCTCTCTTTATTCAGGTCACAAACTGCCACCAGCTCGACTTCATCGACAGCGCTATAAGCCCCGGCATGCGTGGAAATCACCTTCCTCTTGGGGGCATCATCAAACTCGCTGCCTATTCGCCCACAGCCAACTATCCCTGCTCTATATTTCATTTCATCCTCTAGGCTGCCTTTGTTCCACTCCAGCATTTATCAGGCTTAAAGCAGGATTCTCATCGATCAGGTTCAATACATCTATAGTTAAAAAGTCAGGCTTTCTGAGATAGAGAAATGAATAAATTTCCGTGATTAATCTCAGGTCCTCTTCGGTATCTACACATAGCCTTAAATCGGGACGGGCAATTTCAGGCAGTGCCTCCACATTGAGGAGGCGGTACTTTTCGGGGTGCTCATAGATGTAAAGGGAGACATTTTCCCTATCGGCCGGGTCCTGCGTTATTCGGGATACATCTTGCAGAACGGCCACGGGGAACACCTGAGTATCGAGACCACGGGGATAAGTGCGCTTGATGACATTGGCCACATAATCATACTTCCCCTTCACGGCCAAAAACTTCGCCACCATCATATCCACTATTTCAGGGTCAAGCAGGGGGCAATCACCCGTCATCTCGACGATGACATCCGCCTTAAAGGCTTTAGCTGCCTGTAGAACACGGTCAAGGACGTCGTCGGAGCTTCCCCGGAACCATTTAACCCCGACCCTTTCCGCCAGTCTGGTAACGACCTCGTCCTCGGGGTTGACTGTGGTCGCCACGATAATTTCATCGACTTTTTTCGCTCTTTTTAGCCTTTCAATTAATAGTTCCAGCATGGGTCTGCCCAGGATTTCCTTCATTATCTTTCCCGGAAGTCGGGTAGAGGCCATTCTGGCTTCAATAGTCGAGACAATTTTCATGTATTACTTCTGTCTCCTTTGAATATGAGATCCACCGTTCATCAGTCATACTTTTCGAAGTAGAAACATAGCGTCTATGTTACTAGCATTAGCTAACCATTTGAAATACTCTTCTTTTACCAGTCGCAAATCCTGAAAGCGATTGAGAAAAAGCTTGGCAAAGTCTGTTTTCCAAAGCAGATTTTCATGCCCACAATAAGGGATAGAGGTACATACCGGCGAGTAGTATTCGAGATGCCATACATACGATTTTGTACACCGATAGATTTCGTCCAGGACTCCTCCAATATCTTCCGGAGCTATGTGTATCAGTAAGCCGGAGGTAAAGACAAGGTCAAAGAAACCATCCCGGAAAGGAACATAAAAGGCGGAGCCTTGAATTATATTTATGCCCCTAGTATTGCTTTTTGCCAATTCCACTGCATAAGGCTGTAATTCAATGCCGTACAAGTTCTTAAATCCGGCTTCCTGCAGGCAGAGAAGCTGCATTCCTGTACCCGACCCAATTTCTAGGACTCGAACATCTTTGTCAAACTCACCAATAAATCTGGCATTCATTTCAGCGCGGGTAATACCATACATCTCTTTGTATACCGATTCCAGCTCTTGCAGTGAGCGTGGATTCCTGTCGGTATATTCTTTGCCAAATCTACTCGCCCACATTTCCATCTGCTTCGTAAAATTGCTCATCCCAACAATATCTCCCTAGTCATTTTCTGTAGAAACTGATGACTTTGCGCACTGCCTTTATCACGTCTTCAATGTCATCATCGCTCATTTTGGGGAAAAGTGGCAACGTGATTGCCCTCTCGTAGTATTTTTCAGCTGCTGGATAATCTCCCCTCTTATAACCAAATTTCTTTTGATAGAATGGATGAAGGTGGACTGGCAAATAGTGCACATTCACCCCGATATTTTCAGCTCTTAAGGCCTCTAAAATCTCTTTTCTGCCCACTTTTAGCTTTTCTGTGCGTAGCTGAATGACATATATATGGTATACTGCCTTAACAGTCTTGTCCTCAATAGGAGTTATGACCTCCTCCATATCAGCAAAAGCTTCATTATACTTGGCGGCTATTTGCCTTCTCCTCTGGACAAAGCGGTCTAATTTCTTCAGTTGGCTAATACCTAAAGCACACTGAAAATCAGTGAGCCTGAAGTTATACCCTGGATTATATATTTCATAGTACCAAGAACCCTGGCTCGGATTATCCTTCACTATGCCATGATGTCTGAAGATTTTGAGTTTGTCATAAAATTCTTCGTTATCAGTTAAAATCATGCCACCTTCACCGGTGGTAATATGCTTTACGGGGTGAAAACTGAAGATAGTCATGTCAGCCAAACTGCCTATCTTACGGCCCTTATATTCAGCACCCAGAGCATGAGAGGCATCCTCAATTACGATGAGGCCTTTCTCCTTGGCGATAGCTATTATCTCGTCAAGGTCGGCGGGATAGCCTGCGAAATCTACGGGAAGAATTGCCTTGGTTTTAGGTGAAAGCTTTTTAAAGACTTCGCCAGCGTCAATGTTCAAAGTGTCTGCGTTTATATCAGCAAATACAGGCTTGCCACCGCAATATATTATGGCGTTAGCAGTAGCAGCAAAAGTGATGGGTGTAGTTATCGCCTCATCGCCACTTGAAATGCCAGCTACAGCACAGGCAGCATGGAGCGCAGCAGTACCACTGGATACCGCGACGGCGTATCTAGCACCACAATACTCGGCAACTTTCTTTTCGAACTCATCTACTTTGGGACCTTGAGTAATCCAGTCACTCTTTAACACCTCAACGACAACAGCAACATCCCTCTCGTCTATCCAGTGCTGACCATAAGGGAGAAATTTGCTTCGTACAGGCACCCCGCCTTCGATTGCCAATCGCGTCATTCAGATAATTCACCAACCATTCTCTGCAGTTCCTCCCCAGTCAACCACCAGCTATTGCTATCACTGGTATATTTAAAGCCATCGGGAAGAGGCTTACCGCCCTGAAGGTTATCCTTTCCCCAGAAGGAATGCTCAGGTTCGATGACAAAGTAGTTATCAAACTCCTGTGCATGTCTGCTATCCTCCTCTGTAAGGAGGATTTCATTTACTTTCTCGCCGGGACGTATCCCAATAACTTCCCTTTCGGCTTTTGGAGCGATGATATCTGCCAAATCAGTAATCTTCATGCTGGGAATTTTGGGTATGAAGACCTCACCACCATGCATCCTGCTGATACAATCGATAACAAAGCGGACTCCCTGTTCCAGGGTAATCCAGAATCTGGTCATTCGCTCATCGGTAATGGTAATTTTCTTCTTTTTTTTCTGCTCAAAGAAGAGCGGAATAACGCTGCCCCGGCTGCCAACGACATTGCCATACCGTACACAGCTAAAGCGTGGCTTTTGCTGTCCTGTGTAAACATTTGCTTGAATGAATAGTTTTTCCATGACTAATTTTGTTGCTCCATAGAGGTTAATCGGCTGGACTGCCTTATCGCTGCTTATGGCTATCACCCTTTCAACACCGCTGTCAATGGCGGCATCAATGACATTGACCGCGCCATCGATATTTGTCCTGACCGCCTCGATGGGGTTATATTCACAGGTGGGGACCTGTTTCAAAGCTGCAGCATGTACCACAATGTCCACGCCACTGAAGGCCCGGTAAAGCCGTTTTCGGTCACGCACATCGCCGATAAAGTAGCGCATCGGTGAGCCAGTGCTATCGGAATACACCCGGCACATCTCATGCTGCTTTAGCTCATCCCGGCTGAACACGATAAGCCTCCTCGGCAGGAAACTGTGCAGCATGACCTCCACAAACTTATTCCCGAAAGAACCAGTGCCGCCAGTGATTAGGACGCTTTTATCCTTCCAGTCCATTGTTAGTATTCCCTCACCTCCATTTCTGCAAACTTCCCTGAGTTTTTTATAAGTCCCCATACATCTTTCAACACTACCTATTCTATCTGCATTGATTATTATGTGCAATAACAATCACCGTACAATTCCTTGATGCTTCCTCAACGGCTCCCTGAACTAAGGCTTCAGACATATTGTCAAGAGTATTTATAGCTTCATCCAGAAGCAGCTATCTCAATGTTTTTGCGCTTCAGATTCGGGGCATAGTGTGGGTTTAAGTTATCCGGGCAAATGACTTCATAGCCCTCATCTAAAAGTCTTCGGTAGAGATGGCTGCTAATAGAGCCGGCGCCGCCGGTTACTAGTACCTTCACACTTGCTTCCCCATTTCTCTTATTTTGCCTATTGCCTGGCAGACTTGCTCTATTTGCTTTTCGGTCAATCCTGAGCTTGAGGGCAGGTAAAGACCTCGCTCTCCTAAATATTCAGCAACAGGGTAGCTCTCCCCGTTAAAAAGGCCCATATTCTGGAACACTGGCTGCTGATGCATAGGGATGAAGAATGTCCTGGTGTCAATCCCTTTTTTTCGCAGCTCGTCCATCAGCTCATCTCGGCCGATACCAAATTTGTCATCAATCAGGATGGAATACATCCAGTAAGCATTCTTTGCCCACTCTTTTTCCGGTGGTAAGGTTATGCCAGGTGTGTACTTGAGCAGGTCATTATACAAATAGGCGTTTTTTCGCCTCATGTCAACATACTGGTCGATCTTTTCGAATTGAGCCAAACCTATGGCTGCCTGGATATTAGTCATCCGGTAGTTAAAGCCAACGTCAGTGTGCAAGAATCTCCTTTGCCTGGAAAACGCCAAGTCTTTCAAGGCTCTGGCTCTTTCAGCGATAGCTTTGTCGCTGGTTACTACCATCCCACCCTCTCCAGTTGTAATTATCTTGTTGGCATAGAAACTGAAGCAGCCAACATGGCCGATACTACCGGCTTTCCTGCCCTTATATTCAGCTCCATGAGCCTCGGCGGCATCTTCTATAACATGCAGGTTGTATTTTTGGGCTATGTTCATTATAGGCTCCATATCGCAGGGATGGCCATAAATGTGAACCGGGAGTATAGCTTTTGTCCGCCGAGTGATTTTCTGTTCGATTTTGGTTACATCTATATTCCAAGTCTCTGGCTCGGCATCTACAAGGACAGGCTTGGCACCAGTGTAAATAATGGCAAAAGCTGTGGAAATCATAGTGAAAGCAGGAACAATAACTTCGTCGCCAGAACCAATACCCAATGAGGCAAGGGCTAAGTGAAGAGCTGTAGTTCCGCTTGTAGTGGAAATGCCATATTCACACCCACAATAAGCGGCAAAGCTTTGTTCGAACTGCTCTACATATTTGCCCTGGGAGGAAATCCAGTTTGTCTTGAGGCAGTCGGTAACATATTCCAACTCTTTGCCACTGAGGAACGGTTCACACACAGGTATCATTTCTATTAAATAGCCTTAGCGATGACAGCAATGTTCCAGGTGGTTTCGTCCACACTCCCGTTTAAATTCAGGAAAGGGCAGATTTTCAGGGTTTCAAATCCAGCATCTTTTAAGTAGTGTGTTATCTCTTGCGGAAAGAGATATCTGACGATATGGGTCTCCTCAATGCCATCTATGAGGGAATTATCCTGAGTTACCAGCAGGTGGTAGTGAACCCGACAGAGATGGTTGAAGGCATCCAGCTCCGGCTGGGCAATCCTGATGATTTTCTCCTTTTTATCTTCAACAATCTTTACTCTTACTGAAGGTAATTGCCTTAGAACAGCCAAGCCGTTCCAGACATCGAAAATAAACAGACAGCCTGTTTCTAGATGGCGCCTTATATTGGCCAGCGCCCTGAGAATATTTTCGGTCTCAGTTATGTAACTTACCGTGGCAAACATACATATGCAGGCATCGAATTTCGTGCCCAGCTCAAATTGGCAAAGGTCAGCTATCCGAAAATCAAGGTTAAAATTCAGTTTTTTAACCTTTTCTTTGGCTCTTTTTACCATAGCCTCTGAAGCATCGATGCCAGTAATTTTGTAACCCTTTCTAGCCAGAGGAATGGCATGGCCAGCCGTTCCACAGCCCCCGTCGAGAATTGTTTTTACCGGCTTAACAGAGTAGCTTCGGAAGATTTGTTCAACGAAGTCGCATTCTTGGCTGTAATCTTTGTCGTGATATATCAGGTCGTAGTATTTGCTATATTCCCCGAATGATTTCATTCTTCCCCTACGTTTACCTTTAAGAACTGCTTGTCCTCTTCAACCCCATAATAGGGACCTTGCTTAATCTCTATTATCTTTGAGTTTTCCAGGATGTTAAATCCGTGCCCACCGCAGATGAGTAGAATGGTATCACCAGAATTCAAAACTGTGCTCCCTATCTTCTTGCCATTTCTTTCATAAAATTCAGCCTCTACTTTTCCGCAGTCGACATGAAGCACTTCTTGAACCTCAGATATAGTTCTTGGCTGGTTTTTGTGGATATGTGGTTTTATTTTAGTACCACATCTATGATTGAGGACACCCAGTTGGATAGGCTCGTCTTTAGGGGTAACAAAACTAACCCCATCCTGATCATAATCGGTGCGCAGAATCAGGGCGAAGACTTTACCTTTGTGTTCTATCCTGTCTATCATAAGTCATCTATCCAGTATATGGCAGAAGATTACTTTGTTGTCAAGCTGCTCGAAACCTATTCCAACAGCGGTGCCTATCTTGCCACTGCCGACAATGCTAATGCCATTCACTGATAGTTCCTTGATGAATCCTGGCGGGGTAAATTGTAAAGGGTGATGCTAGCTAAGTCAAGCCATAATTCATCAAAGACATAGGTATGAACTTCATCGTCTATTAAATAGGCGATGAAGCTGCCCAGATTATCTCTTCTAGCATCCGCGAGTATTAAGACGGACAAACGAACCGCTAATACGTGCAGTCGCAGTTATAAATGTATCGGTATAAGTTTAATCCTCGCAGTTGACCTATTTGACATACTCAAAAATCTTTACTTCAGGAACCATGCCTATTACAGGCTCCATCATAGAACCTTTTGAGCTATAAATTAGCTTATAGTGCTCTAAGGCTGGTAATGGTACCGGGCTGACATACGGGTTGTCGCTAATTATCCTGAATTTATCTGATTTCTGACTTGTCACATAGACTTGGGCTTCTTGATAACTACCGAAGGCTTTCACATCGGTAATCTGCTTGTAGGATTGACCATCGGAGGTAGCTTTTACCTCATACGAAATAACCATCGAACTCTTAGGAATGACATTATCGCCATTAAAATTGTAGAGACGGACAACAAACGAGCGGTAATATTCAGGATAAAACAGTATTACCGGTTTAAGCGTGTTCTCCTGCAGCTGGTAGTAAAGACCGCAAAATTTATCAAGGCTACTGCCGCTAAGGGTTGCTAAGGCTTGGAATTTGCCACCCATTACTGTGGCTATATCATGGTCTACGATAATATACTTCGAACCCCACTGGTCTAATGCCGCGCTGGCAGAGGTTTCATCTTGAGCAGTGAAAATGGCTGCTTCTCCCCTATGACCCGTTCCAGGGTTAGAAGTGGGTATGCGCCGGCCAATGCGGGTTATCCAATAGCCATAGTCCCACCAGGCGGTTACACCGTAGGCGGTTTCAGGATAATCGTAGGTTTTCCCCGGTGGAGGTGGTTTGTACAGTTCATAGTAGAAGTCCGGGTTGCCGAATGGGTCTGAGGTATTGTCCTTTAGCCAGTTGAGCGATTCACACCAAGCATCGGTAGGAGCAAAAAACGCTTGGCTAGCAGTATTTACTGCTTTACCGATATTAGGGAAAAAGACGAGGAAGAACACCACTATAACCCCCAGTGCCATGCCGAATCGATTGGCAGCGGAGCTGGAACTGCCACCTCTTTTTTGTTTGGCTTTCTTCTTTGTCTCCTCGGCCACCTCGGCATGTTCAACTGCTAGTTTTCTGAAGCCACTAAAATCAAGGATTAGCCATGATAGATAGGCGGCAAGTAAAGCTACATTGATGACAAAATAGTAGGCAAATCGGCGCATGGCTAAAGTGGCTGCCAGCATAACCAGGCTCCAGACAACAAATACCGTTTTTTCGGTTTCACTTCGTTTAATGACAAGATATACGAGTATACCCAAGGAAATAAAGCTGAGGAAAAAGCTGGTGGTGAAGTTACCCCAGGCAACTGACAATGAGAAATTATCATTGGGCAAGAGCAGGGGCCGCATCTCAAGGACAGTTGTTCCCACAGGCCAGGTAAATATGCCGAGACTCCCTATTATAGTCTGAAAAAGAGACAGATTGACCATACGGAAAACTACCAGGCTGACCAATCCTATGCCGAGAATGGCCGCCGGATAGATGATTGGCTTCATATTGCGGCTGGCCATTAAATAGGAAAGCGCAGCCATAGCTATGGGGACGATAATGGCGATGGTCAAAGAAGCTAAAGACATCCTATCTGGAGAGATGGGTAAAAACATCAGCAAGGCAACAATGAAAGTAATGGTACTGACGAAACAAAGATATTCAGTTGACCTGCTCTTCAAATGGTCAATAATAAACTGGATAACGAGATAAGCAAAAATAATGAAAACAAATATCAGTGCTCCCGCCCAGGTAAGGAAGTAAATTCCCAAGAAAACGCCGGCCAGAAGGCTATAGATAAATGGCTTGGCAGCTGTTGCCCATTGTCTGTGCCACAGCCGCCCAAATGTCAACTCCTTGTCTCTGCCAGCTTTCACCGCCAGAATCAGGAACAGCATAGTCACCGTGGTGAATAGCACTTCGGCAACGTGGTAGTCAGTATAGCCAAGGGCTGACCTGCCAAGAAACTCGCCGGGGAAAATAGTAACCAGGCCAGCAGCCATGACACCAGCCCAACGATTGAACAATGCTTTCCCGATGAAATAGACAGGAATGGTAGTCAGGGCGCCAAGGACCGCAGGGCAATAGACACCCACCACATCCACGGTATGTGGGGTTGGAGAACCCAAACCGATGAGCCAGGTAACTCCGGAAATGAGGTAGGGCCAGAACTGAAGAGTACTAATTCCTGAGCCGCCAGGATAAAGCAGGTAAGGGTCAAAAGTAATGAGGTGAGGAAAATTATGGACCAGATTATCGACGATTCGCATGAAAAAATAAGCATCAACGCCGGTGAACTTGACCCAATCGCCGACAAATACTTTGTCATAGGGCAAGACGGCTCGAAGATACAAGGCAATGCCAAAGAATAGCGCCACCAATATACCGGCTATCAGTTTCGAGTTAAACCAGCTGCGGTTCATCTAATTGACCTGAGCATAAGTTTAAATCCAACAATGTAACTTAACGAATTGAATGTCCAAAATCAGCTTCGTTCAAAAATGATAACAAACGATACGGAGCCATGCAAGTTGAAGGCAATTAGTTTGTCCTCCGATGTCTGATATGATAAACTCAAATAGTTTTTCGGGAAAACGCTTTGAAAATACTCGTTAGTAATGATGACGGTGTGTATAGTGAAGGGCTGTGGACACTGGTAAAGGAGCTAAGAAAAATAGCCGAGGTGTCTGTAGTTGCCCCGGATAGAGACCAGAGCGGTTCCGGCACGTCTGTAACACTGCGCCATCCATTGAGAATGATTGAAATAAAGTCACCGGTAGACGGTGTGACCGCATATTCGGTGGAAGGAACCCCGGCAGATAGCGTTATTCTAGCCCTAAGGCTAATTTCTAAGGAAGGGGTAGATTTAGTAGTTTCCGGCATCAACGAAGGTCCGAATCTGGGCGATGATGCTTATATCTCGGGAACGGTTGGCGCTGCTTTGCAAGGCTTTTTTTACGGCGTTCCCGCTCTCGCCTTTTCCATAGCTGCTTTTGGAGATCTTCATTTTGATGTGGCTGCCAAACTAGCCAGGATAATGGTCAGTGAGCTAGTCGATAAGGGCTTGCCTGGGAGAATGTTGTTGAATGTTAACCTGCCTAACCTACCGCAAGAGAAACTTGAGGGGATTGAGATTACCCGCCTGGGCGAACGTAAATATGTCGACCGGATAGAACCGGGGCATGATGGCAAAAGGCAATACCATTGGATTATGCGCGGTAAGTCTGAGTGGAAATCGGTTTCAGGAACCGATATATGGGCACTGGAGCAGAATAAGATTTCGGTTACTCCTTTATTTGGTAATCCCGACGGCTCCAGCCGTGAGCTGCTTAAAAGCGTTGCCCCACAGCTTTTTCATAAATTGCTGGTGACCAGCGCTTCTTGAATTACATAAGGAATAAAGAATTATGTCAGAAGCAGCAATTGTTAGCGGCGTCAGGACAGCCATTGGCGCTTTCGGAGGTTCCTTAAAAGAAGTCCCCGTGGTGAATCTTGGTGCTCTGGTTATCAGGGAGGCGTTGAAACGAGCCGGCCTAAGACCTAAAGCTGGGAAAAAGGTGTCTGATTACGCCCCGAAGGCACTAAAGGACACCGGGCCGATTGATCTGGAAAAAGCTCACTATAACTGGGATGATTCACTCAGGGAAGTACACATTGATGAAGTAATTATGGGCAATGTGTTGCAGGGAGGCCAGGGGCAGAATACTGGCAGGCAGGCTACGATTTATAGTGGCTTACCTAAAGAGACTTATGCCTGTACTGTCAATAAGATTTGCGCTTCGGGGCTTAAGGCCATCACTTTGGGAGCTCAGACGATAGCACTCGGTGAGGCCGACGTGGTGATTGCTGGTGGTATGGAAAATATGAGTCTGGCACCCTATGCGCTGCCTCGGGCACGTTGGGGATACAGGATGGATGTTACTGCCAAAGGAGAGGTCATTGACCTGATGGTTTATGATGGGCTGTGGGAGATATTCTACGGCTATCACATGGGGCTAACTGCTGAGAACATTGCTGCTAAATACAACATTTCACGGCTAGAACAGGATGAACTGGGGCTGTTGAGTCATCAGCGAGCCAGAGCTGCTATAAATCAGGGCTTATTCAGGGAGGAAATAGTACCAGTGAATATTCCCCAGAAGAAAGGGGAGGCTGTAGTTTTTGATACTGACGAACGGCCGATGGACACCAGTCTGGAAAAGATGGCGAAGCTGCCCCCAGTGTTTAAGAAAGATGGTACCGTAACCGCCGGTAATGCTTCCGGTATTAACGATGCCGCAGCGGCAGTAGTGTTGATGAGCCGAGAAAAAGCTAAGGAAATGAGGCTGGCGCCGATGGGTATTATCAAGTCTTATGCCTCAGGCGGCGTTGACCCGGCTTACATGGGATTAGGACCAATACCGGCGGTAAAGAGAGCGCTGGAAAGGGCCGGCATAGATATTAAAGATTTAGACGTAATCGAGCTGAACGAAGCCTTCGCTTCTCAGGCTATTGCATGCATGAGAGAGCTGGGATTAAGCACAGATAATACCAACGTGCATGGCAGTGGAGTTTCCCTGGGGCATCCAATTGGCTGCACCGGCGCCAGACTGGTGGTGACTATACTACACGAGATGAAGAGGCAAAACTTGCATCTGGGTCTGGTAACGATGTGCATCGGCGGCGGCCAGGGCATGGCCATGGTTATAGAAAGGTAAGTAGGTTTGATAGATTTAATTGGCATTCTGAGTGAAGCGAAAAATCTTCTCAGAAAGTGGAGATTCAGGAGTCAAAACTGTGATGCGGCTTATTATAGTGAGACATGGCCGGACTGAATGGAATCGGGTAGAAAGGTTTCGCGGCAGAGCAGATATCGAACTTGATGAGGTGGGTATGAAGCAGGCTGAATCTGCAGCTAAACGAATTGGAGAATGGCCAATTTCAGCGATTTACTCGAGTCCGCTGCGCCGGGCTTTGACCACAGCCGAAATAATGGCGGGACCATTTGAGTTAAAAGTAAGGCTAATGCCTGGTATTATTGACATAGACTACGGGGTGTGGCAGGGGTTGTCTACAGAAGAAGTTATTGCCAGGGATGGTAGTCTTTATTCACAATGGATAGAAAGTCCGAATAAGGTAAAGTTTCCGGGCGGTGAGAGCTTTGCTGAGGTCAGAGAAAGAGCCGCCTCAGCAGTCAATGACTTGATACAACAGCACCTAAAGGAAACAGTCGTTTTGGTATCACACAAGGTAATTTGCCAGATTCTTATTCTCAGTTTGCTGGGTTTGGATAGTTCACATTTCTGGCAAATTACTCAGGATGTCTGCGCCATGAACCTTTTTGAAGTGAGAGGTGGTATACCTTCAGCTTTGTTTCTCAATGATACCTGTCACTTAGAAGGTCTGAACTAAAAAATTTTGTGGGGTTGATTATGGCAAAGTTAAAAGTTGGCATCATAAATGTTACCGGCTACGCCGGTGTAGAATTGGCCAGGTTATTATATAAGCACCCGAAGGTGAAGCTTAGCTCGATTACAGGCCGAAGTACTGCCGGGCAGAAGCTAGCAGACGTATTTCCACACCTGGCGGAAATAGATATGACTATTACCGCCGAGCTTGGCGAAGTCGACCTCGCCTTTTCAGCAATGCCACATAAGTCTAGTGCTGAAGTCATCGTACCCCTGATTGAACAAGGCGTCAAAGTTATCGACATCAGCGCCGACTTTAGACTCAAAGATGCCGATGAATATCCAAAGTGGTACGATTTCATCCATCCAGCGCCGAAATTGCTGCAAAAAGCAGTTTATGGTCTGCCCGAAATCCATCGCGGTGAAATAGCAAAAGCGAATTTAGTGGCCAATCCTGGATGTTATCCTACGGGAGCCTTGCTGGCTTTAGTGCCGGCCGTCAAAGAAGGGCTTATTCATTCGGATATTATAGTTGACAGCAAGTCAGGCGTGTCCGGTGCCGGCAGGACTTTAAGCCTCGCAACACATTATACTGAGGCTGTCGATAATGTCCGTGCCTATTCGGTGCAAGGGCACCGCCATCTGCCGGAAATCGTACAGGAACTCGAAGCGCTAACCGGTTTGGATCCTTCGGTGACATTTTTACCTCATCTGGTGCCTATGTCACGAGGAATACTGAGTTCATGCTATGCCAAACTCAAGGAAGGGAAGTTAGGAAAGAAGAAGGACGAGCTGATAGAATGCTATCGTGATTACTACAAAGGTGAACCTTTTATCAGGGTGGTGGATATGCCACCTGAGACCAAGCAGACCTGGGGAAGCAATCTTTGCCTCGTTTATCCTACAGTTGACGCTAACAACGGCAGGCTTATAGTTATAAGTTGCATAGACAATCTGGTGAAGGGTGCTGCTGGACAGGCTATGCAGAATATGAATATAATGCTTGGTTTTTCTGAGACTGACGGGCTTGAAGCCCTGCCTGTCTATCCTTAATGGAGCCGCCCCCATCGTCTAGGGGACTAGGACGTCAGCCTTTCAAGCTGAAAACAGGGATTCGAATTCCCTTGGGGGCACCAAATTTTTTAGCCGAGCCGAGCCACACATACCTCTCCGCCTTCTATGACCACGGTCATAGTCCGTCGGCAATTAGGACAGGTGAGTGGGCCGCTGTAGTTCATCTTAGATGGCTCCAAGGGGATACCTTTGCCGCAGCCCAAGCAAATTACACCTGCAGGTCGGCTCGAACTGGACTGGTGTTGTTTTTTATGCCGGGCTAGCTCTTCGATATTCTCGAATTCAATTCCACAGGTGACACATTTAAAACGCATCTCTGTCTCCTTTCAATTTCCTTTGGTTAAGGCGGGATATTGTGAATCGTCATATGGCGATATATTAAGATGGGTTCGACATGGATAAAGCCTGACATTAAAGGTCAAACATAGACCGGCGTTTTTTCTTCGGCTCGACTTTTATTTTCTCTAGCTTACTATCTATTTCATCCAGGCGGGAGTCTACATTTTCCAAGTGTTTGTTCATATCTCTCAGTAGTTTCCTTTTTTTAAAATTCTTGTTTCTCTATTAGCTCCCTCCTTGGTTGTTATAACGGAATGCTGGTTGATAAGTTTACCGTGCGGCTGCATTTATCAATTCCTGGTATTTTAGGCCGGTGCCGGTAAACTTGTGATTCATAATATTCTGAACGGCTTTTTGGTTGGAAAACTGAGCTAGTTGTTTGTAGGTATAGTTTTTGGGTACGGTCTCATAGTCGAGATAGCCGAAGAAATATTTAGACCAAAAGGGCGAGATGAACTCATATCCCTTGTAATTAGCTAGCTTTGTAAGTATTTCTAAAAACTTGGAGTCCAGAGGTTCCCAGAAGCTGTAAACATCTCTGCCAAACATGGTTGCCTGGGTGGCCATGTTGCTCAAGTCGCCAAGTTCGCTGTCATATACTTTATAGGTCCAGGCTTCACCGATGATTAATCGCTTGTTATTAGCGCGGGCGATATCAGCAATAGTAATCGCTGGCTCAAGATAATCCGCTGGATATATGTGGATGTCGATGTAATCTATGTCGGTATCTCTGGCCAGCGATTTGATATAATCTAAGTTGTTCCAGGTTCCAGCGCCGGCTCCGATGAGCACGCTCGAGCGGTTGAGTCCGTTCAAGATGTAGCGCACGGTCTCTGTAAATTCGGGAACTGTTACTTCAAGACCCGTTGTCATAGCCTCGGTCGATGGCTCATTGGCGAGTGTCAAGTAGTCGGGGTGGATTTCCCTGATTATCCTTTCTGCAATCTGGCGTTTAGTTTGGCGATATTCAGCAAAGGTGAGATTGGAAAAAGATATTTGCAAATCAGTGAAAGATGGGTCGGGAAACAGATTGCCGATAGCAACGAGTATCTTCATGTTTCTTTTTCTCAGTTCCTGGGCTACGTCTTTGTAATATTCAAGGTAACGGTCGGAGTTGGGGAAATCTGGCGCCAGAAGGGGATAGCTGATAGCTATTTTGACCCCCTGTATGCCTAGAGATTGAAGCGCATCCAGATAAACCAATGTGCCTCTGTAATTCTCTTCAGTCAACAATTTTTCGCCCTGATGGCCATTGGCCGGAAGAAGTTCAGCTACGAAAGTAACTTCGTTCTCAATTCCGTTCGAGTTGGAATTCAGATATTTGTCAAAAGTATCTAGTTTCCCGGATATTTCTTCGTATAAACGCTGATATTCTGAAGGTATAACGTAACGTACTTCGGGGCTAGTTTCTATATCTGGCTGTGTTTTTGGAGGTTGTGAGGCAGGTGTTGCCGGCCTACTCTGGCAGCTGCAGCTTATTGCCATTATCACGGCGGTACCTGCAAGAAGAATAAAATAGAATTTACTCAATTTTTCACCTGGTTATAAGTGAGTGTCATGCTATTTTTTGTATATGTTGCCTGTGTTTCTCAAGCACCTTTTCGTACTGGCCATTGAGTTTACTGTTTAGATTAAGCCACTCCGCTTGGAACTGAGCTTGAAGTTGCGCTTCGATAGGTACAGCGTTGCCGGTTTGCTTTTGCAGAGCTTGACTGGATTCCTGTAGTCTTGCCTCAAAACCCTTTTTAAACTGCGTGTAGGTTTGTTGACGGGCTTGTTCATAATAATTAAGCAGATTAGTTATCCGGTCGAGAATAGTTTCGAGCTGGTTTTTGTTTTCCTTCACTATTCTTAAGCCTGCCATGGACCGTTGTATGATTTGTTTGTCTCGTTCATTTTGGGGAAGAATTATGTTGTGCATAAATATTTCCTGGGCACCTTGAGCTATATATTTCCTCAATCCGGTGCCTTTGTATTTGGTCAGTTCAGCATCCAGGTTATAACCCGTATCTTGAAGGTATTTGGCAGCCAGTTTATTTCCCACGGGAACGCACTCGAATTGTTTAATTTCCTCCTCCGTCAGATTGCCCAGTTTTTCTACTTTTTCCTTTGCCTTTTCCCAGGCGCTTTTCATCTCACCCATGGTAATGCTCCTATATAGGGACGGCTTCGGCACAAAGAATTATTGTCAGGCGACTTTTGATGTTTCACTTATACAGAGCTCTCCCCATCTGTGTTGATGCGCTTGTTTGAGTCGCTGGAAACGTGATTGGAAAGCACTGGAAGTCAGAGAATCTGTTGTCATGATAACCGCGTCATCGCCATTATCGGTGTAGTAAGCCCGGCGCACACCGACCTTTTGAAACCCATATTTCTCATATAGAGCCTGGGCTTGTTTATTTGAGACACGTGCTTCCAAAGTCACGACATCTGCATGTAGCTGCGCTGCCATCTCGATGATTTGAATAAGCAGCCGCTCTCCTATGCCTCGTCGGCGATAAGCATTTCGTGTAGCCAGTGTGGTTATATGCGCCTCATCAACCATAATCCAGAAACCGGCGCTGCCTATTATGTATTCTTTTGAGTGCCATGTCATGTCTTCGCCAAAGAAGCGTTCTTGGTCGAAAAGGTGTAGTAATTTATGAAAAAAACCTTTGTTCTCGGAATTTTGTGCCGCTATTTCGTTTTCAATAGGCTTGGCGATCACTATGTAGCAGGCTAATCGGTTGCGCAGTTCCTGCTTAAAAGAAGTATATGATGGCCTGGGCCATTGTGTCGGAAAAGCCTCACGGTCAATCTCAAGTGCCTGAGGTATATCTTTATCTTGCATGCCTCGCACAATATAACGCATTAGATGTCGTGATATCTTGATTTTGTTGATTTTAGACTATTGAATGAAATTTTAGCATATTTTCTTTGTCGATGATAAAAACTGCACTATCATTTCTCTAGCTGCTTGGTTATACTATAAATATATAGTCAATTACCAGACATAGGAGGTTGAGATGAAGGGACAGGTTGTGGCTGAGGTGTCTATTGTTCCAATTGG
>JBAVQV010000104.1:0-15404 GCA_049694415.1 Dehalococcoidia bacterium
GTTTGCTGACATAGTGACGTAGCAGGTGCTAGCACCACAGGCATTGACCGAAGCCAGGTAAATGGTCTTGCAGTCTGGCGTGGGCGCTATATCGGTGAACTGGGTAATTGTGGTATCAATCAGTGAAGTCTGGTTCCAGGTCTCGCCGTTGTTGCGGCTGATGCCCATAGCAGATTCGTCATTACCAATTGGGGTGCTAACAAGATTTGTCCACCAGTCTCTTCCGGTCACATAAGCCTTTGAGCCGGTGATGACGTAGGCCACGTCGCCCTGGGGTGCCCAGTGGACTATAGCCGCACCCACACCGGCCTTCGAGGTAACTGTGCAGCAGGCGGGGTTGGGCGGGCAGGCAGCGCCGGTAGTCGGCTTAAGCGCCGGATACCAGCAGGGGATAGGGCAGGTTGTCGGCGAATCGGTGAACCACGTGGGCACGGTGGCCGTGCACGGAAAGCCCATTCGCTCGCCAGCCAGCAGCTTGCCTGAAGCATAGGTGCCGAAATAGGCGATGCTGTAGATGGACTTGTCAGAGATGTTCGAGGTGTCCATCAGCGTGTAGACGGTGGTGTCGTCGATGCGGAAGATGCCGTCCTTATCGCAGGCTGGTTTGGCGACAGAAGTACAGGTGCTATAGGGGAGCATGGCATCCAGGCTGATATAGGCACGCCGCAGTGATGCCGCCTGTCCTGAGAAGTCGGACGGCAGCTCCAGAGTAGCCTTGTTCAGCGTCAGGAAGCCTGGTGAAGAACCAGCAGGCCAGGTGGTGTCTTTGACCTCGATACCGGGTGTGGTGAACGCCCAGCCTAAGGTGGCATTCTGGTCGATGTCACGCAGTTGTACGTTGTAATAGGTAGCTCCAGCAACGCCAGCTAAGCCGGGACAGCCAGTAGAGGCGGTAGTATTATCAGCGAAGACGACCGCTAGCGACGCATCGCTGGCATAGCTGGGTGAGAACTTCACGGCGAAGATGTCGATGCCAGCCTCGGGCATGTTAGTTTGGACTTGCCAGCCGGAGAAGCCGGTGGACTTGACCACGAGGAGACGGCCGCCGCCAGCACCAGTTGTGGTGCCGACTGCGATGTCTCTCTTGCCGCCGTAGTCGACTGAGATGTCAACGGTGCGGATGGTCTCACCAGCTGCGAGAATCGATGCCAGGTTGGTGAAATCCCAGGCCGCGCCGGCGTTCTGGGTAACCCACAGCTCTACCGGTCCGGGCCTGGTTGCATCTACCGGAGCGCCGGCTGCGGTACGAGCGCCATCGCTGGTAACAGCCCAGAAATTGGGATTATCGGGGGCAATGGCTACCTGGTATAGCTGGCGGGTCAGATGGTCAACGGGGAAGCCAAGAGAAGACACGCCGCCCCAAACGGGATTACGGCCTAGAGCCGCATATTTGGACGATGTCCAGGTCTGGCCTTTGCTATAGGACCATTTGAGTAAGGTTGCAGGGCCGAACGGCCAGGTTGGTGTGGTTTCGTCTACTATGGCGACGATCGAACTTAAGTCACTACCTACGGCGAAGTCAACTGGGTCCGTGTTCACGGCGACGACCTCACTCCCAGGTAGCGCGCCAGGCTCCCTTAAGGTATCCCATTTGCACATGCCGGGGTCGGCCTGTACTGCTGACGGTGAAGTCAGGCTTACTGGCACGACGAAGCTGACAACCAGCATCAGCGCAGCCAGGATACCGAATAGGTTAGGATATTTTGTTTTCATTATACCTCCTAATATTTCTAAACTCCGAATATATTCCCTCGTTATTTCCTCTTGTAGCCCCGACCTTTTGGTCGGGTGCACCCGAGGCTGAAGCCTCGGGGCTACATTCAGAAGAAATCATATACGGGGCTTGTTTCGGAGACCTTCGGCGGAAATTCGACCTCCGCCTCCGGTTTTAGGGTCCCTTGAAGGGGAAAGTATTAACTTTTTGAAGGTATTTTTACAGCCCGCCTGTACGGGCTACTCCACAGATTCCCCAGCACATTTTTTTCTGGGTTTGGGCTTTATGTCCCGGAGCCAGGACGTTCCTTTGCTTGCTTCAGCCGGTGTATACCGACCTTGGCTTCCTGCCAATCTCATCACCTCCTTTACATATAGATAATCCACAGGACAAGGGTTTTCCCTTGCCTTAGTATTATTGTACCACGTCTGTCAAGACCCCACCAGTGTAAACCCCCCGGACTTCAGGCAATAAATTTGTAAAAAATTACCAATCGTTGTCCGTATGTAGCCTCGACCTTTTAAGGTCGACCCCGACCTTTGCTTCCACCTGTAGCCCCGACCTTCCCACCAATGTAGCCCCGACCTTGCCCACCACCTGTAGCCCCGACCTTTTAAGGTCGGGGTCATGAGGTTAAAACCTCATGGCTACATTTTTGACTTGATTAACGGGATTAAAACCCCGTGGCTACATTTTTGACTTGATTAACGGGATTAAAACCCCGTGGCTACATTTTTTTCTTTTAGGGCTGAGACCCTTAGGCTAGAGTCTTACGGCTACATGTTTCTCGTGAACTAGGATAAAAACCGTATTGACATATATTTACGAAAACAGTTCCCTAATATCCTTTAATTCTAATGAACCTGAATACGGATGTTGGAGATAATCGGAAACCATTCCTTTTCTTACTGGATTTTCTAAAATATAACGAACTACGATTAAAGTTACCTCATCTTTTCTCAATACGCGGTCGTAATAACGGGGTTGCCACAATCTAAGATTGTAACGACGATGAAACCAAAATGCAGTTTTTTGCTTGAATACGGAAATAAATTTTCTCATGTCGGCATTCTCTGTCTTGCCTTCAATAAGAAGGTGGAGATGGTCGGGCATAAAGCAATATGCCCATACATAAAAGCTTCGTTGTTCGGCTGTCTGGCGCAAAATTTTTAATATAGTGGAGATTAAACTGTTATCTACAAAATGTCTTTTTCCGCTATGGCAGCGCAAAGTGATGAAATACCGGTAGTAGCCTTGGTAAGGAAAGTTATCTAACCTCATCAGTTCATTCGTTTTGCATTCTATCACATATGTAGACTCGAAATTCGCTTCCACCTGTAGCCCCGACCTTTCCACCAGTGTAGCCCCGACCTTGCCCACCACCTGTAGCCCCGACCTTCCAACTAATGTAGCCCCGACCTTTTAAGGTCGGGGTCATGAGGTTAAAACCTCATGGCTACATTTGTGACTTGGTTAATGAGGTTAAAACCTCATGGCTACATTTGTAACTTGATTAACGAGGTTAAAACCTCATGGCTACATGTTTAACAAATCACAAATCACAAGCTCCAAATCCGAAACAAATTCAAAGCACCAAATATTAATGACCGAAACTCGAAAAGTTTCGGATTTGGTCAATTTGAATTTTGATATTGTTTGAGATTTAGAGATTGGAATTTGGGATTTGTGTGGCGTGGGGTTACAGGCTGAGTCTACTTGTAATATTCGCGGACGCGGCGGAAGAAGGCACGGATGATGAAGATGAAGATGATAACGAAGATGATGGCACCGATGGCGAGATACAGTCCGGAGAGAAGTCCTACCTGGAATGGGTATGGGGAGAGCGACCAGTCGCTTTCGTTGCCGGCACCGTCAATGGCTTTAACCCGCCAGTAATAGGTGCCCGGGTCGAGCCTCATGACGCAGTTGGGCTCGGTCAAGCCTGTCTTTCTCATGCCCGGTTCCAGCGGAAAGAAGCGAAGGCTGTTGTCTATCTCCAGGGAATAAGTGACGCCGCTGGGGTCGGATACCTCGCTCCAGTTGAAGACGACAAGCTGTGAGCCGAACCAGCCGAATCTCTCCTGAGCCGGTGAGATAGGATTCGGTACTGACGGCGCTGTGCCTTCCAAAGGCAGGCCGAAGGTGGCGACATTGCCCGCTTTGTCGGTAGCGGTGATGACGTGAGTGTCCGTGGAGCTTTCGGGCACAATGAACTTATCGGTGAAGTTGCCGGTGTCGCCGGTAGTTGGAGAGTTCGATACAGCAATATCATCATACTTAATAGCTATTGTGCTCCTGGCGGCGAACCCACAGCCGGTCAATGTGACCTCGGAGCCAATCTCGGGATGCTCCGGTTGAAGGCTGATGGTGGGGCCGACCTGTAGGCTGGCCGTAATATCTCCCAGGAACAGGTTCTCATCGGTAGCTTTGAACTGGTGGTTGCCGGCCATGGTATCGGGTATGGTGAACTCGCCGGTAAAGCTGCCCAGCTCGTTGGTAAGTATGCTCAGACCGGTATCGTTGCCATCGAAGCTGACCTTGATGTTCTTATTCTTGGCCGGGAAGCCGGTTCCCTTGATGGTGACCGTAGAGCGGGGCGTGCATGTAGGTTGGGTCACGGTCAGGCCCGGCACCACCGAAAAGGCGAAGCCGTAAGGGTTTTCGGGGCGATAGCTTCGCTGGAACTGGAGAAAGTTAATACCAAAAGAGGCTTCGGGGATGGTAAAAGAGACCGTTACTTCCTTTGTGTCGGCAGGAAACCTGCCCTCACCTACCACGGTGTAACATGAGGTTGAAACCTCATCGCTGCACTTAACGCTATCTTTGGAGATGGGGGTTTTACTCCACATGATTGTATAAGGCCCGCCGACATCAAACCCGCCGCCATTTACGGTTATAGTTGCCGTAGAGCCGACCTTACCCGAGTTGCCTTCTGCCCCACTAACTGTGGAGGTACAGGTACCCCCTGATCAGCCGTCGGCTTTGACGGCGCTCGGCACCAGCGATAGCGTCAGGAGGAGAATCAGACCGGCATAACCCAGGAATTTCACGGTATAAATTTTATACCCCCTTGCCTGAGCCTTGTCAAGTCCGAAGCCATCGGCACTCCAGCTCTTCTCTATCCTCAAATCCTATTGCCATCGAGCATTGTCCAGGCCATCGCCTACGGTACGCCATCCGTCGGCATTGTCGGCCAAGCTGGCTATATCTATCCTCAGAGCATCATCCAGCAAATATCAATCGGCAGCCCCACCCTCCTCAAGTACGTATGGCATGTTATCCTGGACGGCCAGTATCTCACCGAGACCCCGGAAACGAACAGGTCGTTCGTTATTGGCAGGGATGCCAACGGCAATCCAGTGTGGGGAGAAGCCTACGACTCAGCCGAAAGTGGCCTGGTAGGAGAGAGGCTGGACTTCACCCAGGAGCTAGCCATCCCCACCACCGCCCAGGCCGTAGATGTAGCCTCAGCCATATTGTCAAAGATGAGACTCACCACAAAGAGGGGGGTCATACTCATCCCTCCAAACTGTGGCCAGGAGCTGTTTGATGTGGTGCAAATAACAGATGCCGGAGCCAACCAGTCGGCCGTCACGTTTCGTGTAGTCGGGATTCGTTTCGAGTATAACCCGAAGCAAGCCCGCTACCAGCACAAACTCATACTCGGAGCACCATAGAGCTTCTGAGATAAAAAGCGACGGTGCCCCTTATGTTCGTTGATGGGGTGATGCTGCAAGAGTCTTATCCGGGCGGCGTTTGGCTACAGTGGCTGCTTGACTTCTTTGTCCAGTGTGATGAAGCCTCTTTTCAGGGCGGTGATGACTGCCTGGGTGCGGGCATTGGCATCCAGTTTGCGCAGTATGGAGGTTATATGGTTTTTAATGGTCTGTTCACTGATATTGAGCTCAAGGGCGATTTGCTTGTTGAAGTAACCCTGGGCCATGTAGTTGAGGATTTCAGTTTCCCTGGGGGTGAGAGGTGAAACAAAGGATTCGGCGCCTTTCCCCCAGGAGAAGTTTTGAAATTGCTCCAGCACGTGATGGGCTACCTTAGGCTGTGACAGGAAGGTGTCGTTAATGGGGTGTTCGCCAGCAGCGGCTTTACGGATTGTCGTCAACAGCTCATTCGAGGAGACATCGCGCCTTAGATAGCCAGCTACCCGCGATTTGATTGCCTGGAAGAGCTCATCATCGTTGGGTTGTGGTGACAGTAATATTACTGCGGCACTGGGCAACAGCTGTTTGACGGCTTTGGCTAAGTCCGTGCCGTCGCTATGGGAGAGTTCGATATCGAGGAGAACGATATCAGGGTACAAAGTGCTAATAGCTGAAATAAGTTCATTACCGGAATTGACTTCACCGCAGATATCTACATCAGGTATTTGACTTAGAGAGGCGCGCACGCCCTGCCGGAACAAGGGTTGCTGGTCAGCTATTAACACTTTAATTTTCGGGCGTTCTTTTGGCATGAATCACCTTTTCTGAATAAACTGTGTTTTCAGTGTAGCAGGACTATATGTGGATGTCAATGTGGTTTGTAGTGGTTCGATAGGGATTTCAGGTAGATATGAGCATCGGTTCCAATCATGCCTGGTTTCACCTTCACATGTAGCCTCGACCTTTTAAGGTCTAGACCACGAGGCTAAAGCCTCGTGGCTACGTTATTAAAATGTGTGAGGCTAAAGCCTCGTGGCTACATTCTTTCAGAACAGGTCTCTCCTCCAACAAAAACCTGAACAATATAATGGTACGAAATTAATTTTCGTTTCTTGACGTAACGGGGGTTAATTTATAGAATGTTGAATGTGGTGGCCGCTGAATCAAAGAGACAGAAAAAAGTTTTGGCAATGGAGCTGGCAGAAGAAATGCTGGCTGGAAATGTGTTGTCTTTGGCGCGGTTGATTACGAGAGTTGAAAGAGACGGCGCTGATGTGCCGCAGATAATGAAGCAGATATGCCCGCATTTGGGTAAAGCCTATTGTGTGGGCGTAACTGGCCCTCCCGGGTCAGGTAAGAGCACCATCGTGGACCGGTTAACAGCAGTAATGCGACAGGATAGTTTAAGCGTTGGCATAATTGCCGCTGACCCTACCAGCCCCTTTACCGGTGGTGCGGTACTTGGAGACAGGATAAGAATGCAGCAGCATTACCTGGATGAGGGGGTTTTTATTCGAAGTATGGCAACCCGCGGCAGCCACGGGGGTCTGCCGCATGCCACCGGCGGCGTCATTAAATTGCTGGATGCCTACGGAAAAGATTTCGTTCTGGTGGAGACAGTGGGTGTGGGTCAGACTGAATTGGACATTATGCAGAATGCAGATACGGTGGTGGTGGTATTGGTCCCGGAGGCGGGTGATACGATTCAGACAATGAAGGCAGGCTTGTTTGAGATTGCTGATATTTTTGTGGTAAATAAGGCTGACCGGGCAGGTGCCGATAATCTGGTTACTGAACTTAAGATGATGGTGCAGCTTCGTTCCGAGGAGACCTGGTGGCAGGTGCCGGTGATAGCCACCGAAGCTATAAACAATGTTGGCATTGATGAACTTTACCACCAGATAAAAAATCATCGCCGAGCCTTAGAGGAGACGGAGCGATTGCCACAGCGACGGCAGGCACAGCGCCGACGTGAATTTCTGGAAATCGTAGAGCGCAGAATTTCTGATGAACTTTTGAAGTTGATGGAAGGCGATGAGGAGCTGAGCCGGCGCATGGCGATGGTAGAAGCCGGTAAGGTCGACCCTTATTCAGCAGCTGAGGAAATACTGCGGCCAAGGACTTTGCGGGCTACATGGTCGCGGCAGCTGGCTGAAAGGCGGCCTGGCGGTTAGGGTAGGACTGCAAAATCCATGACTTCTCAGGACACTCAAAAATACGACGTTATTATAGTCGGCGGCGGGCCGGCGGGTATCTTTGCCGCGCTCGAGCTGTGCCAGGCTAATGGCGTTAAAATTCTTATTCTGGAAAAGGGCAAAGACATCGATGACCGGAGGTGCCCGCTTCAAGAAAAAGGCCGGAACTGCTTATTTTGCACGCCGTGCCATATGGTTAGCGGACTGGGCGGTGCTGGAGCCTTCAGCGATGGCAAGCTGACGTTGTCATCGGCAGTTGGCGGGCGTCTGGGTGACTTGTTGGGCGATGACCGCATGCAGGAGCTTATTGACCATGTAGATGGCCTTTATCTGAAGTTTGGAGCTACCGATAAGATTTACGGTGTTGGTGAGGAGGTGGATGAACTGAGACGCAGGGCGAGTCTGGCGGAATTGAAGCTAATTCCAGTGAAGCTGCGTCATATTGGGACCGAGCGGTCTCGGCAGGTGCTCAAAGCTATGCGAGATTTCATTGTTGGTCGGGTTGAGCTGAGGTTAGGTGAGGTGGCGGAGAGCATAATAGTCGACAACGGATTAGTAGCCGGGGTAGAGACAAATCGCGGTGAGCGCCTGGAGTGCCGGTATCTTGTCCTGGCGCCGGGAAGAGAAGGGGCCGAGTGGCTGACAAATGAAGCCGGCCGGCTCAAGCTGAGCATGAAGTCCAATCCCATAGATGTCGGCGTCCGAGTAGAGGTGCCGGCGCCGGTGCTTGAAGAGTTGACCTCGGTGCTATATGAAGCGAAGCTTGAATTTTTCTCCAAGAGTTTTAATGACCGGATAAGGACGTTCTGTATGTGCCCCGGTGGTGAGGTGATCATGGAAGCCACCGGCGGTGCTGATTCGGTGATTACAGTAAACGGAAATAGTTACGCGGAACGCAAAACTGGGAATACCAATTTTGCCATACTGGTAAGCACCATGTTTACCGAGCCGTTTCATGAGCCTATTGCTTACGGGAAATACCTGGCGCGCCTGGCGAACATTCTGAGCGGCGGTGTGCTGGTGCAGCGCTTTGGTGACCTGATGGAGGGGCATCGCTCAACGCCAGAGCGCATTCGGCACAATATCGTTGAGCCGACCCTAAAGGCGGCAACACCGGGAGACCTTAGCTTTGCACTGCCGTTTCGCCATCTTAAGGGGATAGTGGAGATGCTTCAAGCGATGGACAAGCTCGCTCCGGGGGTAGCATCCCGGCATACCTTGCTCTACGGTGCTGAGGTCAAGTTCTATTCCAGCCAGCTGGAGCTAAGCCCATGTTTGGAAACAGAAATCGGCAATATGTTTGCTGCCGGCGACGGCGCTGGTGTCAGCCGCGGATTAATACAGGCCTCGGCTTGTGGTGTGGTGGTTGCCCGGGAAATAGTGAGAAGGCTGGAAAAGTAGATTTTGGCTGGCAATCCTCAGCAATGCAAAAATCAAAAACTAAAAATCAAAATTGCGGATTAAACTGCGAAAAGTTACCGCTGGCAATTGTTCGATAAATTCAAGTGGTAGGTATCACTGAAAGTAACTGCGGTCATAGAGAAAGCGGTTTAGCAATATAGCTCCTACGCTGGTAGTAGCCGTTTTAAGGTCTTTTCTTAGTCCCGCGGTTAGACGGCGTATTATTATGACGACCAAGACTGCCCGAAATGCCCAGGTCATCTCGGGCGGTTGTCCGAGGATAGCGGAGGCTAGTGGTGCTGCAGTAAATCCTATAAGCATACCCAGTGGCATGCTATTGCTTACGGGGCCGCCGAGCATCAGGCGTTCGTTTATCGTTTGACCCGGAGCCATAAATCGCGGAACTGTCCTGATACCGCCGCCTATAAGGATTGGGATGGCAAAGATAATGAAGACTACATAAGCAAGTGGTGAAATAGTCGCTGTAAGATACGCGGTGAGAGCGATAACAAACCCGATACCTGTGGTATTACCTTTTTCACCATCGAATTTTCGAAACACCGGCCACATCTGTCCGGTAACAGCGGCGACTCCCGAGGCAGTGATTGCAGCCAGGTCTAGGTGAAAGGAAAAGCCGACGACTATGGGAATAACCCCTTTAAGGGCATCAACGACTATGCCGGATAAACCATAGAGGCGGCCTGCTTTATTCCATAGTGCCATGTGCAGGTCTTCTTCGTGGGACAGGTCAATACCGCGAGCACGGCCGAGGAGAATCATGTAAGGCAGCGAGCCCAGCAGGTAAGCACCTACAACCAGAGCGATATTGGCTAGAAGCATTACATACTCCTCATAGAGTTTGTCAAGGAAGCTGAAACCAGGGATGTCCTGGTTGGCTGCGGCCAATAGGTCTCAGCGAGATCGTAGATAGCATAAAATCGGTACTCCGCATCAGGTTTAAAACCTATTTTGGGCACCGAACAAATAATATCAAGCTTCCGAAATTCAACCAGGCAGCTTAATATAACTGAGATGTTCATTTTTCTAGAACAGGGTTGTAGCGCGTTATCGTTCTACTATCTCAGTTGAGAAACCTTTGGTCGCCAGGTCTTTGACAAGCTGCTTAACATCTTCTTTATCAAGATGTAGGCACACGTCCTGTTCCTTGCCTTCGACCGGTGGCATGTTGTGGAATGAAACTATTTTGGCTCCGGCCTTTTTGACAGCATCTAAAATCTCTTGCAAGCCCTTGATATCGCCACCCTTTGAGATAACGATGCGAGTGCCCGACTTGCCGATGCCTAATACCGGATTCAGTATTTTGTAGAAGAAATCGTTGGTTGTGGCTATGCCTACCAGCTTATTCTTTTCCACCACCGGCAGCGCGCCGACACCTTTCTTCTGAGCCAGAGCTATGGCAGCCTCTACCGACATATCGGGGTCGACTGTTACCGGGTCCTTGGACATTATTTCCTTGACCGTCATTTTCGCCAGGAGATAGTTGATTTCCCAGACGCTCAAGCTGGTAGCTGGCGACGGAGCCGTGCGGGTAATGCGCTCTTTGCTCACCATGCCGACCAGTTTTCCTCTGTCTACAACTGGCAAACGGCGAACACCATGTGCGTCCATGATTTTTCTGGCTTCCATTATAGGTGTATCGCTCGACACAGTAGCCACATTCCAGGTCATAACATCACGAACCTTCATTTTCCACCTCCCTGTATTTTGGGTTATTTTATCATAGACTGATAACGCTTAAAAGGGGTTTTGATTATGAGCAGGCATGTCATAAAATGGTGCCAACTATTCAGGCCGATGAATGAAATGAGAGCCTACCAGACGACCAGGTATCGTTTGATAGTATCGTCACGGGGTGCGGCCGTGAAGTTGTTAAGCTGTGAGTAACTCCTACCGACTTCCAATTTTACTTCCTGGTCAAACTGCGGCTCAATGTATATTAAACCTCTGTCAGTAGTGTCGAAGGCTACTATAGTGTGGCCATAGCCATCAGGGTAGAAGATGTCGACGACAGCACAGCGGATGCCCTTAGCTTCAGCGTTATTGTTCACTGCAGCCGCAAAGTCTACGCAGACATATTTATCTTCCACATAGTTGTTTGTATTTGTGGGGTCTTCAGCTATAAATGCTTTCATTTCCTGATATGTGGGATTTTGAAGAGTGTATCCGTCGGATGTCTTCTGTTCCGCACCGGGCTTATATCCTGCCTGGTAGCCGGATTTATAGCCAGCCTGATAACCTTCATCTTTGCCCTGGCTATATGCCTGAGTGTAGCTGCCTTCATGACCGTTTTGATAACCGCGAATATAGCCGAAAAATACCGAGCCGCCGCAGAGCATGAGGACGGCTAGGAATATGCTAAGTGCGGCAGCTACTTTCTGGCTGTTATCCATAGTGACCTCTGTTATTTAAGAAAGGATAATTAACTTTACGCTAAGTAGTTTATCTTCTTTTAGGTTTTAAGGCAAGAAACTCTTGACGATGAAGGGCTGAATGCAGTAGGCTATTAGTCTACTAATGTCAGGTGGAGATAACTAAATTGTGGTGCCGTGGTATAAGAGGTGCTATTACTGTGCCGGAAAATAAGAAAGAGGCTGTAGGGGCTGCGACTAAGGAATTGCTGCAGAAAATGATAAAAGTCAATGAGGTGAAAATCAGCGATATCGCTTGTATTTTGTTTACTACGACATCTGACCTTAATGCGGCGTTTCCGGCGGCAGCCGCCCGAGAACTAGGTTGGACACAAGTACCGTTGCTCTGTGGGCATGAAATGAATGTGCCAGGCAGTTTGCCGAGCTGTTTGAGAGTACTGGTGTTGTTCAACACCAGTAAGAGAAATGAGGAAATGGTGCATGTCTACCTGGGTGGTGCGGTTACACTTAGAGACGAGGGCGAAAGAATTTGGCAGGATGATGATAAAAAATGATAGTAGTTATGAAAGTAGGCTCAAGCGATAAGGAAATCGACGGAGTGGTCAAGCGGATTGAATCCGCTGGATTGAAGACGCATGTGTCTCAAGGTGTGGAACGGACTATTATCGGGGTAGTTGGGCAAATTTTCCCGGAACTTCAAGACATGCTGGAAATGCTTCACGGTGTTGACGAAGTTATTCGGGTCAGCAAGCCATATAAACTAAGCAGCCGTGAGTTTCATCCGTTGGACACTACAGTTAAGGTTGACGGTATTACCATCGGTGGTAAAGAGATAGTAGTTATGGCGGGACCTTGCGCTGTGGAAAGTGAGCAGCAGCTTTTTGAAACAGCTAACGCGGTGAAGGCAGCCGGGGCGAACATTTTGCGTGGAGGCGCTTTTAAGCCAAGCACCTCGCCTTATCAATTCCGCGGCCTGGGTGAGCCCGGCCTGGCGCTTTTAGCTAGAGTTAAGAAAGAGGTTGGATTGCCGATTATAACAGAGGTTATGTCAACTGGTGACTTAGAACTTGTTGCCGGATGCGCAGATATACTCCAGATAGGCGCGCGCAACATGCAAAATTTCAATCTTCTTGAGGAAGTCGCTAAAACCGGCAAGCCAGTAATGCTAAAGCGAGGACTATCAGCCACCGTCCAGGAGTGGCTGCTGGCTGCTGAATATGTCCTGGCCCAGGGCAATGGGCAGCTTATACTTTGCGAGCGAGGCATCAGAACATTTGAAACCTATACTCGCAACACCATGGACATAAGCGTTATCCCAATAATTGAGAAAGTCAGCCATTTGCCGATTATCGCTGACCCGAGTCATGGCACCGGCAAGTGGTATTTGGTGATACCGATGGCTCTGGCCGCGGTAGCTGCCGGGGCTGATGGCGTAATGGTCGAGGTTCATCCTCATCCAGACCAGGCGCTTAAAGATGGTGCACAGTCGCTGACCTTCGCTAATTTTCAGCAACTAATGTCCCAACTGGAACATGTAGCTAAGGCGGTAGGCCGGCATATCGCTGGTTCCTTTGTTGAGGCAGAGTCCTAGTCTATAATGCGACGCTGATTGGAGAAATCAGTAGTGCGGGTTGAAAAAGAGTTAGCCGGAGTAAGACCACAAAAGGAGATGTTGCTTAGCATCGGTGTTTTCGACGGAGTTCACCTCGGTCATCAACGGCTGCTGACTCATTTACGTGATGAAGCTCGGAGTAAGAACTGGCTAAGTGGTGTGGTCACCTTCAAATCCCATCCGAAGGTCGTGCTCTCCGGGGAAAACAAATTGCTCTGGTTAAATGATTTGGAGACGAGAATTAGCTTATTACGCAATTTAGGCATAGATATCGTTGTCGCACTTTCTTTTGGTTCCGAACTGGCCCGGCTCACTGCTCGGAGATTTGTTCAATTACTTAAAGAGCACCTGAAAATGCGTGGCTTGATAATAGGTCCTGATTTTGCTCTGGGTAGAGACAGGGAAGGAGATTCTGAAAAGCTCCGAATTTTAGGGGAGGAAATGGGCTTTAGCATTGAAGTCATACCGGCAGTAGTAATCGACGGCTATGTGGTAAGCAGCAGTACAATCCGTCAGGCTTTGACTGAGGGAGATATGAAGAAGGTGGAGAAGCTAATCGGACGGCTCTTCAGCCTCAGTGGGCAGGTGGTGAGCGGCAATAGGCGAGGTAGAAATCTCGGATTTCCTACTGCTAACCTGGATTTAAAGCCGGAACAGGCATTGCCCAGCGATGGAGTTTATGCTACTATCACACACACTGCCGACGCCTCTCTGCCTTCGGTAACTAATATTGGTGTTCGTCCTACCTTTGGGGGTAGTAAACGCTTAGTGGAAACCTACATATTGGACTTCGAAGGAGAACTACTGGGGCAGAAGCTCACAATTGACCTCGTAGACAAACTAAGAAGTGAAGAGCGTTTTGATAATGTGGGACAACTTAAAGCTCAAATGATAAGAGATGTGGCGCAGGCAAGACAAATTTTAGACGAACGGATGAAACAGACGAGGGTTTGATTTAAAACATGACCGGTCCTGACCTAAAATGGCTGTTGAGGCGAGGGGTTGCTGAGGTTATAGTTGAAACTGAACTGGTGAAGTTACTGGAATCAGGCAAACCGCTCAAGTTGAAACAGGGTTTCGACCCCAGTTGCCCGGATATACATCTGGGACATGTGGTTGGCTTGCGGAAGTTGAGTCAGTTTCAGCAGTTAGGTCATCGTGTTGTGCTTATAGTCGGTGACTGGACGGCCCAGATTGGAGACCCCAGTGGTGTATCGGCCACCCGCACTATGCTGTCCGCCGAAGAAGTGCAGGCTAATGCTCAGACTTATATGAATCAATTCTTCAAGGTAGTAGATAAGGATAAGACCGAAGTGAGATGGCAGAGCGAATGGTTCGGCAAGTTTGGACTCGAGGACGTGATAAAGCTCACCAGCAAATTCACAGTCGCTCAATTCCTGGCCAGGGAGGACTTTGCCAATCGGTACAGCGCAGGACGTCCTATAGCTATAACTGAGCTGTTGTATCCCTTACTCCAGGCATACGATTCTGTGGCTATTAAAGCCGACGTCGAATTCGGCGGCACTGACCAGAAATTCAACTGTCTTGTAGGTAGGGAATTGCAGCAGATGAGGGGGCAACGGCCTCAGCAGGTGTTTCTCGTTCCTCTTCTTATCGGCACTGACGGCAATCAGAAAATGAGCAAGAGCCTGGGTAATTACATAGGTGTCGACGAGCCACCAAACGAAATTTACGGTAAGGCTATGTCAATCCCTGATAACCTGATTATTGATTATCTTGAGTTGGTGACCGATGTGCCGGATGAGGAGATTGCCGAGTTTAAAGTGCAAATGGCTAATCAGTCAATTAACCCCATGGTTATTAAAAAGAGGTTGGCGCAGGAGATTGTTACTCAATTTCATGGTGCTCCAGCTGCACAGGAAGCGGAAGAACATTTTGCCAAGGTATTTCAGAGAAGGGAGATACCTGAGGAGGTAGTACCCTTAAAAACTTCCCCTGGACACGGAAGTACACTGACGGCGGAATTGACTGAAGCCGGGCTGACCAAAAGTCGTTCGGAGGCGAGGCGACTGTTGGCTCAGGGCGCTATAGAGATTGATGGAAAAACGATTACTGAAGATTTAGAAATAGCACAAATCAAAAAGGGTAGCATAATTAAAGTAGGCAAGCGGCGCTTCGCCCAGATTGCCGGTAGTAATTAGTTTAAAATGGAGGTATGACATGCAATTAAGGATACCAGGCCCAACCCCTTGCCCGCCGGAGGTTTTAAAAGCCATGGGCAGACAGATGATCAATCACCGCGGCAAAGAGTTCGGTGACATGATCAACCGCATTACGGCAAAACTGAAGGAACTGTTTCAAACCAAAAATGACCTTTATATCCTGACCGGTTCAGGTACCGGAAGCATGGAAGCTGCTGTAGTCAATATGCTATCGCCCGGCGACAAGGTATTATCAGCTTCCAACGGTGTCTTC
>JBAVQV010000105.1:0-3418 GCA_049694415.1 Dehalococcoidia bacterium
TTCTCGCCAAATATCAGTCACGCTATCTACATATCCTGGTTGACGAGTTTCAGGATACCAACATCACCCAGTATATGCTGATAAAGCAGCTGGCTGGAAAACACCGCAATGTCTGCGTTGTGGGTGACCCTGACCAGTCCATCTACTCTTGGAGATTCGCCGATTTGCGCAACATACTCAGCTTCGAGAAAGATTACCCCGATGCCAAGGTAGCGTTCCTGGAGCAGAATTATCGCTCTACCAAGGCCATACTGGATGTGGCTTCCAGTATCATCACCATCAACTCGCGACGTAAACCTAAGCGCCTGTGGACAGAGAACGAGGCCGGCGTTCCGATTTCAGTCATCGAGACTTACAACGAAGATGAAGAGGCTCAGTTTGTTATCGGCGAAATAGAAAAGCTGGTCAGCGAAAACGTTACTACAGCCGGCGGCTGTGCCGTGATGTATCGGGTCAATGCTCAGTCCCGAGCTTTAGAAGAAGCCTATATGCGCTATGGACTGCCGTATAAGCTCGTCGGCGGCACACGTTTCTACCAGAGGCGAGAGATTAAGGATGTCATAGCCTACCTGCGGCTTATCCACAACCCCGCCGACAGCATCAGCTTAACTCGAATAGTAAATGTCCCCGGTAGAGGCATCGGCCAGCGTACACTAGCCGAGCTGTCAGGCTGGGCAAAAAATCAGGACATGTCTTTATATTCGGCACTTAAGATGGTGGCGGATAAGAAAGGGCCAGCCTTAACACCACGAGCTAACTACGCTTTGAAAAGCTTCTTCGATTTGATTGGCAAAATAATCGCCAGAAGCCGGGAACTAAATCTCACCGGTTTGCTCAACGAGGTGCTGGAGCAGACGGGTTACAAGGAGCACATCCTCAGCGAAGAAAATGGCGAGGAGCGCTGGGAGAACATACAAGAGCTATTCACCGTAGCCAGGGATTACGACGAACTCAGCCCCACTGAGGCGTTGTCTACCTTCCTTGAGAAGGTGAGCCTTGTTTCAGATGTAGACGAGCTTGATGAAAAGGTAGATGCTACTACGCTAATTACTCTACATCAGGCCAAGGGTCTGGAATTCCCCGTTGTTTTCATTGTCGGCGTGGAAGAAGGCCTGTTACCGCACCGAAGGTCTCTGGATGACCCCGATGAGCTGGAAGAAGAACGCCGCCTGTGCTATGTAGGAGTAACCCGGGCTCAGCAGCGCGTCTATCTGTTACATACCTATCACCGCAACCTGTTCGGCAGCAGCTCGGCAACTCTACCCTCGCGTTTTCTCCAGGACATACCCAAACAATTAATTGCCGGCAAAGGCCTGTGGGAAGACGGGGAGGGCAAGGAAGACGAATTCACACCCGTAACAACTCTTTATTCCAGGTCGGCAGCTAAACCATTCAGCAACCTGAAATTAGAAATCGGTGACCGTGTTCAACATAAGATGTTCGGCGAAGGTATTGTCATAAACTGCTCGCCCAATAAAGACGACCAGGAGATAACCGTCGCCTTCGAAGGAGCCGGTGTCAAGCATCTACTCCTCAGCCTGGCACCACTAGAGAAAATAGAGAACAGCTGAACGTATTTCTGCAATTGTTTTAATACACTAAACCGTGTAAAATAAACCAGTATGCCCATCAGAATTCTAGCCTGTGAAGTTGTCTCCAAGATTGCCGCCGGTGAGGTGGTGGACAGACCGGCTTCGGTGGTGAAGGAGCTGGTGGAGAACTCTCTGGATGCCGGGGCCACACAGATATCCGTCGAGACGCAGGACGGCGGCGTACGCCTCATCAGGGTAACCGACAACGGCAGCGGCATATCAGCCAGCGACGTGGAACGTGCCTTTCATCGCTACGCCACCAGCAAGATTGAGACGCTAACCGACCTGGAAAAAATATCCACCCTGGGCTTTCGCGGTGAAGCCCTGCCCAGCATAGCCGCCGCAGCCGATGTGGAAATCCTGACTAAAGCCGATGTTGATACTGCCGGCACCTACCTTCAGTTGAAGAGCAACAATATAGCAAAGAGAGATAAACGTAGTCGACCTCAAGGCACCACCGTTACTGTACAGCATCTTTTCCGCAACTTCCCGGTGCGACTGAAATTCCTCAAGTCGGCAACCACCGAAAGCGGCCATATCGCCAACCTTTTGAGCCAGTATGCCCTGGCTTTCCACGAGGTACGATTCAATCTAGTCCTAGATGGACGATTGACCCTGCACACCTCGGGCAACGGCAGCTTAGAAGATGTTGTTGCCGAAGTTTACGGATTGGAAGTAGCCAAGCAAATGCTGAAGATTGGCAAAACAGACCAGGTCCCTGGTGTATCTGGCCTGATAAGTCCACCGTCACTGGCTCGCTCCAGCCGCAGCTACTTGAGCTTTTTCGTCAACCGTCGCTGGGTTCACAGCAGCCTGCTGGCGCGAGCCACCGAAGATGCCTATCACGGCTTGCTAATGACTGGTAAGCACCCTATTGCCATCTTAAACGTTTCATTGCCGCCGCCAGAGCTCGATATCAATGTTCATCCCACAAAAAGAGACGTAAAATTCCTCAACAGCCAGATTGTCTATATAACGGTCCAAAAATCAATAGAGAAGGTACTGGCAAAAGCACCGCCGCCTGAAGTCAAGACCGGCGCACCGTCATCTACCCCACCACCAAGCTTATGGACAGTTAAAGGTACCGAGACGGTTTCCCTGCCTATACTCAGGGTTGTGGGACAACTAGCCAGCAACTACATCATGGCTGAAGGCCCCGAAGGTCTTTACCTTGTCGACCAGCATGCCGCCCATGAGCGTGTACTGTTCGAAAAAATCCTGGCACAGCGCGCTCAGCGGAAGATAGAAATTCAAGGTCTGCTGGAGCCGGTAAACCTGGAATTAACCCCCAAGCAAGAAGAAGTTTTGAAAAAGAAGGCTGAACTTCTTGGTGAGTTCGGCTTCAGTCTTGAGCCCTTTGGCGCCAGGAGCTACCTGCTAAAAGCGGTGCCTGCCATAATGAAGGAGGGAAACCTGGCCGAAGCGGTTAGTACAATGCTGGACTCCATAGCTATAGAAGAGGAGCCAGCTAAACGCGACGAAAAAATAGCTCAGTCCGTAGCCTGTCACAGTGCTGTCAAAGCCGGGCACACATTGAGTGCCGAGGAAATGAGAGAGCTGATTAAACAACTGGAACAGACCAAGCAGCCACGCACCTGCCCCCACGGCAGGCCGACCATGATACATCTGAGCTCGCGGCAGCTGGAAAAGGAATTCGGTAGGACCGGCTAAACCACTTTTTTGTCATCGCGCGGGGCATAAGCCCCGTGGCGATCTCAGCTCATGTAGGGATAGACCTTCAGGTCTGTCCGCTCATCCAAGCCATTCCTTGCCGGCACGCTCATTAACAGCACATAATGACAGGTCTTCGGAGCCAGTGCGTTTCT
>JBAVQV010000106.1:0-1599 GCA_049694415.1 Dehalococcoidia bacterium
CTTCAGGCAAACGCTGTTTGAGATTCTGCCAGAGTTCCTCGGTGATGAATGGCATAAAGGGATGGAGAAGACGTAGCGTAGTATCCAGAGCAAAGGCCAGCACCGGCAAAGGCGAATAGTCTGACCGAGACAGGCGGATTTTGGCTATCTCAATATACCAATCACAAAACTCGCCCCAGAAAAAGTCATGGATTTGCCGCTCAGCTTCCCCGAACTGGAAACCGGACATCAACTCATCCACGCTTAAAATAAGGCGACTAAGCCGGCTTAGAATCCAGCGGTCTTCTATCGGCTTTGAACGCTTCGTCGCTAGCTTTGCTAAGGCTCCGCTTTCTATCGGATTAGCTTCAAGGCTGTGAAAGACAAACCTGGCAGCATTCCACATCTTGTTGGCAAAATTTCGCCCCGCTTCCAACCGGTGCGGGCCGAGATTGATATCATTGCCCGGGGAGGTACCCGTGGTCACGGCAAATCGAAGGGCGTCAGTGCCGTATTCATCTATGGCATTATTAGGATTCAGAACATTCCCCCGCATCTTGCTCATCTTCTCACCATTCTCGTCCCGAATCAGCCCGTGCAAATAGACTGTGTGGAAAGGAATATCTCCGGTGTCTTCCAGCCCCATCATAATCATCCGAGCCACCCAGAAGAACAATATGTCATACCCTGTTTCCATAACCGATGTCGGGTAGAAATATCTCAAGTCCTCAGTATTCTCAGGCCAGCCTAAAGTCGAGTGCGGCCAGAGTGCTGAGCTAAACCAGGTATCGAGCACATCGGGGTCCTGAATAATGTCTTTAGAGCCACAATGGCTGCAGGTTGAAGGCTCATCAACAGTCACCGTCATTTCACCGCATTTCGGACAATACCACACAGGAATTCGATGCCCCCACCATAGCTGTCGGCTGATGCACCAATCACGGATATTCTCCATCCAGTTGAGATAGACTTTGGTAAAGCGCTCCGGGACAATGGCAATTTGACCACCGGTAACTGCCTTAATTGCTGCCTCAGCCAATGGCGCCACTTTGACGAACCATTGTTTGCTAACCTCAGGCTCTACCATTGTCTGACAGCGGCCGCAGTGCCCCACTGAATGATTATGTGTCTCAACCTTCTCCAACAGCCCAGCTTTCTCAAAATCAGCCAATACCTTCTGCCTGCAAACAAGGCGGTCAAGCCCAGCATAAGGGCCAGCCTGTTCATTCATAGTCCCATCAGGATTCAATATATTTATCACCGGCAAATGCTGCCGCTCCGACATTTCGAAGTCCACCGGGTCATGGCCCGGGGTAATCTTGACCGCACCGGTGCCAAACGAAGGGTCTACAGCACTGTCAGCGATAATATGAATCACCCGTCCAATAACGGGCAGGACAACCTTTTTGCCCACCAGGGCCTTGAACCGCTGGTCATCAGGATTCACTGCCACGGCAGTATCACCGAGGTAAGTCTCTGGCCTGGTAGTCGCCACGGTAACGTAGCCTTCACTATCAGCCAGAGGATAGCGAAGATAATATAGATTGCCGGTTATATCTTTGTGCTGAACCTCCAAATCAGAAATGGCGGTCTGGCAGCGAGGACACCAGTTTATAATCC
>JBAVQV010000107.1:0-5494 GCA_049694415.1 Dehalococcoidia bacterium
CGGAGACAGCTCCACCCCTGAGAGCGACGGTAACCGCTTCAGTTAGACTCTTTTGAGCTCCGGCAGCGCAGCGAACGTTAGACTTGACCGCAATATACATACCTACAAAACCGGAAACACCGGAACAGAGAGCACCGACCAAAAAGGCAACTGCTGTTCGCCAGCCTATACCGAAGGGAGTCATTCCTTCGATCCCCCTCTGCCCACCCAGCAACGCTACAAGTACACCAATGACAACCGCCACCACTAGCGCTAAGATACCGATGGTACTATACTGCCTTTTTAAAAACGCCCAGGCGCCTTCAAAAATCATATCGCCGATTTCCTTCATCTTTGGCGTTCCAGCGTCGCGTCGTAGCACGTTTCTAGCTAGGAGCGCGGCGAAAATCACCGTTACTAACGCGGCTATCGGAACTATCCAGAAAATACCAGGCATTTCACCTCCTTATGATAAATATTGGATTTGCGCGAGCTGATTTGCGACTAACTACCAAGTGTCAGATTCTATCGCCTTTAGGTGTCAGAGTCAAGGTTATTTAGTGTTAAATATGATTGTACTTTGGTACAGGCATCTTCAAAATGAAAAGACATACTATCCAGGATGGTTTTCTGCCTTGATCAAGTCACCTTTTCTTCTTCGCAGTCTGCTCTAATTTTTCTTCCAACTCTTGTTGTCTCAGAGCCAGAGTCAGGTCACCCCGGGTCCTCTCCAGAATGCCACGTACGGCATCACTGGTCCGCCTCAAACCGTAGGTAATACCATCGGGAAAGTCCATGGTCATGAGGACACTATATATGTCATCCATTGTGGTAAGCAATTCCTCGCATCTTGAAAGGTCGTTTCGCCTTAAGCTATCTAGGATGTAGCGCCTCAGTTCGCCGATTGCCTCACCCAACCCGTTTAAGTAAGCCGGGTAGCTAACTCCCAGTGCTTCTGGCTCAGGAAGTGGCTTACCGGCAACTATGGCCAAAGTTGTACTTGCCTCAGCCAATTCCTTCTGAGCATCATGCACGAAGCCAGCATAAGCCAGGTCATTATTCTTCTTAAGAACATCATCAGTCAGTTCTTTGAGTAAAGCTTGAGCTGAGGCTAATAATTGCTCCGCGTTCAGTTTTTCCTGACGATGGACAGCACGAATTGCATTAGCGCTGTACCGTATTATCTCACGGCTGAGCCGCAGCGCCTTCTCTCGCGCTTTATCCTTGGTGGAGAAATAAAGACGAATTTTCTCGGCCAGATTTTCAAGATTTTCGGTGACTTTTTGCTGCTTTCTCAATTTCCTTCACCAGTTGGCGTGCTGCTGATTCTATGTCTTTTTGATTCAGTACAGCACTTATAACCGCTGCAGAATCAGCTCCGGCTTTTATTACTTCGCCGATATTTTGCCTGTTTATGCCACCAATGGCAACTATAGGGATAGATATCGCCTTTCTGACGTGGCGTATACGCTCCAGCCCAACCACTGTAGCTTTCGGTTTAGTCGGCGAAGAGAATATGGAGCCTACGGCTATATAATCGACTCCTTCAGCTTCCGCTTCCCGTGCCAGAGCCAGAGTGGGTGTCGACAGGCCAATGACTTTATCGACCGGTAATTCCTTTCGTATCACAGGTAAGGGAAGGTCGTCTCGGCCGATGTGTATCCCGTCTGCCTCGGATGCCAGGGCTATATCAAGATAGTCATTGACTATAAAAAGGACATTGGATTTGCGACACAAATCTGCCAGCTTTTTAGCTATGGCTAGGAGCTCACCTTTGCTATGCTGCTTGTCACGTAACTGAATGACTCTGGCTCCGCCATTTATTGCTTTTCGGGCGGCATCTACCTCGCCTTTAAAACCCAGCGTCTCAGTATCAATGATAACATAGAGCCCGGTGAGCTGTTTTATTTTCTGCCGGCGCATTAACCGAGACAGCAGCTCTCGTTGTAGTGTATAAAGATTAAACCGCGCTGTCTCAAAGTCTTTTGAGTGCAATGCTGAACTTAAGTCTGGAAGCTTACTCAGCTCTTCTACGACCCGTAATGCCTCTTCTACTCTCCTGGCATTAGCCGTGACCAGTGATAACAGGTCTTGCTGATAGCTGATTTCAGTACCGATGCCAACATCAGTCCCTGCGTTCCTCTCCGATATCAGGGCTGGACCGAATTGGCTCAGGCTCTTGACCAGATTATGCCGCATCGCCTTCAATTGATGGCTAAGGGCAGCATCATTAAGTAGAAAGCGAGCCACATCTTCCAGGAAACGTAGTCCTTCGCCTATTCGATTGCAGTTGGCATCAATGATACGAAGCGTCTGGCGAGGCATTTTGCAGGTCCTTTACCGGTTCTGGTAGTTCACCTTCTCTGGCAGCCTGAATTTTTTGTTGAATTTCATCGGGCATTTCCATACCCATATCCTGGAATTTCTTCTCCGCCCATCTACCGATGTTTCGTGGGTCTTTGTAGTAATCCGGGCTGGCAAACTGACCCGGTTCGCCGCTCTCCTCATGTATAGTCTTGAGTGACTTGTGATAGGCAAATGTGGAAATAACTCGTGCTACATCAGTGCTGCCGCAGATTGAGCATTTCGGCTCGAAAGAGGAAGTACTCCTGACTAGAAGGCTGCTTTTTTTACGGCATGCGGGACAGAAAAAATCATAAACAGGCATAGCATACAATCTTAATCAGTTTCTTTAGAGATGTCGCTGGCGCCTTCACCAACTGGCTCGGAAGGCATTTCTCCCTTGTCCATCCTGCCAAGCATCTCTTCGTATTCCGGGGCGACTTCTTCACCCTGGCCCATTCGCCGGTTCCATTCCGCCAAAGCTCTAGGGTCGTCAGCCATCATACCCCGAGTCAACTGCGAATCAGAGAGTATATCTTCGTAGACGTCCTTGTACGTTTTACTGCGCACTGAGAAAGTGGAGAGCAGCCGTCGTAACGTGTTATTGCCGCATTGGGGGCAAGAAGGCAAGGCGTCAGAAAAGGTCGGCGAGTATAACATTAGTTTGCGCTGGCACTGTTGGCACCAGTATTCGTAAAGAGGCATACTTGACTCCTGATGTGTTGGAATTTTAGCATAACTGAGCAAAACATAGAAACAAAAGCAGCATCATCTCAGATAGACACATTGACACTGAAGCGCCACTTCATTAAAATCCACACAGGTGAGAAACAGTGAATAGTGATCAGATAAGAAAGGCTTTTTTGGCCTTTTTCGAGGAAAAACAACACCGTATCATTCCCAGTTCGTCTTTAGTACCTCAAGACGACCCAACCCTTCTATTAACTACCGCCGGCATGGTCCAAATAAAGCCTTATTTCCTGGGGTTGGCTGTGCCGCCGAATCCACGCTTAGCCTCATGCCAGAAATGCTTCCGCACCACCGACATTAACTCGGTAGGCGATGCTAAGCACCTCACTTTCTTTGAGATGCTGGGAAATTTCAGCGTAGGTGACTACTTTAAGATGGAAGCTATAATGTGGGCCTGGGAATTCGTCACTGAACGGTTAAAGTTGAAACCTGAACGACTATGGGTGTCCATCTATTTGGACGATGATGAATCGTTTGAGTATTGGCGCAAGATTGGCTTTCCTGAGGACAAAATAGTACGGCTCGGAGAGGAAGATAATTTCTGGGGGCCGGCCGGCGATTCAGGCCCCTGCGGGCCTTGCAGTGAAATACACTATGACTTTGGTACAGAAGCCGGCTGCGGCAAGCCTGAATGCGGACCTGGCTGCGACTGCGGACGCTTTTCCGAAATATGGAACCTGGTTTTTACCCAGTATAACCAGGACCGCAATGGAAAGCGAACACCTTTGCCAAAACCGAACATCGATACCGGTATGGGCCTGGAAAGAACCGTAGCCATGATGCAGGGTGTGTCTTCAGTCTATGATACAGACCTCTTCATTCCTCTGCGTAATATGATAAGCGACTTAACAGGCGTGAAATATGGCAAAAGCCAAAGTGATGACCAGGCTGTCAGGATTATAGCGGAACATGGTCGCGGCATCACCTTCCTGATCGCTGACGGAGTTCTACCATCCAACGAAGGTAGAGGTTATGTTTTACGCCGGGTATTGCGGAGAGCCTGCTTTTTCGGCAGGAAGCTGGGCGCAGACGAGTCATTCCTCAGACACATAGCGGAAACCGTTGTTGCCGGGATGGGACACGTTTATCCTGAACTGGTGAAAAACCAAGGCCTTATCAACGGAGTAATTAAGATAGAAGAAGAAAAATTCACCAGTACCCTGGATGCCGGGATCAATTTAGTGGAAAAGGTTGTTGATGAAGCTGTAAATCAAGGAAGGAATTACATTACTGGTGAGGAAGTTTTCAAAATTCGTGATACCTATGGTTTCCACCCGGAATTAACTGCAGAAATTGCTCAGGAGAGGGGATTAACTGTTGACCTCGAAGGTTTCGAGTCTGAGATGGAGAAGCAGCGGGAGAAAGCAAGGGCAGGAGCCGGTCAGAAATTCAGCCATACGCTTACTGGGGCGCTTATGCTTAAAGGTGAACTCAAGTATAAACTCATTCCTAAGCAAACTAAATTTGTCGGACACAAAAGATTAAAAAGCGGTTCCAAGGTGAGTTACATATTAGATCAAGGTTCTGGAGACATTATTTCGTCTGCTCATAAGGGACAGGAGGTGGCAGTTGTTCTGGATAAGACGCCTTTCTACGGAGAGATGGGAGGGCAGGTAGGCGATACCGGCAAGATAACCGCCGACTCCAGCCAAATCGATATCACCAAGACCATATGGTCTCCTTATGGCGTTCTGGGTGAAGGCGCCATCATTCACCTGGGGCAGGTTGTTAAAGGAACCGTCTCAGTTGGCGATACCGTTGAAGCTCAAGTCGATGCAGACCGCCGTCGTGACATTGCTCGAAATCATACGGCAACTCACCTACTTCAGGCAGCGCTGCGCCAGGTTCTGGGAAGCCATGTTCAGCAGAGAGGCTCCCTGGTAAATCCCGACGGCTTTCGATTTGATTTCTCTCAACTGAACCCAATTAGTAAACAGCGGCTTGATGAAATACAGCACATCGTCAATGAACGGATAAGAGAGAATCTGCGCGTCGAAAGCAGAGAGATTCCTTATGAGCAGATTAAGCAAGATATTGAAAATGGTGATATCATCGCTCTTTTTGATGAGAAGTATAAAGACAAAGTTAGGGTGCTGAAAATAGGTGAACCTCCGATAAGCGCCGAACTCTGTGGCGGCACCCACGTCAAATCAACAGGTGAAATCGGTCTCTTTATCATAACCGGCGAAAGCAGCATCGGCACCGGTTTGCGTAGAATTGAAGCCATTACTGGCAGAAAAGCCGAAGAGTTCGTCCGAGATTCCTTGTCGACGGTGACTACCGTAGCCGGGGAACTGAGGAGCGCACCTTCAGAAATCACAGAAAAGGTAAAAGCTCTGGTCGCTGAGCTGGCCGGGGAACGCAAGCGTTCGGCTTCTCTGGAAAGAGAGCTGTCGCGATATACAGTCGAATCTTTGCTGGA
>JBAVQV010000108.1:0-15904 GCA_049694415.1 Dehalococcoidia bacterium
GTTACCGCGCATGACCTCGAGGATTTCGGCTCCAGTGAGGAAAACGACACTATATCTGGCCTGGGCACTACGGATATGAAAGCCGGCTGCGCCGCCATGATTGAAGCCTTCATTGCCCTGGCCAGCAGTAAAAAGGCTTTACCGTCAGTTGGTCTGGCTTTAGTAGTTGGCGAAGAGGAGGACAGCAGCGGCGCTAAAGCCTTGATTCAAGAATACGGCTTCCCCTGGGCGGTGATTGGCGAACCTAGCAGCCTGGTACCCTGCCTTGGCCATTACGGCTATCTGGAAGTGATGCTGCGTACCGAAGGAAAAAGAGCTCATTCCTCCATGCCTGAGCTGGGGCACAATGCTATTTTGTCAATGTTAAAGCTTCTATTGCATATCACGGAGTATGCCGTGGCAGCGCCACATGGTCTGGTTTACAACATCAGAGAGCTTTCAGGCTTCCCCGGCGGCTTCGTCGTGCCCGATGCCTGTGAAGCCTGGCTCGACCTCCACCTGCCGCCTAACGCCAGAATAGACGTGCTCAAAACGGAGCTGGAACAATTAATAAAGTCAGCCGGTGACAGCATCGATGGTCTGAATGCCCGGCTCAAATTCGAGGAGACCTATGCTGGTTATCGGATTTCCGAGGAAAGGCCGTTGATAACCAAATTGAAGGAAACCTATAAAAAAATGTCTCTCCCCTGGGAGCCTCAGGACTTCAGGAGCCATTCCGATGGCAGCGCGCTCTGGGCTGCCGGAGTCGACCCTATCGTTCTCGGCCCCGGTCGCTTAGAAGCCGCCCACACACCGGAAGAATCAGTCTCGTTTCAGCAGGTAGTGCAAGCAGCACAACTTTATCTAAACCTCGCCCAGACTCTATAAGCTAGAACTACTATAGGTTAGATTGGAGCATCCGCCCCAAGCGCGCCTGGTCAATTCTGCATGTAGCCTTGACCCTTTAGGGTCAAGGTCACGAGGCTAAAGCCTCGTGTCTACATGTGCTTTTTTCTGTCATTGCAAGCCCTTCCTTCCGCTCATTCTGAGCTCGTCGAAGAATCTGAGTCCTTCGTTCCGCTCATTCTGAGCTTGTCGAAGAATCTGAGTCCTCCGTTAATGTCATTCTGAGAAACGAAGCGACGAAGAATCTCCACTCAGGATAAACTCAGCGAAGAATCTCAAGCCTCGGGTATATTGGAGCATCGGCTTCAATCGTGCCTAAAGCCCCGTTTGCCTTGACAAATAGCCAAAAAAGCGTATAATTTTTACATTAAATTCACTGCGTTAATTAACGAGGTGGGAGGGTTAAACCCTCCAACCTCTATTATATCGAAACTGTAGGCACAGACCTTCGGGTCTGCCCTCCCCGGACAGGGCTAAAGCCCTATTCATACATTCTAGAATTCAAATTTAAAACAGGAGACGATATTGATTACAGTCGGTAAAGCAATGAAAAACGAACGTCTTTCAGATGATGAAGGTCGGCGCTATGCAAAAGCCATGGTGCTTAAAGCCGAGAAGCAGCGACGCAGCACAAAGCTATTCATAACGGTCATGACATGTGTTGCCGTTCTGGCATTTGCAGCCGCCACCATACTGGCGGCAATATATGTGCCTCAGGTAGCCATATATGTGCCTGTTCTCGCCCTTGCACTGGCTCTGGCTCTACAGAAATACACCGCCAGCTTCTTCTCCTTCTTTGTCATTACCTTCTCCAAAATCTACGACATGGGAGATAGAATTCGCATCGGCAACACAAAAGGCGATGTCAGGCACATAGGACTGCTTCACACCACACTCGAAGAGGTGGGGGAGGATGAGAAGCTTGGCGGCGAGCTGACCGGCAGGCTGCTGTACGTGCCCAATCTCATAATACTTGACCAGCCGGTATTGAACTACTCCAAGGACTACTCGACAGGCCTCGAGCCCATTTCCTCTGACTACATGTTCGACGAGGTGCGCATACCAATAACCACCGATAGCAATGTAGAGAAGGCGAGTCATCTTCTGGAGAGCATACTGAAGAGCCAGGATGAGGTTTATGTAAAGCAGGCCGGCCAGGTCTTCAAGAACGGCTACCCCAGGTTCCTGGACGAAGCTATGAGCGGCCCCCGCGTGCTGGTCTTTGTCGAGCCGCAGCATATCTGGATTAAAGGCAAGTTCGTCGCCCCGCTGGAGAGCCGCAACGACCTGCGCAGCAGCATACTGCTGCAATTCATCAAAGAAGCCGCTGCCAGTTCCGATATCAAGCTGGCATAAGCCACCACATCATTCACTATTCACTTACTGGCTTTGCCTGGCGTGCCCTTGACTGCTTGTTGCTATACAGTGATGTGAATTGAACAAAACTGACATTTGTGTAGTCCCGTCCACCCAACAAAAATACATAAGGTAAAATCTCAAGATATAGCACGTTTAGCACCGTCCAGGGGGTCCGGGGACGGAGATGAGAAAAACAAAAAAGCCTCCTTCAAATGGTGGGGCTTCGTTCATTACATTATAAGGGATAAGGCTACTACTGCCGCAGCCAGAGATATATCCTGCCTGTGGCTGATGTAAACACAGCTCAAAGTTCAAGTCCCGTCGGCTGGGGGCTTCTTCCCCCAAATCGCTCGACGGAAGTTCACATCATCAGTTCTGTAACCCATTCATTGGACTTCATGGGTATTCCCGAACCACTGCGTCAGTAGAGACGGTACGGTTGAATGCGATTTTTTCGGCTAGCCGTCTTACACTTCGTAAGACCCCGACATACTTCACGCAACGCTAAGGTCAACACGGTTATAATATAGTATGATTAAATGATTAAATTAAGAGAATCCAATGAAAGCCAATTTAGCAGTCAAAAACACATCTGACTATGAGGCAATTTCTACCGAAGAGACTTTCAGGTTACTTGCGACTTCCGCGGATGGTATGACCAACTCTGAGATCCAGCGACGGGTCCAAATATTTGGTTTCAATGAGGTCACTGAAAAAAGAGGAAACCCGGTGCTCGCTTTCCTTTCGCGCTACTGGGGTCCCATGCCATGGCTCCTGGAACTAGCTATTTTACTTTCGATTGTCCTCAAGCACTATTTGGAGGCCGGAATAATATTTGCCCTCCTCACGATAAATACTATAATCGGCCAGATACAGTCAAGCGGCTCACAAATAGCGCTGGAAGCTTTGAAGAAGCGATTAGCTATTGAAGCCAGGGTGTTACGGGATGGCAACTGGGTAACAATAGAGGCGAAAGAGATTGTCCCTGGTGACATTGTCTTTATCGGCATGGGTGACATCGTCCCGGCCGATGCCAAGCTAATCAGCGGAGACCTTTCTATCGACCAGTCAATCCTGACCGGTGAGTCTCTACCAGTAGATGCACAGCAATCTGCAATTATTTACTCGGGCTCCATCGTGAGTCGAGGTGAAGCTAAGTGCGTCGTCGTCAACACGGGCGCGAACACGTACTTTGGTAAAACGGCGGAACTCGTTAAGACTGCCAGGCCAAAATCCCACCAGGAACAGATAATGCTGGCTATAGTCAGGTACATGATGTTCCTGGGTATAGGCGCACTCGTCCTGGTTGCTGCCTATGCGGCTGTAATCGGAACAGGCATCCTGCCAATACTGACCTTTGCCGTCATTTTCCTCATGGCGGCGATACCTGTTGCTCTACCGGCAGTGATGACCATAGTCCAGTCAGTAGGCGCTATGGAACTGGCAAGAAAAGGCGTACTGGTCACCAGGCTCGACTCAATTGAAGACGCGGCTTCGATAGATGTTTTGTGCCTTGACAAGACCGGAACCATAACTCAGAACAAGCTCTCCGTTGGTGATGTCGTACCTTTTGCCGAGTATACGAAAGAGGACGTAATGGTTATGGCCAGCCTAGCATCCCAGGAACGGGGCAAGGATGCCATCGACGCAGCGGTTCTGGATTATGCTAGGGCAGCCAAAACCAATCTAAACTATTATGAGCGAATTTCGTTCACGCCTTTTGAACCTTCGACTAAAAGGTCGGAGGCTATGGTCGCTACCGGGGGTAAACGTTTTAAGGTAGTTAAGGGTGCACCACAAACGGTTATATCGCTTTGTAGAGGGCTTGACCAGGCAAATATGGCAAAAGTGAATCAAACAGTGGAAGAATTATCGCTGAAGGGATACCGGACACTTGGCGTCGCCAGGTCGCCGGTTGATGCCCCTGAGAATGTTCAGTTTGTAGGGCTGCTGTCACTGGCCGATCCTCCTAGGCCAGACTCAAAAGCCATGATAGAGCACGCGAGGACTCTAGGAGTTAAGCCTGTAATGCTTACCGGAGACAATATCGCTATAGCCAGAGAAATAGCCCGCCAGGTATCCATTGGCAATAAGATTATCCGGATGGAAGAATTTAGGAAGATGGACGAAGCCGAACAGGCGAAGATGATTGAAGAATCAGATGGCTTCGCTGAGATATACCCTGAAGACAAGTACAGGATAGTCAAGCTGTTTCAGTCAAGGGGGCATATGGTAGGCATGACCGGCGATGGGGTCAACGATGCTCCGGCTCTAAAGCAGGCGGAGATGGGGATAGCGGTAAGTAGTTCAACGGATGTTGCCAAGGCATCGGCGAGTACTGTCTTGACCGAGCCAGGTGTGGGAGTGATAATCGACGCCATAAAGACAAGCCGTCACATTTACCAGAGAATGCTAACATGGGTCATCAATAAGGTTACCAAGGTGATCCAGGTCATCGGCTTGCTTACGGTGGGCTTTTTCTGGTTCCATGACACGGTCGTTTCGCTACTTGGCATGACCCTGCTCATCTTCGCCAACGACTTTGTGACCATGTCTCTAGCCACCGACAATGTGAAATACACCGCGAACCCGAACAAATGGAACGTGAGGAACATCACCTTTGCGTCATTGGTAGTTGGCGCTCTACTTGTCGTAGAGGGAGTAGTCGCGCTTCTCGTCGGCACTCACTACTTCCACCTGGAGTTGGAGCAGCTGCGCACGTTTACTGTGCTTATGCTCATTTTTACCAGCCAGTTCAGGGTGTATATCGTGCGAGAAAGGCGATACTTCTGGTCCTCACGGCCGGGTAGAGAGCTGGTTTTTGCCACAACTGGAGCAATAATCGCATTCGCACTGCTCGGGATATACGGTTTGATTATCACTCCACTCACTCCGCACCAGGTTATCTTTCTACTAGGATTTTCGGCTCTGTTTACCTTTGCCATTGATTTCCCGAAATACGAGGCTTTCAAAAAGTTCGTCCCCTAAGTAGCAAAGGTATAAATAATTAACAAGATTCCAAGTACCCGCTGATTTTTGATTCTAGAGCGTTGTCTTCCAAAACAAAATGGTATCCTTTTATTTGGCCCAATGATGCCTCCTATTCTAAACTTGTTTGGCATGTGCTTGAGGCTTTTTAATGTTAGAATACACTTAGGGAATAATAATGGATAGAAACTCATTGATTATCATTCAGTTAAACGATAGTCACGCCTATTTTGACTTACACCAGGAGATATTTTGGAAAGGCGAATGTGAGGTCTATCGCCCGGCAGGAGGATATGCCCGCATTGCCACACTACTGAAGCAGTCTCGAGCTGAGAGCCCAGAGCAGGTTCTATTCTGCGACTGCGGGGATACCTTTCATGGCACCTACCCCGCTCTGACAACCCAGGGGCAGGCTCTGGTTCCTGTTCTGAACTTGCTGGGACCTGATGCCATGACAGCACACTGGGAGTTTGCCTATGGGCCAAAGGTATTTAAGGAGCTTACCTCCAGACTGGATTATCCCGTCCTAGCGATAAATGTCTACCATAAGGGGACCAAGAACACAGATTTTTCACCCTACATCGTAAAGGAGATCGGAGACGTGCGGGTGGGTATGGTGGGTATTGCCTCCAACATAGTGAACAAGGCTATGCCACCTGCCTACAGCGAGGGACTGTACTTTACGCTCGGTAGAGAAGAACTTCCGGAGGTCATTGATACCCTGCGCTCCAGGGAGAAGGTTGACCTTATCATCCTCATCTCCCATCTCGGTTTCCCTCAGGACATGAAACTTTTGTCCGAGGTGCCGGGTGTGGATATCTGCCTCAGTGGTCACACCCATAATCGCCTCTATCATCCGGTCATTCAGGGCAAGACCGTGATTATTCAGTCGGGTTGCCACGGCTCATTTCTGGGTCGCTTGGATTTGAAGGTTGATGATGGCAAAATCATAGGTTATCGCCACCAGCTCATTGAAGTTGAAGCCGATATCAAGCCTGATCCGGAAGCCGCCGATCTCGTAAGACAAACCCTTGCCCCCTACAAGGACAGCCTCTCCGAGGTTTTTGGTGAGACCGCCACCGCTCTTAACCGCGGAAGAATCCTGGAATCTACCATGGACAACTTCATTCTTCAAGCTCTAATTGAACATACAGGGGCATCGATAGCATTCTCCAATGGCTGGCGCTACGGGGCACCGGTGGTTCCGGGAAATGTCACTCTGAACGACCTCTACAACATGGTTCCCATGAACCCACCAATATCCACAGTAGAGCTTAAAGGAGAGGAAGTCATAGCTATGCTGGAGGAGAACTTGGAACGCTCCTTTTCCGCTGACCCTTATCAGTAGATGGGGGGATATGTCAAGCGCTGTCTGGGCCTTAATGTCTATTTCAAGATTGAGAATCCGCCTGAGCATCGGATTCAGAAGCTTTTCATCGGCAATGAAGAGGTACAGCCCAACCAGTACTATACGACGACATTCATTACCTTGCAGGCGGTGCCGCAAAAGTACGGCCGTAATCGTGAAAACCGCCCTGAGTGTATTATTGACGTGTTAAAGGCATATCTGGTTAGGCATCGTCCGCTTCATGTAGAACTCAGGAGCACGTTTGTTGCAGTATGAGAGAAAAAGATAGCATGAACGGGCTAATTGCCAGCAATCAATAGCTCAGTGGTATTAAGTCATTCTGGCCTTACAGCAACTGCTGTAGCGCAGGGATACGCTACTTCTTCTCAAACGAAAGTTCGGGAATTATCTAGTGAACCCAACTAGCTGGTTCGAACTTATCGCCTGTGTAAGGCTAAAGGATCTAGGTATTGTACAACTTGCTCTAGTGGAACGGCAGGTCTTGCAGACTTCCACTTTGCCTTTAGCCATTGGCCGATAAGGTCACTAATAAACTCTCCCCAGCCATCTCGGGCTTTGCCCGAGCCTCCGACGAGTTTTCGGTATCGTCCCTCAGTCAAACTAACAAAAATGTACCAAAAACGCCGACAATAAGTCTAGGGATTTTGAACTGCGTTCCGCGTTGCGATACTCCCTCCTCATCGCATCATGGAAATACTGTGAAAAATATGAGGCCAGCGTCACAAAATAGTATTTTGTTGCCGCTGCACCTTTTAGCGGAATGTACCATTTATAAAAGGTAGACTGCGCATTCCTTAGCTGGCGGCAGGCCGTCACGAAGTTTCTACTTCATGGCTGGGAGAAAGATGGGAGGGCAGTCTGCTGAAGTAACCGCCACAAGAAACTACCACTGAGTAGTAAATGAGCTGACGTCAGAATTGAACAACCATGCAGGAACCATCACTTTTACGTCCTTCCGTCGCAGGCAGCTTGGACAAGAACTGTAAAAACACATATTGGTTGCATATAATGGGGGCTGCAATTGTGACCAGCGAAAGCTTAAGAAAGAGGAAATATATCGCTGTCGGCTTGCTAGCAGCAACGATAGGCGGAAGTGTTGCTGTTGCTGTTTTCCTCATTTATAACTGGGAATATGTAATCCGACTTGAGCATGAGGGTTATTTTGGGCTTTTCCTTATATCCCTACTCGCTGGCTCGCCGATACCAATACCGACTCCAAGCATGATACTCACTTTTACTCTCGGAAGTCTGTTGAATCCGGTATTAGTAGGAACAGTCTCTGGGCTGGGCAATGCTATCGGCTACGCACTTATTTATCTGACCGGTCGTGGTGGGCTCCGGTTCCTCCCGAACTTCGATGTTTCAAACTCGGGAATGGGTCGGTTCTTAAGAAAGATAAGAATGTCGCGAATGCTTGACTCCCCAAATCAAACGGGGGTGGTAGCTGTCTTCTTGCTGTCTATTTATCCCAATCCGGTTCTTACCCCCATGGTTCTTGGTATGGGAGCAACGCGCTTCAGTTTCATCAGATTCTTTCTTCCCTGCTGGGCAGGCAAGACAGTTATGGCTATGCTTCTTGCCTTTTTGGGTTATTTCGGTTTGCGTTCTCTGTTGCATTTTCTAGGCGTATTCAATGTACCCTAGAAATAAAGAATATATGGCGTGCACGTAAGACAAGTCAGCGAGCTTCACGGGGGCCACATAGAAATACATAGCCAGCAAGGAGTCGGAACCACTAACAAGATACGCCTACCGATCTCGCCGGCGGAGTACCAAAACGATCATCACGTCGCAGCACAATGAACCTTGTGCTATTTTGTTTGGCTGGGTTAACAATGGCTTGAAAAGTGCAATACGAGATATGCTTTATCTTTCGAGATTAAAGGTTAAGCTGAAAGTTCTACCTATTGTAACCTCAGCTCCACCTGAGAGGATTCGAACTATATAGCCATCAAAAACCACGACGCTACCTATTTGTCTGCAAATTCACACCTCAATTGTGCCGCCCGCAGCCGGCAAAGTGACCTCAATCCCGCTTCCACCCAAGTGCTCTGTGTAGAATTCGGGATGTTCGCTGTGAACGGGAATGAGGACTTCGGGCTTTATACCGCGAGCGACTTCAAGCAGGTCAGGGCCACAGGCATGACCGGAGGCATGTAATCCTCTCTCCGCTTCGGGTATTTCCCACTCGCCGTTCTTTTCTACAGGCAGACCAAAACCTCGCAGTCCAAAGTGGTCAAGCCAGTGGTGCAATCGACGGAAATCAATCTCCTGCTCCTCATCATGTGGCTCGCTGGAGCTGAACACATACAGGCTGCCCGGCTTGGGGCGAAGGCTGGGCAACTCGTTTATGTCAAAGAAGCTGAAACAGAGGATAAATTTGTCCTCAGCCGAACGCACATCTTCAGCCAGAATCATCTTGCTGCCGTAATCTTTGCACAAGTTCTGCACCCACAGGTTGGGGCTCTTGCTGGCAATGGTGTCCTGATAGATGACAATGCTATCCTCCTGAGCGATATCAGGAATTTCCGGCTCCAGTAGACGCATGGTCTTTAATAAATAAGCGTCTCTGGGCAGTATAGCCAGCTTCCTGCCGGTATCCCTAGCAACCTGCAAGAAGGTGAGCAGTCGGCCTACATCCCGGGGAGGGAAATCGGCGATAACAAGGCCGGCAGCACCTTTTATAGCCTTAAAACCATTTTCATACACTTCGCGCTCAGCCACATTCTTTTCGCGGGTCACATTGGTACCTTCCAGGATAAGCGCCCTGGGACGCAATTTGCCAGCCTCTTCGATGAACTTTCTGGTAGATTCTTCCCGTTTGCCATGCAGCCGCAGGTCACCGCTATAGATAATCCAGCCGGAACTGGTCTCGATACCCCAGGCACAGGCGCCGGGGATGGAATGGTCAACTGGGAAACAACGCAGTTTGAAGCTGCAGCCACTGTGGCTGTTCAGAGCACAGGAGATAAGCGGTTTTTGTCCCGGAGATTTAAGCCAGAATTTAACAGCATCTTCGCTTAAAGCCTTTAGCTCTGCATCGGCAAGGCAAAACTGCCGCTGCTGCTTTTTATCAGTGGTAAGCAGCGCCTCCTGTTTCCAATTTGAGGGACGCCCTGGTTCCTTATGGTCGAAATAACATACCTGCTGGTCAAAGTCCGCCTTCCCTGAATCCTGCACCGCCTTGGCAATAAAGGCAGTAGTTACAGTCGAGTAGACCGGGATATCATCCCTGAGAAAAGCGATATGGCCTGAGTGGTCGAGATGGGCATGGGACAGCAGCAAGCCGTCCAGTCGGTCGAGTTTACGATAGGAAGGGACATCCCGGAACTGCGCCCAGAGACCAGGCGTCACCAGGTCATCCCGATAAAGGCCTTCCAATGGCGGCAGCAACCCCATCGTCAGAGGGTCGAGCAAGCCGGCACCGCCGCGAGGCTTCAGGTATTCTTCATAAAATTGCTTGTGCCGTTTGTAAGGAAAGCCGAAGTCTAGGAACAGCCGTCGCTCTCCATCCTCAAGGAGAATTTTGTTGCCGCCGATTTCCTTGACGCCGCCGTAGAATGTCAGCTCTACCATGGACCGTCTCTTGTTATGTTATCAGTCTAACGCAATGGCAGCTTAGAGGCAAGGAGGATAAACGTGAGATTCTTCGCTGCGCTCAGAATGACATTAGCGAAGGACTCAGAATGACAGGACGCAGAATGGGATTGTGAGCGAAGCGTGGCAAGGTTTAAAAAATCAAAAATGCAGATAAAAAATCCAGTTTAAATTTTTCGATTACAGCGATTGTTTCAGATTACAACGATTATAAGTGATTGCAGCGATTTTGATTGTGATTTGGGATTTCAGTTTTCACCCTCACCTAGCTTCTCCCATCAAGGGAGAGGGAAAAAGTATACTAGGCGAGTACGCCAGATTGACAGCTTACTCCGAATTGAAGTAGGATAATTGCTGCATGAAAAAAGAGTTGATGGATATATTAGCTTGTCCGGTGTGCAAGAGCGCACTTAAACTAAAAGTTACCGAGGAGAAAGAGGGCGAGGTGGTTACCGGCTCGCTATTCTGTAATAAATGTAACCACGGCTACCCCATTACGGATAGCATACCCAACCTGCTACCACCGAATCTGAAGAGCTAGCTATTCAGGACTATAAGTCACGCAGCTTTCGGGTGATTCCCAGACCTCAACGCTTGATAGCGTTACGCCTCCGGAGAAACGCCCTTTAAGCTCATCATAAATAGTCACCGCAATATTTTCCGAAGACGGGTTGATTTTATCGAAAGGCGGCACATCGTTGAGCGATGTGTGGTCGAATCGGGCAAGCACTTCACCCAGATGGCGCTTCAGTTCCACGAAATCGTAAGCCAGGCCGATTTTATTTAGCTTGATTGCCTTCAAGCTGACCACCACCTTAAAGCGGTGCCCATGCACATTCTCACACTTGCCGCCATAGTCTCTGAGATAATGGGCGGCATCGAAATGCCCTTCAACTGATACTTGATACATCTTGCCTCCTAAAAATCTCTTCAGCTTCAGCCCACTGGTGAACACCGGTCACAGTTCCCAAATCAGTCAACAGTTTTTTGATAGCTTTGCCACTGCTAGGATGAACAATATCCGGGGCGATTTCCGCCAGCGGCACCAGCACGAAAGCCCGCTCAGTTAAGCGAGGATGGGGTATAATCAATTCTTTACTGCTGAAAACCTCATCGCCGTAGAAAAGTATGTCGATATCAATGGATCTGGGTGCATTGGGAAAGCTGGGCGTCCTGCCCATCTTAGCTTCGATTTTCTTAGCCAGACGCAATATCTGCCTGGGCTTCAACTCCGTAGAAATACGGCACACAGCATTTAAGAAAAGTGGCTGCTGTTCATAGCCAACTGGCTCAGTCTCATAAATGGACGACAGCTTTTCCACAGTCGCCTCTGGTGACAGTAGTTCTAGTGCTTTAGCCAGGTTCTGTTTCCTGTCGCCCAGATTGGAGCCGAGACCGAGATAGACAGTCGCCATTTTTATTTGCCCCTGACAATAGCATCGCTCATGCGGCAGACGCGCATCATCTCTTTAACGTCATGTACTCGAACCATATCAGCACCTCTGGCGATGCCGATGGCAATACTGGCTGCCGTCCCCTCCAGACGCTGTTCCGGTGGCAAATCCAGAACCAGCCCAATCATCGATTTACGCGAAGTGCCCAAAAGGATTGGTCTGCCCAGCACCTTAAGCTCGTCAAGCCGGCGCACCAGCTCGAGGTTCTGTTCCAGCTTTTTACCAAATCCAATGCCCGGGTCAACGATGATATTCTCCCAGGGCACACCGGCATCCAGTGCTAAGTCTATAGACCGTTTCAAATCAGAAAGGACTGCAGAGACGATATTGCGCTGAGGCTTATCCCTCTGATTGCTCATCAAGATTATGGGCAAGCCTTGTTCTGCTGCCAGCTTAGCCAATCTCGGCTCCTGCTTCAGCCCCCAGATATCATTTAGCATCTCTGCCCCGGCGTACAGCGCCCGACGAGCCACCTCAAACTTATAGGTATCAACACTCAGAGGCACCTTCACCTTGCCAGCCAGCCGCTCCAGCACCGGTATCACCCGCCGCAATTCCTCATCAACTGTTATCGGAGCCGAATTCGGGCGGGTAGATTCACCGCCGACATCAAGTATATCAACACCTTCATCGACAAAGCGTTGCGCTTGAGCTACGGCAGCATCGGTACTGGCCAGGCCGTCGCCGGAAAAGGAATCGGGAGAGACGTTGATAATGCCCATGACATACGTCCGTTCTCCCCAGCAAAAAACGGTTTTTCCGCAATTGGTTACACCCAGAGACGTACCACCCCTGGCCTTCCGCCATTGTATCAATAAAGCTTTGCTCACACGGTCAGCCATCAGGTTTTTATTCTATCATGCTATGTGATTATACGCTATTCAATATTCGGCGAAATATGTTACAATGCTATCTGCCACCAATCGTACAGGGAAAGGTAAGATAATGGGAATCGAGGAGAAGATAACCGAATTAAACAAATTAAGAGAACAGTCTGTGGCTGCCGGTGGCGTCCAGCGCATTGAAGCACAGCACAAGAAGGGCAAGCTTACCGCCAGGGAGCGCATTCAGCTGCTGTTCGACCCGGGCACCTTTGAAGAACTCGACCCGTTTGCCCTGCACCGCTGCACCGATTTCGGAGTTGATGAGCAGAGAGTTCCGGGCGATGCCGTAGTTACCGGGTATGGCAAAGTCAATGGACGGACGACTTTCGTCTTTTCCCAGGATTTCACCGTTTTCGGCGGCTCGCTGTCAAAAGTAGCTTCGGAAAAAATCTGTAAAGTCATGGACCTGTCAGCTAAAAATGGCGCACCTATCATCGGCTTGCTGGATTCGGGTGGCGCCCGCATCCAGGAGGGCGTGGACAGCCTGGCAGGCTATGGTGACATCTTCATGCGCAACACCATTTATTCAGGCGTCATCCCCCAAATTTCGGCAGTTATGGGACCATGTGCCGGCGGTGCTGTCTATTCACCAGCCATAACCGACTTCATCTTCATGGTAAAGAACACAGGCCAAATGTATATCACCGGACCAGCAGTGATTAAGGCAGTGACCGGCGAAGAGGTCAATCTGGAGGAACTGGGCGGCGCCATGACACATGCCACCAAAAGCGGCAACTGCCATTTCGTAGCCGGGGATGATAAACAATGTCTCGAGGCGATACGCCGGCTGCTGAGCTTTGTGCCCCAAAACAACCTGGATGACCCGCCGTTTAAGGATACCGGTGATGACCCGAATCGGACGGATGAGGAACTTCTTCACCTTATACCTGATGACCCGAACAAAACCTATGACATGAAAAAAGTCATACTCAAAATAATAGACAACGGCGATTTTATGGAGGTGCATGATAATTTTGCCCGAAACCTCATTGTCGGCTTCGCCAGAATGGGTGGGCATAGCGTCGGTATAGTCGCCCAGCAACCGTCAGTGTATGCCGGCGTCATCGATGTCGATGCTGCAGACAAAGGCGCCAGGTTTGTCCGATTCTGCGACTGTTTCAACATTCCACTAATTACGCTCGTAGACGTACCGGGTTACATGCCGGGCAGCGACCAGGAATACAGGGGCATTATCAGGCATGGCGCCAAGTTTCTCTATGCCTATGCTGAAGCCACCGTACCCAAAGTAAGTGTTATCACCCGCAAAGCTTACGGCGGCGCTTTTGTAGTTATGAGCAGCAAAAACCTGCGCGGCGATATCAATTACGCCTGGCCGACAGCCGAAATCGCGGTAATGGGACCGGATGGCGCTGTGAACATCATCTTCAAAGACACCATAGATAAATCGCAAAAGCCGGAGGAGACTCGACAGAAACTAATTGCTGAATATAGAGATAAGTTTGCCAATCCTTATATCGCCGCCAGCAAAGGATACATTGATGATGTTATCGACCCCAGGAGCACACGACCGAAACTGATTAAAGCCCTGGAAATGCTCAGTAACAAATCTGATACCAATCCGCCCAAGAAACACGGCAACATCCCCCTTTAGAAAATGGTGAAATGAACAAATCAGTGGTAGCCGCCATAGCAGTGGCAATCAATTCGTATATGGAACAGGAGAAGCCAGCCAGGGCATTGCTTTCCAGAGCCATGCCACCCCCTGAAGTCAGTCCGTGGCGGCTTTTTGGACGCCAGGAGTTGATTAGAGCTAGAAGCCGATGGCAGGCCAGAAGAACTAATCGATAGAAGACAAAGTTAACAGTCAATTTGAGAGGAGACACAAGCATGAGCCCAACTAAGGGAAGCGGCAAAAATCCATTAAGAATTACCGACCTTACTCTGCGTGACGGACACCAATCCCTTTTTGCCACCAGGATGCGCACTGCTGATATGGAGCCCATTGCTCCTGAAATGAATAAAGCAGGATTCTGGTCTATGGAAGTCTGGGGCGGTGCCACTTTTGACGTTATGACACGGTTCCTGAATGAAGACCCCTGGGAAAGAATCCGCATCTTGAAAAAACTGATGCCGGATACCAGATTGCAAATGCTGCTGCGCGGTCAGAACCTGGTCGGCTATCGCAACTACGCCGATGACATAGTAACCGCCTTCGTTCATCATGCTGCTGACTGTGGCATAGACGTTTTCCGCGTCTTCGATGCTGTTAATGATGAACGCAACTTCATAACCGCCTTCAAGGCCATCAAGGATAAAAAGAAGCACATTCAGGGTTCCCTGAGCTACTCTCTAACAGAACCTAAGCTGGGTGGCCCGATATACAACATTGATTATTTTGTAAACAAGGCGCTTGTTATTCAGGACATGGGAGCGGACAGCCTGTGCATTAAGGACATGGCTGGACTTATCTCTCCAGATGATGCTTTTGAACTGGTCAAAGCTTTAAAGCAGGCGCTGAAGATACCGGTTAACCTTCACAGCCACTTCACCAGTGGCATGGCCTATATGAGCTATTTTAGAGCCATCGAGGCTGGCGTCGATTATATAGATACCTGCATTGCCCCCTTCGCCTTACGTACCGCTCACCCGGCAGTAGAGCCGATTGTGGTCGCTCTTAGCGGCGGACCCAGAGATACAGGTCTCGACCTGCAGCGACTGCTCAAACTGGGAGAATACTTCGAGTCTATCGCCCCCAAATACCGGGACTTCTTAGACACCACGAAGATATCTGTTATCGACACCGGTGTGCTGTGGCATCAAATCCCTGGCGGCATGTTCAGCAACATGGTCGCCCAGCTAAGGGAAGCCAATGCACTCGACCGCCTTCAGGAGGTCTACGCCGAACTTCCCCGAACTCGAAAAGAGCTGGGCTATCCGCCTCTGGTAACTCCCACCAGCCAGATTGTCGGCGTTCAGGCGGTTCAAAACGTCCTCTTTGGCAGATACAAAATGATATCCAAAGAAGTCAAAGACTACGTCTATGGTCTGTACGGTAAACCGCCCGCCCCGATTGACAAAGAGATACAAAAAATAGTGCTCAAAGGCTACGAACGAGGGGAGAAACCCATAACCTCGCGGCCGGCGGATATTCTCCAGCCGGAACTGGAAAAAGCTAAAGAAGCGACTAAAGATATTGCCAAGGACATCGGTGACGTTCTTGTCTATGCACTTTATCCTCAAACCGGTATGCGATTCCTGGAATGGAAATACGGCTTGGAGACGCCACCGCCGGAAACCAAGCCCAAGACTCTGGAAGACGTAAAGAGAGAAGACGAGCTCATAGCTAAAGCCAAAGCCGGCAAACTGGGGGAGAAGATGGAAATGAAAGCACCGGCCAAGGGCCCGGC
>JBAVQV010000109.1:0-20634 GCA_049694415.1 Dehalococcoidia bacterium
CCTCTATGCTCAAGGCTGGACGGTAGGGACGGTGGGAGGCCATAGCTTCAACAACGTCAGCCACACTCATTATTTTTGCCTCAATTAGAATCTCGTCTCCGGAAAGCCCCAAAGGGTATCCGGAGCCATTCATCCTTTCATGATGTTGAAGGACTATCTGGGCCACAGGCCAGGGAAACTCTATTGTACTTAGTAGGTCATAGCCCACTTGGGCGTGGTCCTTGACCAGATTGATTTCGTTTTGTCTTAAACGGCCCGGACGGCTGAGAATCTCCGCGGGCACATATATTTTGCCGATATCATGTAGTGTCCCAGCAATGCGAAAACCTTCAATCTGCTCATTGGAAAGTCCGAGCTCTCTGCCAATGGAACAAGCCAACTTGGCTACGCGGTGCTGGTGGCCAACAGTGTAGGGGTCTCTAATCTCAGTGGTCAAGGCAACGGCATTGATAGCACCCTCAATCGCCCTTTGTAATCTCAGTGAAGTCTGCCTTAGCTCTTCCGCCGTCCGTTTTTCCTCGCCGATGTCACGAACAGCGCTCACTATTAGCTTTCGACCGCCTGAGTCGATAATGCGGCTATTTACTTCCACCGGCGTTATAGATTTATTCTTACATATATGAACTGACTCGAAGGTTAACTGGCCTTTCTCCCTTAACTCTATAACATTTGCCTCAACTGTCTTCACCTGCTCTGGAGCATTCAGTTCATAAAGATTTATCCGTAATAGCTCCTCTTCCTCGTAACCATAAAATCGGCAAGCATACTCATTAGCGTAAATGCACTTGCCGTTCAAATCGTGAACCATGATTGAATCGGTGGTGGCGTAGAAAAGCTGGGCATAAAACTCCACCTGTTCCTTCAGGAGCTTTTGCCTGCCGCTAATGCGCAGTAAGTACCATGAAACCACGGCCGCCGGAACAAGCAGAATTGTCAATGCCAACAGGTAAAGCCTGGTAAATATTGTCCCCTCGGTCACCTGGATGTAGTTGGCAGAAATGAAAGGCGCAGCCTGATAGTACAATAATGTTAATGCCAAAACACCAAATGCCGCAACAGATAAGAATATGGCTATAAAGTATTCCAATGCTTGCCTGCGGTATCTAAGACCTTTTGGAGATGTTAATTGTGGCTTACGGCTCACTAATATCCTTTTTAAGGTTACCGATAATATTAGCACTAACTTTAATGCTTGACAATCATGGCATAGAAATAGTCAGACTCAACTAATATTTCTGAAAATTTTACTTATTGTCTACCATTACACAAGGGCAGCAATCTGATGAGGGGGCATTGTAAGCCGGAAATTATTATGCTAAAATGCCACCAGTTCGATAGCAGCTTTCCGAGCCTTTTGCCCTAAAGGAATAGCCAAGGGCATCGGCCGATAGGGTGCCGCTGGAAACGGTGACGCCTCCCATGTTTGGAAAGGAGAGCAGAGTTGAAAGTAATTACATTTGCCAGTAAAAGCGCCCTGATAACAGCGGCGCTTTATTTTTGGCAACAATTTGGCTTATATTTCCACACCTTTTACCCCGACTGTTTTTCAAGCCAGCAAGGCTCACTAGCTTGCCTTAACCTCAACAAAATAACTATTTGTTCCTCCTATATTGCACAGCTGCAAGCTGCTAATAAGTCGCCCCCAATTTCTTTAAAGCGAGACCCGGTTGGCTAATCCTTTCGCTTCGTGCCTGAGAATAATGTATTTGGTTTAAAAATCACAAGGAGTTTTGGCGAATGAACAAAAAAAATCTTAAGATACTTTCGATACTAATTGCGGTAACGGTTATTCTCTCTTTCTTAATTGGATGTGCACCGCCTGCCCCATCAGTCCCGCAGTATCCAGTCCATGCCGCCAAAGCAAGATTTAAAATCGCTACCACCACCAGCCTTTATGACACAGGACTGTGGTATTATCTGGAGCCTATGTTTGAGAAATATGCCGATGTGGAAATGGATATAATCTACGCCGGCACGGGGATTGCACTCGAATATGGTAGGAGGGGCGACGTGGACGCGGTTGTGGTACATGACCCCGCTGCTGAAGCCCTATTCATTGCTCAAGGTTACGGGATTAACCAAAGATACTTTGCCTACAATTTCTTCCTAATTATAGGTCCACCGAATGACCCAGCAGGGATTAAAGGTTCAACGGCAACCGAAGCCTTCAAGAAAATATACGAGGCAGGTATGAAAGACCCGGATACTGTCAAGTTTATTTCCAGAGGCGATAACTCCGGGACTCACTCCAAGGAAAAACTAATCTGGAGCAAAGCCGGCTTCAATTATGCTGATATTGAGAAGTCAGGAAAATGGTATGTAGAAGCCGGCAAGGGAATGGGACCAACTCTACAAATGGCTAATGAACAGCAAACTTATGTTCTGGCCGACATATCCACATTCCTCGCCTATTCAAAGAAAAATAACTTGACCATTGTGTCTCTGGTAGAGCAGGACCCCATCTTTCTCAACGTATATGATGCTATTGCCGTCAATCCTGACACAACAAAGGTTACAAATATCGATACTGCCAACAAATTCATTAACTGGCTCATTTCGCCCGAAATCCAGGGTGTAATCGGCAGCTACGGTAAAGCTGAATACGGCAGGCCTCTGTTCTTCCCTCTAACTGATGGCAGTTGCAACATGGAAGGTTGTCCACCCCCTGAGAAATATACAAAACCGGTTCAGTAACAAGTTTTAAAAATAGGCGCAGGCGGTAGTCAACTCGGCAACATCGATAGCATAATTGGTTAAGGCGGTGAGATGAATTGATTGCAATATGGCAAGGGTTTCTAAAAGCAATTGAACTTATTGTCACACTTGACCCTGAAGTTTTGGAAATCACCGCCAGAACGCTGGTCATCTCCATCTCTTCAACCATCATTGCCGGTTTGATGTGTTTACCCCTGGGCAGCCTTATTCACTTCAACAATTTCCGTGGTAAGAGGACTGTAATAAATTTTATACAGACCTTCTACAGTGTGCCCACTGTGGCCGTTGGTCTGATAGTATTTTTGCTTTTTTCTCACTCCGGACCGTTGGGATTCCTGGAGCTACTATTCACGCCTCAAGTCATGGTGATAGGTCAAGTAATACTGATATCTCCAATAATGTTGGGCCTGGTGATAGTTGCTTTAAAAAGCGTGGACCAGGCCGCGTATGAAACAGCCATAGCCATCGGCGCCAGCCAGTTCCAAGCGACGACAATAGTCATAAGAGAAGCTAGATATGCTATTCACTCTGCCATGATACTTGGATTTGGCAGAGCTATATCAGAAGTCGGGCTGGCTTTGATGGTGGGTGGTAATATACGTGGCTACACCAGGGTAATGACCACCGCTATTTCTCTGGAAACGTCGAAGGGGGATATCGTGCTGTCCGTCGCTCTCGGGATAATACTTATCAGCATAGCGCTTATCATAAATTTTTCTCTCAGTAGACTACAACAAAGGTAGGAATCGATGGTTTTACTGGAAACCTTGAACTTGAGACACGAATATGATAGACACCCGGTCTTGAAAGATGTAAATCTTAAGATTAACAGTGGCGAGGTATTTGCCCTAATCGGTCCTACCGGAGCCGGCAAAACGACGCTGCTCAGACTGCTGGATCTCCTTGAATCGCCAGCCTCAGGCAGTATTTACTTCGATGGGGTTGATGTTTCACAGTACAGAAGCCAACGAACAGGTATGCGGCGGCGGATGTCATTTGTGCAACAGAAGCCAATCGTGTTCTCCATGAGCGTCTACGATAACGTCGCTTGTGGTCTCAGATGGCGGCGAGAGAAGAATGAGACCACACGCAGGAAGGTGGATAACGCGCTGGAACTTGTTGACCTAGCTGAATACAGGAATAGAAAGGCTAAAAATTTATCCGGAGGTGAAACGCAGCGAGTGGCTATTGCCCGAGCCTTAGTTACAGAGCCGGAATTGCTGTTCCTCGACGAACCTACCGCCAATCTTGACCCTGTTTCTACTGCAAAAGTAGAAGAGGTTTTAGCCCACGTAATTCGAGAGCGAAAGGCGACCATGGTGATGGCGACCCATAATATGTCACAGGGGCAGCGTCTGGCCGATAGAATCGGCGTCCTCATAGCTGGCAAAGTATTACAGATAGGCAGCCCCAACGACATATTCTGTCTGCCCACGAACATGGAGGTAGCGCAGTTCGTCGGCGTGGAAAACATCTTAAAGGGTGTGATAGTAGACAAAGATGACAATCTGGTGACCATACAAGTGAATAGCAGCACCGTACAGGCTATCTCTGACTATGAAATAGGTGATGCTGTCTACGCCCTTATCAGGCCTGAAGACATAACCTTTACCCTGGCAAAAGGCAGAACCAGCGCCAGAAATGTATTTAAGGGCGAAATAACCAAAATAGCGTCAGTGGGACCGCTAGTGAGAATCGAAGTAGACTGCGGTTTTCCATTACTCGGAGTTATAACCAAAAGGTCAGCCGAGGAGCTGGGTCTCAACGTTGGCAGGAGAATTCGTGCCAGCTCCAAAGCCACGGCAGTACACACTATTAAGCGGTGGACTTAGCGGTTCGATTCCGATTAACACAAATACAAGCCTATGGCATCCAGGCAATTGCTTGTCCCGGTTCGTTCAATAATATCTTTGTTCCCACGCTTCCAGATAATATCGCCGCAGTCCTCCATAATCTCCAGATGAGCTCTGATTTCGTTTTCCGCCAGAGATTTGCCCATGCCAGTAAGCCTCGAAGGTGGAAAATGCTGGACTACTATATCTTTTAGTTCAGCCGGTTTACTATCAATAATTCTCAAGATATCACGGCAGCGGTCAATATGGAACCGGATAATCTCCTTAGCCCGCTGGCAACTGTCAAGCAGGTTGAACTGACCATTATAAAAAAGTCGATGAGCCGGAAATGTACCTTTAAGGGGCTGAGAGCGTAAATTAGCGATTTTGTTTAAAGACTTGATATAGTTCATTAAGCCATAAACATCATTTCTCTGCTGATATTCTTCCGGCAAAATTCTATGATTAACCTTGAAGGCATATGCCAAGGAAGGCTGCGAGGTGATGTCTGGGAGCAAAGTATCGCCGGTAAATATGACCTCATCCTCCAAAACTATGCAGAGCGAGTCAGGGCTGTGTCCCGGCGTAAATACGAAACTAAGGTCCTCGGCCGTCAACTCTTGACCATCCCCGATAGCAACATCAATATTCAGCGAACTTCTTGCCTTATGATATGGCACACAGTTCGTATAATAGAAGCTTTCAGGCATTCTACACATACGGCAAGAACCAGGCAGCTCAGGATGCGGAGCACCGTCTGTTATATGGGGATGATAAGAAATCATCTGGTGGTAAATTGTATGTGCCCATAATTCAGCCTGCGCCGCCGACAGTATTTCCGCCACATTACCGTCGTGGTCTTCATGGCTATGGGTAACAATTATCCTATCAATATCAGAAAATTTTTTGCCGATTGACTTCAAAACAGACGCAAAAACCTCGAAGTTTCCCAGCCGTCCGGTATCAATCAGGGTGGTCCTCTGGCCGAAAATCAGATAGCACCATGTCGGCCCAAGGTCCCAATCGGCATCGGCATATATATTAGGTATAGCCAATCCAAAGACATCGGTCCCTTTGGCCGTCTTATAATAGATGACCATACTCTCTCCATTATCTTTCCCTTTAACAATTACGTCCGGTGTCCTCATGTTTAAGTAGTTATGATAGTTGATTTTTCACTACTTCCATTTTATGGCTCGACTTCAATACTTTCGATGTACGATTCTTGTCCGCCAATCACATCAAGACCAGTGCCCTGGCAATTTGGACAAATCCAGGCGGAGTCGTTGGGATGAAAGACAGTCTGGCAATCCCGACACCGTAGCTCTATCGGTACCAGTTTAAAATCAAGAGTTGCTTCCTCGGCTGCATTGCCTTTCTTGAGAAAATCAAAGTAGAATTGAACGCAATCGCTGACGACCCCTGATAGTTCACCAATAACCAGATTTATCCTGGTGACCTTTTTTGCCTGAGCCGCCTTAGCCTGGTCTAAGACAATATCCAGTATACTCTGTGTTATAGATAGCTCATGCATCGTTATTAGCTTCGCTGACTTCTTAACGGCAACCTTTGAATTATAGGCTTTTTACGGATACCTTTTCAAAAATTACTGGGGCTGTCCTTGACAAAACACTGTGAACTCGCTAAAGTCTCTAGCCATCCAGCAGAGCGCTGGAGATTTGAGGTGCAACTTAGATGTTAATTGCTGTAGATGCTGCAGGCGGTGAGTATGCTCCTCGAGAAGTTATCAAAGGTGCCATTGAAGCAGCTAGAGAGTTTCCGATAGATATTGCGCTAGTCGGCAATAAACCTGTGCTCGAGATGCTGCTCAGGCGCTCCACGAGAAAGTCAAACATTACCATCGTCCAAGCCAGCCAGGTCGTCATGGACGGTGAGGAGCCGATACAGTCAGTTCAGAACAAACCGGATTCGTCAGTAGTGGTCGGAGCCAGACTGGTAAAAGATGGCATTGCCGACGGCTTCGTCTCCGCTGGTAGCACGGGGGCCACAGTAGTCGCCTCATTTCTCAACCTGAAGGCGATAGAGGGCGTCCAGCGGTTGGCATTGTGCGCCGTAGCTTATCTCAATCAACCTCAACCGACTCTAATTATTGATGCCGGGGTCAACGTCAACTGTCGCCCCATCTTTCTGGTTCAGTTTGCCCAGCTCGCAAACATTCTAGCTAAACAGATTCTTGATATAAGCTCACCACGAGTGGGATTATTAAATATTGGCTCAGAGGAACTTAAAGGCAGCACTTTGGCCAAGGAGGCCCACCAGCTTATAAAAAAGACCGACCTGAACTTCATCGGCAATATAGAAGGTTTTGACGTCCTGCAGGGTAAAGCTGACGTAATTGTCACTGACGGCTTCACCGGTAACGTACTGGTTAAGACTATAGAAGGGTATTCGCAAGTTGTCCAGAGTTTATTGGAATTGGGACAAGCGGCTCAAATCGACCGTTACCTAACTGGGGCTGCCTTAGCCCAATACGTACAACTTACCTCGACTGTTAAAAATCTGGACTACAAAGAATACGGCGGAGCCTGCCTTTTGGGGCTAGAAGGAAACATCGTCGTAGCTCATGGCCGCAGTCGAGCCAAAGCCATCACCAGCGCCATATATCTGGCCTATCACTCCGCAAGACAGGGAATAGTTGAAGCTGTTAAAAACGGCTGCTATGCGTCCGAATAGCACTTATTCCGTAATAAAATTACCCTCAGCGGTACAAAACAGGCAGAGAAAAGGGGCAAAGCAATTCCTATAATTAATTTGGAGCCGGGCGTAGGCCAGGTTATCAAAGCATTCCTGGCCGATAAAGGTATACAGCAGCCTATTCGCATTGAGCTTAATTTTAGCGGCTGCTGCGACGCATCGCTATGCCTGCGCACGGATACTATCTTAGAGGCCGATTTGACCCTGGAATTGGACGGCCTGACATTCGTTATCAACCCCGAGACTTACCAGCTTGTTGGAGAAGTAACTATTTCATATGTGGATGAAAGGGGTAGAAAAGGATTTGTTCTCACATCAAGCAAGCCTGTAGGCGAATGGGATGGTTTCGGTATCAGTGACATTAAAATTTGAGCATATATTTATAAGCATATGATATTATGCTGTCATATAAAAATAGGCATTTGTATACTTCACAAACCCATTAAGAAGAATCTACTCACGGATTAAAAGCCAGTGGGTATTATACCTTTGGTTATATGTTGCCATAATTGTTTCAGCTATAGGGACTTATGCTTTAAAGATTTTTGCTTTTGGTCTTCCTTGCATTATTTTGGGTGTAATAGTTTTAGTAGTCTTAGCATTACCAAGTCATAAAGAACGACTATCTAAATCCTCTTCAAAATTTCCCTAATAGCTATAAAAATAACGATGAGAGCTAATTCAATAAAAGCACTAATTACAAATGATGCTACCGCTCTATCCCAGCCTTGTACATCTAAAAGTAGTCCATTCACTGTAGCGATATTACCAATGTCAAACATGAGTAAAAGAAACACTAATAAAAGAGGGATGAAACTTATAATCACCTGATGATTTGTACTCATTAGACTTGATGGTGGTGAAATATGATGGTGTGGTCATTCAAAGGTTGGGGAGTTAGAAAAAGACAGTTTTTTGTTATCCTTCTCTCAATAGATTTTTTTGTCATGGCTCTCGGTGTTAGTCTTTGGTGTTGCCCTATCGCAATGATATGCTACGGATTTGTAACATTAGGGTTTGCAATCTATCTGAAGTTAATGCGGGTATATGGAAAGTCATCAATGATTACTAGATTTCTTTCCACTGAAAAGTATGGCTATGACTATGGTAACAATAAAACTACAAACGGTTAGCCAGATACCGAAGTTCTTAAATGGTTCAAGCCAAGAAATTCCTGCGAAGACTATAACAAGCCCTGCAATAAGTGACAAACTGCTAAGAACGAAGAGGAATATTGTTATGTTCATATCAAGCCTTTGTATTTTCTGTCATCGAATCAATGGCATTTATATACATGACAAACCACATTAGCCTTAGAGCAAGGTCTTTGTTGTTCTCATATTATTCTCTCATCTATGAGAACATTTGGCTAGCGATTAGTAGGGAAATCCATAGGATTATGAGCACCAATGGTAGTTCCCAAAGTCGCATGTTTTACCTCCTGAGGCATACCACCTCGTACATCGCCTTGCTCTAAGGCTAATGGGTTTGTATGATATGTAAAAGCCTGATGCTTTTTCATAGTTCCATAGCCACAAAAAGGGTCAGTTTGATTGCTAGATTATAATGTGTTATAGTGAATATACAACATAATTTGTTGGCTGATGGCGACGATGGGATTTGAACTCACACGCTCTGATGAGCAAACGAGTGCGAGTCGTTTGAGTCTACCAAATTCCTCCACGTCGCCATCAGTTCCTATTATATCATTACGGTTAACGTGTTCTGTCAAGGTAAAAAATGGACAAACGGAAAAACGGCAAGAATAACAATAGCAGATTATCGCTTCGTCCTCTAAAGTTTGGTGAGGCTGTCGAGGCTATTTTGCAGGTAAAACCTGAGAGCAAAAAACCAGAAGTTAAAACAACTGACAAGGCATGCCATGATAGCCCCACATCTTCATAATCAAAGCATTTTTACCTTTCCAGAATCTATTCTCTTGGGTGTAGTAGCTATTTGAACCGGCGTTATTTTTGGTGGCATTTTGGGCATCTTTCCATTTAACATCTCTTCTATTGTAAGGATTTGGATTTTTGAGTAACTTATGCCTAGTGGTGATTTGTATAGTGGTTGCATTGATGCCTCTTGTTTCATTTCGCTAGTTGGTTTTTCTAAAGAAATAAAAATACCCATCTCTGCTTTTTCTCTGTCAACAACGTGGCAAAGTTCCCTAACCTTATCTACATGCACATTCTTACCGCCTTTTACTGATATGATTGCCCTTTTGAATTTACCTTTCTCATCCTGAAAATAGAGATAGCCATCTATACCCGTATCAGCCCCTTTTTTCTTATCTCCATAAGGTTGCCCACCTATCCGGTCTACTGCCCAATACTGGAACTCATAGTGGTCATATTCAAACAAGTTTTTGGCTCCAGTTAAGTCTGTGGGGTCACCAATGACTTTAACAACAACTGTTGGGAAGTATTTGGCTAGACGCAGCTTCATAATACTTATGGCAAGGTGTGTAATATCAATACCTATCCACCTGCGGTTCAATCTTTGTGCAGCAACTAAAGCAGTACCACAACCGCAAAATGGGTCAAGGACAATATCTCCTTCATTTGAAGATGCCGATATGATGCGTTCCAACAATGCCTCTGGCTTTTGTGTGGGGTATGGCAAACGTTCTCTGGCTTGTGCATTTATTGGAGGTATATCTGTCCAGATATTGTCAACCACATCGCCTTTTATGTCATCATAGAATTGTAGCTTTTCTGGTCTTCCTTTACTGGTGAAACGGATTAAGCCAGCCTTCATTGCTTGGTCAATCCGGTCTTGACTCCAAATCCAATGCCTGCCTTCTGGCGGAGCCAAAACAACATCACCAAACTTTCTAGGTGGCCCACCACCTTTTTGTAACATAGATACGGTTCGATATAATTTGCCTGACATGGGGTCTGCTTTATAATGTGATTCTATGTACTTTGGGTCTAATCCTCTAACTTGTGGATTGAATATAAAATCCTCTGTTTTTGTGTAGAAAAGAATCAGGTCGCTTACATTACCAAATCCACGAGTTTGTGCTTTGGTTACTCGTATTTTCTGCCAAATAATTTCATTCCTGAAATTGTTACCACCGAATATCGCATCCATAAGTATTTTGAGATAATGACCCGCTGTGGTATCGCAATGCAGGTAAATAGAACCTGTATCCTTTAAAACTCGCCTTAACTCTAATAGTCTAATGCACATCATCACTAGATATGCTCTCATATCTGTCCGATTGCCAAGAAAATTAGGGAGGACTCTCATCAATTCCTTTACAGCGATTGGTGTAGTAACTGAACTCATAATCTCATCTAAAGCGTATTGGGATTCAGTCCCCCAATGCCATGTGTCCTCAAAGGCTGTTATTTGAGCTTTGGATGGTTCGCCAGTAGGTTCTTTGAAAAGGACATTGTAAGTAGCTTTACTATTAAAGGGAGGGTCAAGATAGACAAGGTCGATAGAAGAATCAGAAAAGCTGTGCAATACTTTAAGGTTATCGCCGTAGTGAAGAACATTGGTGTCCATTGGTTTATCTCAACATCAACCGCTTACCTTTTGCACCTTCTACTGCAAGAACTAATCTCAAATTATCGTCGATATTACGGCTATTATACCTGAAGTTGAACTCGTCAAGATAGCGGTCTAGGTGTTGTTTGCTGACATGGTGATAGACTCCGATTATACCTCTTTTGAGTAGGCTAAAATATCCCTCAGCATAGTTCGTATGAGCATTGCCCCTGACATACTCACCTGAGCCGTGATTAACAGTTTGATGGTCAGCGAACTCTTTATCAAGTCCTTTATAGGCTAAAAATTCATCGGTCATTATGGTTGATTTTCTATCTACATTCTCTCGTATCATTGCCTTTAGGTTTTTAGCTGTAACTCGTTCCGCCTTGAATGAACGCACATCACCACCACGCTGAACTAGAGCAAATACCGGCGTTTTGTTTTCAGCACCACGTCCACGCTTGCCATGAGCCTTACCGCCGATGTAGGTTTCATCAGCCTCAACAATGCCTTGTAGTTTTTCGGTTAGTGGTGGTTGACCCATAGCATAGCGTATTCTGTGAGCCATGAACCAGGCAGACTTGTAGGTTATGTTCAGCATCCTATGTAGCTGGTGAGCGCTCATACCCTTTTTACTTGAGCAAAGAAACTGAATAGCCGATAGCCATTGATAAAGTGGTATATGGCTGTCTTCAAAGATGGTATCTACAGTGACTGTAAACTGCTTTCGGCAAAACTTACATTTCCAAACACCCTTGCGAACTGGTGTTTTTGAATCGGTCTTAGGTTGTAGTTTATATGCCCCGATTGCCTCACAATGCGGGCAAATAGTCCCATTAGGCCACCTCTTTTGCTCTAGGTACTCACGAGCGGCATCCTCATTTAGGTATATGGCTTTGTTAAGCGTTGTTTTCATGGCTACACCTCACTTTGCTATAATATAAGTGTAGCATAGATTTATGGGTTTGTCAAGTATATAATAACCTAAAAATATATAAATAGGGGGGATTCAAATGGAACAATACAAACTGTTTATCAATGGCGAATTCGTCGATGCCGCAGACGGAAAGACCTTCGAATCAATCGATCCCGGTACTGAAGCTCCTATAGCCATAGTAGCGCAAGCAGGAAAGGCTGATGCAGAAGCGGCTATAGCGTCCGCCCGTAAGGCTTTCGACAGTGGGGACTGGAGCGGGTTGTCTCCGGTGGCCCGTATGGCAAAAATTCAGGACTTCGCCGACCAGATAGCACAGCAGGGGCTGCGCCTAGCTGTAACTGAATGCATGGATTCAGGCCAGATCATAGGACTGGCCAGTTTCGGGCCCTTACTTGGCGTCGGGTTATTGCGCAACCTGAGCCTAGCAGCGGCCACAAAATTTCCCTGGGAGGAGGAGATCCCGATCTCGGGGAATGTATTTGCACCGGGCCGTGAATTTATCCGTAGGGAGCCAATTGGCGTATGCGTGGGAATCATTCCCTGGAACTTCCCCATGACCATGGCTTTCTGGAAGATCGCCCCGGCTCTTATAATGGGGAATACTATCGTTTTGAAACCGGCTTCGGTAACCCCATTGAGTGCACTTATCATTGCTGAAGCCGCCAAAGCGGCCGGGATTCCCAACGGGGTGGTAAATGTTATATCCGGACCAGGGGGAGAGCTGGGCAAAATTCTCTGTACCCACCCTGGCGTGGACAAGATAGCCTTTACCGGCAGCACAGAAGTCGGACGTGAAATCATGAGACTGGCATCCGATACGGTGAAAAAAGTGACACTAGAGCTCGGCGGCAAGTCAGCCAATATCATACTTGACGATGCGGATATGAACCTGGCCGTAGAGGGCGCTGTTTTCGGCACCTTCTTCCACCAGGGACAAATATGCGAATCAGGTACACGCGTACTAGTCTCATCAAAGATATATGATGAGTTCCTCGACAAGATGAAAAAGCGAGCTGAATCTCTCCGTATCGGATACCAGATGGATCCTACCTCGCACATGGGGCCTCTTGTCAGCAAGACGCAATTGGCCACAGTCGAACGTTACGTCAAAATGGGTAATGAAGAGGGAGCAGAACTGATCACAGGTGGAAAACGCGTCGAGGTTAAAGGAATCAACGGCGGATATTATTATGCTCCCACCATTTTCGCCAACGTGAATAACAAAATGCATATCGCGCAGGAAGAGATATTCGGCCCAGTTGTCTGCGTTATAAAATACGACAGCGATGAAGAAGCAGTGGCAATTGCCAATGACTCAATTTATGGCCTGGGAGGCGGCGTATTTTCTTCCAATACGGCCAGGGCCGAGCGTGTAGCCCGCGGGGTACGTACCGGAACAATGTGGATAAACAATTACCACGTCTTTGCCGATTTCTGCCCCTTTGGTGGGTATAAGCAGTCCGGCGTAGGACGTGAGCTGGGGCTTGCGGGATTACATGAATATACCCAGATCAAGAGAATACATGTGTCCGCCCTCGCTGACCATAAGACGAATATCTCCTTTCAACTTATGTCGGACTATAAGAAGATAGATGGTTTTTCATATAATTGCCCAACTAATGTAGTCGCCGGACACGGAGCTCTGAGCTCAATCTATAGAGCGGTTACAGACCTGGGCTGCCGCAAGGCTCTGATTCTTACCGACTCAGGAGTCAATAAAGCAGGGCTTGCCCAGTTGGTGAAGGATTCCCTTGCGGATTTCTGTGTGGGTATCTATGACAATATCGTATCGGATCCCGATCTGGAAACCGTAGATGCAGCCACTGCCATGGCCCGCGAACTGAAGGCGGACTGTATCGTAAGTGTGGGTGGCGGGAGCGTCATTGATACTGCCAAAGGGGTCTGTGTAACCTTAAAGAACGGCGGCAAGGCGAATGATCATCTGAACATGTTGGTGCTCACTGAGCCTCAAACCCCTCACATCGCCATTCCAACAACAGCGGGAACCGGCAGCGAAGTAACAAATGTAGCTGTTCTCACAAGCAAGGGTGCCGGACGTAAGCTTTTCATTGTAGACACACGAATCATGCCTAATGTGGCTATCCTTGACCCGCGCTTCACTATGTCACTGCCCACTGATTTAACAGTCACTACCGCCATGGACGCCCTGACACATGCCATTGAGGCTATGACAAGTACTATGGCAAACAAGATCTGCGATGGTCAGGCATTGCAGGCTATACGCCTGATCAACGAGAATCTGCCGCTCGTCGTAGCCGACGGCAGAAATGAAAAGGCACGGCTCAATTTGCAGTTAGCAGCCACCATGGCAGGGTGGGCATTCACTATTGCTCAGGTAGGTCTGGCGCATGGTATGGCGCATACTATTGGAACATTACACCATGTCCCACACGGGGCAGCTTGTGGCATAGTTCTTCCGAAGGTGATGCGCTACAATGTTGACCATGCTGCTGACAAGCTGGCACAGGTGGCACAGGCTCTGGGCGTCAATACCACCGGCATGACGGAGCGTGATGCGGCACTGGCAGCAGCGGACGCAGTGGAAGCCCTTATGAAAAAAGTGGGCCATCCGATGAGGCTGCGTGATGTTGGCGTTCCCGAAGAGAACCTGGTCATATGCGCATTTCATGCGATTGCCGATACCGCTGTACTGTTCAATAGTCGCCCTGTCAGTGACCCGAACGAAGTTCTGCAAATTTATTCACAGGCTTATTAGAGCTAACGACCACGATATAGCGAATAAGTGGCCTCTCAGTTGACCTCTAGGGTCATCTGGGACATGTTCTGCTTACCTGAAAACGTTTCAAAACCATGAGCAGAATAAGAACGAGAGGATATATTACTAGAATAAGGGGTGTGTTCTGAAACAAGTACTGGACCAAAAGAACAATGGATAACCCAATAATTAAGACAGCAGTGCTCAGCCCTGATTTTCGTATGATAAGGAAGAGAATGAAAGCTACTGCTGCCACTGCCAAAAACTGCCACCATACCAGGCAAACAAGCACTCCCCAAATCGTCGTGGCACCCAGTCCCCCTTTGAATTTCAAAAAGACGGACCAGTTGTGGCCGACCACTGCAGCAAAGCCGGCAATCAACACTACTATAAGAGATTCAGTGAGCATTCTGGCAACCAATACAGCCAGCACCCCTTCGCCCACATCCATTATGACAACCAACACAAAAGGAACAACGCCCAGCCTCTTATGTACTGCAGAAGCGCTTATCCGGCCGTCACCCTCCTGGCGCACATCAATCTTCCCCATCAAACGCCCAATGATGTAAGCGGAAGGAATGGAGCCCAATAGATAACCTAGAACTACTGCTATGACTTCATTTATCAAAGCGGTCTTCCTTGTAGTAAGCCAGGGCGAGCGTCCCTGGACCGGTAGCATAACCCATGATGGGGCTAAAATCGGTAATAAAAATCTCAGCGCATTTGAACTCAGCGGCTATTCTCTCCTCAAGTTCTTGGGCTTCTTCCAGGGCATCAGCGTGCATTACCGCTACATAAACCGGCTCCGAATCAGCTACATGCTTTCTCATTATCTGGAGCATTTTTTCAACTCCACTCTGTTTAGTTCTGGCGGCAGCGGCGAAGTTAATTCGCCCGTTGGAGCCGGTCAGAATGGGCTTAATAGAAAGCATAGAGCCTATTTCAGAGGCAACTCTGGGCATCCTGCCGGTTCTATAGACATGGCGGATAGTTTCCAGCAGACCGACAAATTTTACCCGCTCTTTAACTTTCCTGGCTACGGCAACGACCTCATCAAAGGAGTTGCCCTCGGCCGCAGCCCGAGCCGCTGCTAGAGCGATAAGTCCTTCAGCAGCCGCCACAGTTTCGCTATCGAGGACTTCGATAACAGTTTGAGGCGATTTTTCCTTGAATATTTCTTTAGCATTCTGGGCACTGGTGTAGAACATGCTAAGTTTAGATGATATGGTGACCACCAGGATACTCTGGGCATGCTCGCTGACTTCCTGATAGACATCAAGGTAGTCCTCAGGGGAAGCTGCAGAACTTTTCCAGAATTCGGGGGATTTTTTTAAAAACTCATAGGCCTGAACCGAACTCAGGTCTATAAAGTCTCGATAAACCCGGCCGTTGAATAATATGTTGACCGGGATTATTCTAATCCTGTAGTCCTCAACTTGTTTTTTCGTAATGCAGGCTATACTGTCAGCAATAATGGCTGTATCCATGGCAATAGTCCCAGTTCGGGAAAGAAACAACGCAAGCAATTATAGTCATTCGGAAGAACTCGCGCTATACCACTTTCCCGGTTCAAACAAAATTGCTATACATCGGATAACGAGGTTATGCTACCACGAGACATAGCTACTGTCAATGATATGTACTTGAAATTCACTTTATGATGCGCATCAAGATTTCACCTGGCTTTCCTCAGAAAATTTCCAGTTACCTTTGTTCGAATTTGCCCCAAATACGAGTTTGAAGTAAAATTCATATCTGTATGGCCAAAGTTGAGACTGTAGAATTGGCCCGGATTAGCGTTCGCGGCGTAGTCCAGGGAGTTGGCTTCAGACCCTTTGTTTTCCAGTTAGCTACCAAGTACAACCTGAAAGGCTGGGTGTGCAATACTTCGGAAGACGTAAAGATTGAAGTTCAAGGGGATAGCCGTGATTTGGAACATTTCGTGTGTGAGCTTCAAAACAATGCGCCGCCGCTGGCTCACATAGAAAACGTTTCCGTTACTTATCACCCCCCAGCAGATTATACAAAGTTCGAGATTCGGCACAGCGTTGCTGAAGAAGGCAAGTATCAACTGGTGTCTCCGGACATCGCTACATGCCACGCCTGCCTCAAAGAAATCTTCAACCCCAAAGACAGGCGCTACCACTATCCCTTTACCAACTGCACCAACTGCGGGCCACGCTTCACCATCATAGAGGACATCCCTTACGACCGTCCCAAAACCACTATGCGCCCTTTCATAATGTGTCCCGATTGCCAGGCAGAATATGATAATCCGCTTGACCGCCGCTTTCATGCTCAACCTAACGCCTGCCCCAAATGCGGGCCAAGGCTGGAACTGCTTGACGCCAAGGGGGGCCACATTGAAACCCCTGATGTAATTGCCACTGCCAGTCAGCTTCTCAAAGAGGGAAAAATCATGGCCATCAAGGGTCTGGGTGGCTTCCTTCTGGCCTGCGATGCTAGAAGTGAGAAGGCTGTACAGCTATTGCGCCGCAAGAAGAGGCGTCCTTTCAAACCGCTGGCTATCATGGTCGCTGATATAAACGAAGCCAAAAAATATTGTCAGGTATCAGAGACAGAAGAAAAACTACTCACCTCGCCGCAGAGCCCCATTGTACTGATTCCGTGGAAGCCTGAATCTATGGTATGCCAGGCTGTAGCTCCCAACCTAAAATATCTCGGTGTAATGCTGCCGTATACCCCGATGCACCACTTATTGCTTAGAGAATCAGGATTACCGCTGGTGATGACCAGCGGCAATATCAGCGAGGAGCCGATTTGTAAGGACAACGATGAAGCTGTCAGACGGCTTTCAGGTATTGCTGACCACTTTATGGTCCATAACCGTGACATATATTCCAGATATGATGACAGCGTAACCATTGTGGAGAGGGGTGATGCACAACTCACCCGGCGAGCACGTGGCTATGCTCCATTTCCTGTCCACCTGACTTTTCAAGCCAAACAGGTGCTCGGCTGCGGTGCTGAAGAGAAAAATACTTTTTGCTTTACCAAAGACAACTATGCCTTCATAAGCCAGCATATCGGCGATATGGAAAACCTGGAAACCGTGCAGCATTTTGAAAATACGCTGGCTCTGTACAAAAAGCTATTCCGAATAGAACCTGAAATCATTGCTTATGACCTCCACCCCGAATACCTTTCCACCAAATATGCCCTTGAGCTATGCAGCCAATCCAGCCATCTTAAGCTCGTACCGGTTCAGCACCATCATGCCCACATTGTAAGCTGTATGGCGGACAATAAAATTGAGTCTCCGGTTATCGGCGTGGCTTTGGACGGCACCGGCTATGGCAGCGATGGACATATATGGGGCGGTGAATTTCTGGTCACCGATTACAAAGGCTTCAAAAGGCTGGGGCATCTAGAGTATTTGCCCTTGCCCGGTGGAGCCGCCGCCATAAAAAGGCCATACCGAACCGCAATAGGCTATCTACTCAAGTTGCTGGGAGAAGAAATAATGTTCAACAACCTTGCCTGTCATTCTGAGGGAGCGGAGCGACCGAAGAATCTCAAGGACCCTTCGCTGTCGCTCAGGGTGACAAATAAAAAAATGGCAGAAGACTCACTCAGCCCCAAGCTGGCTTTCTTAAAGCAAGTCGACGCTGTTGAAATCGAGCTTATCAAGCGACAGCTTCAGACCGGTCTTAATTCACCGCTAAATTCCAGTATGGGCCGTCTCTTCGATGCCGTTTCCGCCTTGATAGGCATCAGGGGCGAGATAGACTACGAAGGGCAGGCAGCAGTTGAACTTGAGATGGCAGCCTATGACAGCAGCGATAAGGTCGGCGATAAAGTCTACCCGTATTCTATAATCGAAGATGACGGTGTAAACATAATCCGGCTCAAAGAGCTGTTTTCGGCAATAGTCGGGGATTTGTATCAAGGTGTGGCTAAAGCTGCAGTGTCAGCCAGATTCCACAATACTGTAACTCGCATGATATTTGACATGTGCCGGTTGATAGCCAGGAAAACCGGCATCGACCAGGTAGCTTTAAGCGGCGGCGTCTTCCAGAACCGGCTGCTGTTAAGGAGAGTTATACCGCTGCTAGAATCGGCCGGCTTTTCCGTGCTAACCCACAAGCAGGTACCGTGCAATGACGGCGGAATCTCTTTGGGCCAGGCCGTCGTGGCTAATTTCATTTGAGAGGAAAACTATGTGTTTAGCTGTTCCAGTGCGAGTTGTTTCAATAGAGGGCAACGAAGCCGAGGTGGAAATCGGCGGCGTAAGACGTCGGGTCAGCATCATGCTCACCCCGGAAGCTAAAGTCGGCGACTACGTATTGCTCCATACCGGCTACGCCATAAACGTCGTCAATGAAGCCGAAGCGCAAGAGACCCTGAAGATTTTGGAAGAGATGGCGAGTCTAGATGAAATTCATTGACGAATACCGTGATGTCGAGCTGGCCAGGAAGCTGGTACAGAGGATAAAGCAGCAATCTACCAGACCCACCAGGTTGATGGAGTTCTGCGGCGGGCATACCGTGTCAATCATGAGGAATGGTATCCGCCAGCTTCTACCGCCCACCGTGGAGATGCTTTCCGGGCCCGGCTGCCCGGTATGCGTCACGGCAAATGCCGATATAGACAAGGCTATTGCTCTGGCTCAGCTACCCGATGTCATCATCACCACCTTCGGCGATATGATGAAAGTCCCCGGCAGCTACTCCAGCCTGCAACAGGCCAGAGCCGGAGAAGCCGACATACGCATCGTCTATTCCACACAGGATGCTCTTGAAATCGCCCGAGACAACCAATCACAGTCAGTCATCTTTATCGGCATCGGCTTCGAGACTACCGCGCCGACTATCGCCGCTTCTATCCTTCAGGCAGAAAAGGAAGGAATAAAAAACTACTACGTACTCTGCCTGTCGAAATTATGCCCACCGATAATGAAAGCTCTCCTTGATTTAGGTGAGCTCAAGCTGGACGGCATCGTCTGCCCCGGGCATGTCAGCGCCATAATCGGCTCCCATCCCTATGAATTCATACCCCGCGACTACGGCGTTGCCTGCGCTGTCTCTGGATTCGAGCCGCTGGACATACTTCTCTCGGTAGAGATGCTGGTGGAGCAAATCGAAAGCGGCAAGCCGACTGTTGAAATAGCCTATCGCCGCGGAGTTAAGCCCGAAGGCAACAAAACAGCATTGGAGCTAATGGACAGAGTTTTCCAAGTTGACAGCGCCGATTGGCGAGGCATAGGCGTTGTGCCGGCCAGCGGGTTAAAGATAAGGAAAAAATTTGAGCGTTTCGACGCTGAGCAGGCTTTCTCAATAACAATGGAGCCGGTACGGGAGGCGAAAGGCTGTATCTGCGGCAATATACTGCGCGGCGTAAAGACTCCTCTAGACTGCAAGCTATTCCGCAAGGTCTGCACTCCGGAACACCCGGTAGGGCCATGCATGGTATCTTCAGAAGGTTCCTGTGCTGCCTATTATCAATATGGAGCTGACTATGGATGATGAAACCATCTTGTTGGCCCACGGCAGCGGCAGCCGGCTCAGCCACGAGCTGATAGAGAAAAATCTTCTGCCACCACTGGCTAATCCTCTGTTAGCCAAGCTGGATGATTCAGCGGTTTTCGACCTCAGCGGTCGCCTCGCCTTCACTACCGACAGCTACGTGGTCAGCCCCATCTTCTTCCTCGGCGGCGATATCGGCAAGCTAGCTGTCTGCGGCACTATCAATGATTTATCAATGAGCGGAGCCAAGCCTCTTTACTTGAGCCTCTCTTTCATAATAGAAGAAGGCTTAACCCTTGGCGACCTAAAAAAGGTGGTCAGCTCCATAAAAACTGCGGCTGAAGAAGCTGGAGTGAAGATTGTCACCGGCGATACCAAGGTGGTAAACCGCGGCAGCGCCGATAAGCTGTTCATCAATACCTCCGGCATAGGTATTATCCCTGAGGGTATAGACATATCAGGAGCTAACGCCAAAGTGGGCGACAAAATTATCCTGAGCGGCACTATCGGCGACCACGGCATCGCCGTGATGAGCCAGCACGAAGGGCTCAAATTTTCAGTCCCCGTTAAAAGCGATTGCGCCCCTCTGAACAAACTGGTGTCGCAGATGCTCGAAGCCTCATCAAAAATTAACTGCCTCCGTGACCCAACCCGAGGCGGATTAGCTACAACATTAAACGAATTCGCCAAGCAGTCTGGAGTAGGCATCA
>JBAVQV010000110.1:0-1784 GCA_049694415.1 Dehalococcoidia bacterium
GTTTTCGTGTGACCTCACCGAGGCCATCTTTGGTGTGAGTATTCAGGCGGAACAGTCTAATGTGGGAAAGGTTTTATCGAGTTGAGCCATGTGACCGCCGATTGAGGGCTCCCTTTCTACCAGATAAACCTTATGGCCTGAGTCAGCTATTTCCAGTGCTGCCTGTATGCCAGCAATGCCTCCGCCAACCACGAGCGTGTTGGGATTAAATGGGACCTCTCTGGTTTCCAGTGGGATATGGTAGAAAACGCGCCGTACAGCGGCGCTGACCAGCGCCTTGGCTTTCTCAGTTGCTCTTCCACCATCCTCATGTACCCAGGAGCAGTGCTCCCGGATATTTGCCATCTCGAACAGATACGGGTTTAGACCGGCGCTAGCTACAGCTCGCCTGAAGGTTTGTTCGTGTAATCGTGGGGAGCAGGAGGCCACCACAATGCGGTTGAGTCCTAGTTCTTTGATGTCATTTTTTATCAGTTCTTGTCCTGGGTCCGAACACACGAATTTGTAATCTCTGGCTACCACTACTGATGGTAAATTTTTGGCGAACTCGGTTACCTGCTCGACGTCAACTGTGGCGGCGATATTGGCTCCGCAGTGGCAGATATAGACACCTATTTTCGGCTCCATTCGTTCCTCCTTATCATTTTCTGACATATGAGGCTAATACTTTATCGGCTGGAACTATGTTATATTTCAGACCTACAGCTTTGCTCTCGATGCCAAAGGCTATACCCATAAGCTGAGTGAAGAACAAAACAGGCAGGTTGAAATTTGTCTTGAACTTCCTGTTGATAATGCTTTGGTAGGCATCCAGGTTTAGTTGGCAGAATGGGCATACAGTAACAATACATTCGGCGCCGTTGCTTACAGCGTTATCCAGTAGTTTGTGCATTAATCCTAGAGCGATGTCCTCTTCGGATAGTATCAGTGAGCCACCACAACAGCGAGTTTTCAATGGATATGGTGTAGCTTCGGCCCCTAAGCTTTGTATCAGGCGCTCCAGCGATTGAGGATATTCTGGGTCATCGAAGCTCGGTCGTGGCCGCACTACCTGGCAGCCGTAGTACGGGGCTACTTTCAGGCTGCTGAGGTCCACCTTGACCCTGGCTTTGATGTCCTCACTGCTGACATCATTGGCAAAGACGTCAAGTATGTGACGCACCCTGACAGTTCCGTGATATTCCAGCCCACCAGCGGCGAGGGCTTCATTTATTTTGGTTCTTATCTCAGGGTATTCCTTGAAGTGCTGGTCGGTCCTGTTAAGTATGAGGTAGCAGTCGCTACAGGGTGCCACCAGGTCAAAGCCTCTTTTTTCGGCCAGTGCCAAATTGCGGGCGCAGCAGCAAAAGGCAGACAATTCGTCAACAACTGTGTAGGGTGTGGAACCACAACAATTCCAGTCATCAAGCTCAATGAGTTCCATATCCAAAACTTTGGCGACGGCTCGGGCCGACGTGTCATACATCGGACTATCATCGTGCATGCAGCAGCCGGGAAAGTAACTATAATATTTCATGATGCGCCTCCAAATGCCTTTGCCTTATCTAGAATCGTTTGGAGCTGGCGTTTTGCCTGGGGCTTCAGTGTTTTGGCTTTGAGCTGCAGACGACCATGCCGGAGCAGGCCAAGAGCCACCGGGGCTGCCTTTAGGGCACCGAATGGGTTCACATTGAGATAAAACCGGCTCATGCAGCCGAAGCGGGGAATCATGCCGACATTATAGACGGTATCGCTGAAGACTCTGTACAGGATCGGTGTGCGCGTTCGTTTTGTGCTTAGATGAT
>JBAVQV010000111.1:0-2150 GCA_049694415.1 Dehalococcoidia bacterium
GGAAATTGCTGATTCAGGAAATAAGGTTTATCTGGTAGAAAGAACTCCTAGCATTGGTGGGCACATGGCACAACTGGACAAGACGTTTCCTACCCTTGATTGCTCAGCCTGTATTCTTACTCCCAAGATGACGCTGGTGGGACAGCATCCAAACATTGATATGCTGAGCTACAGCGAAGTAGAAGGGGTATCTGGCTACATTGGTAATTTCAAGGTCCAAATTAGGAAGAAAGCGACATATGTAGATATCGAGAAATGTAGCGGTTGTGCTGAGTGTGAGATTGTATGCCCGGTGGAAGTACCTTCTGAATTTAACTTAGGATTGTCTAAGAGAAAGGCAACATATCGTCCCTTTCCTCAGGCTGTGCCTAATGTTTTTACCATCGACAAGCGAGGCGCCCCGCCGTGTCGGACTGCTTGTCCGGCTGGGGTTGACGCACAGGGATACATAGCGCTCATTTCACGGGGTAAATTTAAGGAGGCCCTTGAAGTATTCAGGAGGACACAGCCGTTCGCTGGTGTTTGTGGGCGAATTTGTACCCATCCCTGTGAAGTTGACTGCGAAAGGGGAAAAGTTGATGAACCAATAGCCATTCGCTATCTAAAGCGCTTCATGGCTGATTATGAACGCAGGGCGGGCAAGGGAAAGGTAGCTCCGATTGAAAGGACAAAGCAGGAGAGAGTAGCCGTCATCGGCTCTGGGCCGGCCGGCTTAGCTTGTGCCTATGACCTAGTGAGGATTGGATACGGAGTTACTGTCTTTGAAGCTGCGCCTAAAGCCGGTGGCCTAATGCGTTATGCTATACCTGAATACAGGTTGCCCAAGAAAATACTGGATAATGAAATCAGATACATTGAAAAATTGGGGGTTGAGATCAAGACAAGCACCCCAACGAAAGACTTCAAGGAAGTCTTTAACAAAGGTTATGACGCAATATTCCTTGGTACCGGCGCCGGCATGAGCCAGAAGATGGGTATCCCAAATGAAGATGCCAAGGGTGTGTTTTATTCACTTGATTTCCTAAGACAGGTGAACTCGGGGAGAAAGGTCAAAATTGGAAAGCGCGTAGTCGTTATCGGTGGAGGCAATGCAGCAGTGGATAGTGCCAGAGTGGCTAAACGCTTGGGAGCTGAAGAGGTTACTATGGTGTATCGGCGCTCTCAAGCCGAAATGCCTGCTCTTCGTACTGAGGTGGAGGAGGGGGAGCGGGAGGGAGTGAAGATTCATGTTCTGGCAGCGCCAGTAGCAATTCTGGCTGAAAAAGGTCAGTTAACTCACATTCGATGTATTCGGATGCAGCTGGGCGAACGCGACGAGAGTGGACGTCGACGTCCAGTACCGATTAGAGGTTCTGAATTTGATATACCTGCTGACAATGTAATCATTGCTGTTGGACAGGCTGTGGATAAGTCAGCCCTGGCCAAAGAGCTTGAATATACCAGTTTTGCGACTGTATCAGTTGACCCAGTTACCTTGCAGACGAATATCGAAGGTGTTTTTGCCGGTGGCGACGTTGTGTCTGGTCCAGATGATGTTATTTCAGCTATCGAGGCCGGTAAAGAGGCGGCTATTTCTATAGACCATTATCTTAGAGGAATAGACCTGAAGAAAGGCAGACCAGCCCGCCCTGAAAGGGTAAAAGAGGTCTCAAAAGAAGGCGTGGCAATGAAGGCGAGGAAGACCATGCCGGTCCTCGACCTGGACAAACGGCAGGGCTTTGCAGAAGTAGAGTTGGGCTTTAATAAAGAATTGGCTGTCGAAGAGGCCAAACGTTGTTTGAATTGTGCTGTTTGCTCTGAATGCTTGGAGTGTGTCAAAGTTTGTGAACGTGAGGCAATCAATCACAAAATGAAAGACGAGCTGGTTGAAGTAGAAGTTGGCAATATCATCGTAGCTACTGGCTATGACTTGTTTAGACCCAGCGGTACCTATGAATATGGGTACGGACGTTTTGACAACGTTGTCACTGCACTTGAGTTCGAACGAATGGTTAATGCTGCTGGGCCGACTGAGGGTCACGTTCTTCTTAAAGATGGTTCGGAGCCTAAGACAATAGCTATTATCCATTGCGTCGGCAGCAGAGATAAGAACTATCATGAATACTGTTCCCGCGTTTGTTGTATGTATTCCCTGAAATTTAGCCACCTCA
>JBAVQV010000112.1:0-26326 GCA_049694415.1 Dehalococcoidia bacterium
GTGAAATCGAGGAAGAACTTGGCCGTATCAACCATGCAGTTGTCCTCATCCATGGCAATGACACCGCCGGAACCCATAATGGCGCCGGCTTTGCGCAGCGAATCGAAATCCACCGGCGTCCGCAGCATGCTTTCCGGTAAGCAGCCGCCGGAAGGTCCGCCGATCTGCACCGCCTTGAACTTTTTTCCGCTCCTCATGCCACCGCCGATATCGAATATAAGCTCGTGCAGTGTGGTGCCCATGGCTACCTCCGCCAGCCCGGTGTTTACCATCTTCCCTGCCAGTGCAAAGGCAGCGGTGCCTTTGCTGTTTTCAGTGCCGATACCGGAAAACCAATCGGCTCCGCTAGCCAGTATCAGAGGCACGTAGGCATAGGTCTTAACGTTGTTAAGCACGGTAGGCTTGCCCCACAAGCCGGACTTCACTGAATGAGGCGGCCTGGCTCTGGGCATGCTCCGTCTACCTTCGATAGCGTACATTAAAGCGGTTGACTCGCCGGAGACGAAGGCTCCGGCCCCCTGGACTATCTCTATGCCAAAGCTGAAGCCGCTGCCCAGGATATTATGGCCCAGCAGTCCCAAATCCGCTGCCTGTTTTAAGGCGACCTCCAACCGCTCGATGGCTAGAGGATATTCAGCTCGAATATATACGAACCCATCATGCGCGCCGACAGCATAAGCAGCGATAATCATGCCTTCTATAACCTGCTGGGGGTCGCTCTCCATTACCACGCGGTCCATAAAAGCCCCCGGGTCGCCCTCGTCGGCATTACAGATAACGTATTTAGTCTCGCCTGACGCTTCCCGGCACTGCTGCCATTTCCTGCCGGTGGGAAAGCCGGCACCACCCCGACCCCTGAGGCCAGACTTTTTTATCTCTTCGATTATGGCATCGGGCTTCATCTTCAGCGCTTTAACCAGACTGCCGTAGCCACCGTTAGCGATATAGTGGTTTATATTCGCCGGGTCGATGTAGCCGCAGTTACGCAGAAGAAGGCGATATTCGTGCTCAAATCTGGCAAGCTCAGGGATATAGACCGCTTTATCTTCACCACCACCTAGCGTGCCCAAAGCCAGGTCGAGGCAGGGGTCGTCACCCACGATATAGCCTTCCACAAGCGTGGGCACAACCTGAGGGGTCACATTGTTGTAGCAAACGGTGAAGGAGCCCGGCTTGATAATGGTAACAATCGGTTCGAAGGAACACAGCCCGATGCAGCCGACCTCGGTCACCTTAGGCCGGGCTTTTCTTTTAGCCAGCTCGCGGTTAAAAGCTTCGACTACCGGCAATGCGCCGGCAGCTCGGCCGCAAGTCGCCGTGCCGATGAGGATATGCGGGACTTCACCGTGATACTGTGAGTCCCAGTCAGACTTCGCCTGTTTTTGGATATCTTCAAAGGTCATCATAAAATTTCTACCCAGTCATCTACCCAAGGCACGATTGGAGCAGATGCTCCAATCTACCCTAAGAATAATCTCTCTAAAAATCATATGTACAGTCTTTAATATCAGGTTTCACCCTCACCCTCTCCCTCTCCCGTCAAGGGAGAGGGTAAACCCGACCTTACTGCTTTTCCGGCGGCTCCTGGCTCACCGGTTTAATTGTTACCAAAACCTCCTCGACCTTCGGTGGCGTCATCCTGGGATAGACAGATTCGCTGACGACCACGACCGGAGCCAGGGCGCAGCAGCCGACGCAGGCTACCCTTTCCAGGCTGAACTCCTGGTCCGTCGTAATGCCACCCACCTGGATATCTAGCTCCCTGGCCATAGCCTCGAGCACCAGCCTGCCGCCGGCCAAATGGCACGCGGTTCCCATACAGACTTTTACGGGGTGCTTGCCCAGGGGTGTGAAGCGGAACAGATTATAAAAAGTAGCGATGCCGTATACCGTGCTTTCTGGAATTTCCAGAAAGTCGGCGATGGACAGCATCGCCTCTTTCGAAATATAGCCTAGCTTATGTTGAACCTGCTGAAGAAGGGAGATTAAATGGCGTCTATCCTTCTTGCTAGAATTAAAGATGTCTGCCAGTTCTGTCTTCAGTTCTGCCACTTTTTCACGAGACCCGGTAGGTAGGCTGGTATCTCGCTAGCTTCTCTGGGCCCAACGATGATTTCCCAGCCAGGCAAAGCCTCTTCCAACTCTCCTTTAATGCGGGCTACTTTGCCCGGGATAACCAGTCTCCGGTGCTTTACTCTATCTTCAATCCCTGATTTCTTGATGAACGGGCCGATGGAATCACCGGAGAACTTCCCCGCCGCCCAGCCAGTGAGCACACCAAGCCCTTCGGTATCCTTGACACAGAGCCAGGACGAGACTTTGCTGCCTTCGATTTCCGAGGCCACAATAAAATAAGTCAACGCCCAGTTGCTGGTAATCAACACCGGCGATTCGTCGCTGGGCTCACCTATCTCGTAAATCTTCTGCTCCACAGACATAGGTATCCGCGGGTCGGTATATATATTTAGCCTCTGGACCAGTAATGGCAACAATGAGTACCGGTCGAAATCGGAGAGGACGATAATGCCCGGATATTTAATCACAAACATAGCCGCCAGGAGTATTTGTCTGATTTCATCCTTGGCTATAAAACAGGGGAACCCGATTGTGGGGTAACCCAAAGGTCTGAAGTTCTGTTTTAAGGCTGCCCGCCGGATAAGCGTCTGGTCTCTGACAGCTTCCTGCATATTCTTCTCGATTGGGTCAAGTACTATCTCATCCAGACCAGCTTCCTTAAGCTTGGTAGTCAATGGTATCAGCTCTTCTACACTGTTACCCTTCACCACTACCGGCGTCGGCGAACTCTTTATTTCAGCAATTATTTTATCGATGTTATCCTTGGTAACCGCATAGAGCAGCGGCTTTCTTTCACCGCATATCTTCTTAGCTGAAAGCAGAACATCAACGTCTTCCGACATTAACACCAGAGGCAAATCGCTGCCATCGCAGACTTTCTTTACCAATGCCTCAAATTTAGCTTTATCGCCTGACTCAAAATGCAGCGCCAAAACGTTCGCCTTAAGAGTCAGTCCTACCCACGGGAACTGTAGCTCCTTTATCTTCTTCAGCTTATCATCGAGCTTTGCCTCAGTTTCCTTGTCTGAGATAAGCAGGGCGATGCCCGGCTGATGGATGAAGGTCTTCTCGTGCCTGTAGACCACCTCCTCACCACCGATGACGAGAGCATTTTTGCCAGAGCCGATGGTTACCGGTTTGATAGGTGGCGCCAGGGCTTCTTCCAGTTCGGCCTTAACATCTGCTGGCAGGTAAGGGCATTTATCAAGCGAAACGCCGCCTGAGGCCAGCTTCATGGCGAAGGCAAAACAGGTAGGGAAACCACACTCACGGCAATTCTTCTTGCCTCCATCCGGAAGCTTCTTTACAACATCAGTTCCTTTCAGCGCCATATCAATCCTCCTAGCTAATTTTATACAGGAAGCTCAACTTCACCTTTCACCCAGGGATGACCTACCTTATCCAAGAACGCAATCAATTCATCGACGTTCTTGACGTCTTCCTCCGTAGCTATCTTATCGTACACGTCTGCAGGTATGGCATCCTTATATCTCTCTTTTATCTCCTTGGGCATCCACACACAGCGCATCAATCCGCCATCTGCATACAGGAACTTGGGCGACCTGAGATACTCCAGTGCCAGGCCCAAAAAGCCCTCTACCTGCCGGCCACCGCTGGTATCAGCAGCCATGGTAGAGAAAGGCACACCGACCACAGTATTGCCCGCAAAATCCCTGTGGACGAGGCCGAAGGCGTCGACTTCAGGAATATAGAACCAGATCGCCTGGAAGCAACCGCAGGAAGTATGCGGATGCTCGAAAGCGCTGTGTAGAAAGACCCGGTTATAAGCCCCCATGGATTTTATTGCTCCCAGCTCGTTGCAGCCTTTGTACTCCCCCCTTATCGGGTCTAAACATTCACCCTTCTTTACCTCCTGCACCGGACCCTCCGGGTCGAGCTTATAAGCGGCTCTACCATCGAACCAGCTTATGGCTCCGCAATTAGCAATCCTCTCCGGGGTAGCAATGCAGATGTGGGTTGGAGCAAAGCTCTGACACAGGGCACAGCTATAAAACTCCTGAACATCGTCTTCTTTCAAGCCCCTGGCTCTCTCATCCCTGGCCTTATAGACCTCGCGCGCCTTGGCCAGAAGTTCCTCAACCTTCTTTTCATCGGTAACAAAGGTAATGGAAATCTTCTCGATGATATCTAATTCCGATGTATAGAGGAACATCAGTATCTGGCCAATCGCTTCAAAAGAGTTAAGCCCCTTAGAGACGGAATCCTTGCTGAGCCTGATCCAGATTTCGTCTCTCTGGTTCATGTGATACAGGCCCTCTATGTAGTTAGCATATAGGTGCATCCTTCTCTCGAAGACCGGCTCCATGTCTTTCTCTAGCTTGGCGCCGGCAACATCGATCAGCAGACCCAGAGGATAACTACCCCCTTCTTTCAGGTCTTTGATGTCCGGGCCGATGACCTCAATCTTCTGGTCCTCAACTTCGTCAGGGCTTTTGAGCGTCACCAATTCAAATTTGCTCTTCGCCTGCGGACCGCCAAACTCGACATACATGTCACCTTTTCTTATTACTTCGCCTTCATACTGGGGCCCAACGTCTACCGGGAAAACTCCTGCCATTTTATTATGCCTCCTTGCTCTTTAAATTTGTTATTAGATTATCCAGAAATTCCTTCCACTGTTCATCTTTTCTGAAATTAGGAAGGGAATAGCTGGCATGAGGATAATAGAATTTACATAAGGTCATCGTTTTAAGGTGCGGTGCGTAGTGCTTCAGAGTTGAGAGGCCCTGCTCACCGAGGTCAGTCCTGAACCCCAGAAACATCACCAAATCGTGATTGCCTTCCTTCTTAACCCCCTTCCATGCCGGGTCTTTGAGATGGTTGAGAATCTCTATGATGTCATAGCTGCTGGCCGGCTCAACGCCAAGCTCAATTAGCTTCTTTTTGGTGTGAGCCGTAGCGCATATCGGTATATCAAGCGTCTTAGCTATTTCCACACCGTACTCTATAAGGAGTTTACCACCCAAAGTCGTGGTAAGAGCCCAGGAGCCAAGCACCAGAAGCGGCCTATTAGCTCGTTTAATCAGGTGGGCATACTCGCTGGCATCTTCGATAAGCCTGGCTGACTTGGTGCCGGTTAATACATTAACTCGATGATACGGTAACGTTGTGGTCATAACAAAACCTCCTTGCTCATGCTACCTTAGCCGATTTAATAGCCTTTTCCGCTGCCAGTTTGGTCATAAGGCCGGCGCGATGCATTAAAGTATCTTCAAATTCCTGGTCCATCACCATTGTCGATAGGCAGGGGTACTGGTGATGGAGAAGGCCAGCTTTCTCCACGGCATCTCTTTCCCAGATTCCGACCAAACCGTCAGCTACATACGGAGTGCAACCACATGGACTTCCCCTAGTGACTGCTACCCGTTTTATTCTATCCTTATCAAGTTCTATATCTAATTCCGGCCTGCCGAAATATTTAGCGAATTCGCGTATGTATGAGTTCTGGCTGTCTTTTTCTGCCAGGGAACAGAAGGGAACCGGATAGACCATATCCACGCCCATGGATTCCAGCTTCCGCTTAATTTGCTTGGCTAAACCGGGTGGCAACCAGATACGGTTATCTGCCGGTGCGATTACTGCTTTGGCGCCGCTCTTCTTCACCATGTCGGGAATCATCTGGGCCACACCGGGATGCTCACCGAGGGATATCAACAGATCGGCTGCCGGCAACTCTTTAGGCAGGAACTCATTGGCATCATCGATTATAGCCGGCAGGTCCTGCGTGACGGTGTAAGAATAAACCTTCCAATCAGCCGGACCATATTTCCTTATGCTATCGGCAATTCTCTGGCCATAATGGCCTTGTATGGCTATCAGAATTCGCATAAAATTCTCTTTAAAATCTCCTTAGTGGATAACCGCTTCCAGCGGTACCTCCGATGGATAAGTCCCTATCAATGTGGGCAGGGTCAAAACCGGCTTCTCTTTCCAGCCCACTTTCTCGAGGTATGCCATGACCTCTTTCTTGAAGAAAATCGGTATATCTGTAGCCTTTCTGACGAAAAGATGGAGGTCGTCGGGTAAGGTTCCTAAATACTGCTTATGCAGTGCAATGTAGTGGGTCAGCTTCAGCTGGCGTCCTTGAGCAGTATCGTTCTTCCTGATGCACAGCTTAGCTATGGTGACCATCGCCCTCTCCTTGGACTCTACCACCGTAATCAGGTGCTCCGGCGATGGCTCTTCCGTATTCACCAGCTTTTTCTCTCTGCCGTCCATCACCGTCCAGTCGTCCTCCTCCTTCCGGCTCAAATATAGTCTTCTGTACTTGGCGGAATGAGGGCCCAGGACAACTGGTATACCCAGGCGATTGCAGCCCGTGGCAATAGACACTGCCTTCTGAGAATAAGCTCCCCAGGCAAGGCCGCAGGCACCGACACGGTTCAAGATGTAGTCGGCGATAACCTCATAATTACCTCGCAAAGGCAGGGTGGCAAAGATATTAGCCACCTTCATGGCAGCGCCGGTGATATGGGAATTAGCTACGCAGGAACCAACATTAAGCACGCCGCCGGCATCGAAGTTGGGCGGATATTTATCATAAATAGTTTTGCCGTCTTTATCTTTCTTCATCCCGGCCGCCATAGCCGAGCAGCCGCTGAGCACCACGATATATTTCCTTTTAGCGAATTCCTCCGCGATATCGGCTATCTCGGTGATTTCTTCAGGAAAGTTGGAGCAGCCGACGATGGCGATGATGCCGGGTATGGTGCCCAAGACTATAGGCGCACCGACCTTTCGTATCTCTACGTCCATAATCGGCCCCCGCCCTGACCTCACATTCCACGTTTCCCAGCTGGCCGCCGCCTGCATCATCTTGATGATAGGCACATGGCGGGGACATTCCTGGTCGCATTTACCGCAGCCGATGCATTTATTGAATACTTCGGTTAGCGGCTGGAGGTTGCCGTTTTTGGCTGCCTCAATGGCATCGCCGACCGGCAGCAAGTTGGGGCAAACCTGGCTGCACATGTTGCACAGCTTATGGTCCTTAGCCAGGTCCGGCACTTCCTCCGGTTTAACCAGCACCTTATTCCTCTTCGGCGCCAGCTCCATAGCCACCTTCACCGCTACTTCGGCTGCCTTATCCGGGTCGAGTATCAACGTCTGCTTACCCTGATTTACCATGTCTCTGACTATTTCATCGGCTTCTTTCTTAGTGTCATTATCAAGCCCATAGCAAACTTTGTCCGAGGTGGCGATCACTGCAGTACCCACCTTAGCCGCCTCAATAGGTACGTCTGTCCTGATGCACTGTTCATCGGTGACGATAACATCGGCGATACCGGTCCTGATGAAGAAAAGCTGGCGAGACAGAGGTCCGACCACCTTGGCCCTACTGCTATATCTGGTTACCTCCAGAGCCGTGCAACAGATGCCGGCAACCTCAACCTTATCCTGCAGGCCATTGGCATTTATATAATCAACAATGGGAATAGCTGTAACCGGGTTATGCCCTATTAAAAGAACGACTGGCTTCGTCCTGTCCACAGCCCCCCAACCCAGAGCAACCAAGGGTGTATCGGCTACAGATGTCGGATAGCCGAAGCCGACAATTTCGGCAATATCGCCAACTTCCATAGCTACATGGTCTAACATAGAAATATGCAAAGCTTTCGACTCGTAGTCAAGCGCAGACCCCTCCTGCCCGGTATGCAGCGCCGAGACAGCATGGATAAGTTGGCTCTCGACGTAGTCCATAGCCTTTTCCAAATCTCCCAAAGTTTCGGGCTTCAGTCCCATGACCGTCCTGATATGTGGGGCTTCCACAAGTATCTGGTCACCAAGGTTAATTTTATAGTCCGGGCCATGCTTCTCAATCAAGTAATGAAGCACATGCCGAGCATGTCCTCCGTGAGCCGACATTCCCATACAGCACGCCAAGAGCACAACTCTGGCCTGCTGAGTGGAAATATCAATGCCGCAAGCACCTCTCTTATCCCCGGTGAGGTCGCATTTGCCGTAGGTGCAAAAGCAGCACAAATCACACATAGGCGCATAGAAAGGCTTATAGGTTTTCATCAGCCTCATGTCCCAGTTTCTCAAGTCCGGGAGCTCAGGCATTGGAGTGTGTCCCACGGGCTCCCAATTATCTTCCGCCCGTATTATCTCGTTAACTTTATCTTTCCGGGTATGCTTCTTCTTGGTCACTACCGCCATTATGATTTCCTCCTTTTAACAGGCTATGATAAAGGAATTATAGTACTATTAGGAATAATTATCAATACTATATTTTGCCGTCAATGGCTTCTTTTATCAGCTTCAAGCTTTCAGGCTGTCGCAGTACCAGTATATTGGCTCCAGCCAAGAGGAGGCTGAGAGCAGTAACACTTTCCCATAAAAGCCCCTGCTTTTCGTTCTCTTTAGCCTGCTTGGTTTTACCCGACTCGCTCCCCAGATCAGCGATAATCGGCATCTGCATGGTGTTATCGCCAAACATAACGCCGATGTGCTTCGTTCTCTCTATTATGGTAAAGCTGTATTCCATGCCATAGCCTAATGCCGAGCTCAGCGGGTCGATGACTATCCGCTCACGTGGGAAAGTCTTCAACAGCTTTACATTTAGTTCTTTCTCCAGGTTTATATCCAGTGGAGACTGAGCGATTATACAATGCCCGTGACCTAAAGCAGCTTTAGCTATGGGCTCATAGTTCTCCTTGGCCAGCGGACCCAGGAGGAGATTTTCGCCGGCACAGACTTCCGCCACCTTGGTCAGAACCTCAATATCCTTCGTCCCATCCCCTGAGCCATAGACAATAAGCGGCGTCTTTACAGCCGATGCCACCTGCTTAACTGTCGCTGCAGCCTTATCCGCCGGAGCATTCTCCCCCGCCGGGTCAGTGCTTACGAGACGTAGGCAAACGAGGTCGGCACCGAACTCGAGGCACTTCTTCGCCCAGGCCACCGGGTCGGAAAGAGCACCCTCATAAGGCCGGCGTTCCCATTCAGTCCAAGTTTTTGGCTCGGAATCGAGGACTTCTAAAGCCAGCCGAGGTCGATTCTCTATCTTGCCCTCAAAAAAATGAAAGGGAAGAACGTTCTCCCCTCCAATCTTTAAAGCTTTCTCCCCCTTACCAATCACCACCTCGGCTACTTTTCCGGAATAGATTTCCAATGGTGCCTTGTAGTCCATCGTTAACTCCTTTTAAAGAATTCTAACTCTCAAGCCAGGCATGAGAGTAAAGTGTCTCTGCCATGAGCACTTTTGTGGTTTTCACGTAATCCTGTTCCTCTTTTGACAAGGAAGCCATGTCCACGGACTCCCCATCCATCGTCTTATAGATAAGGTCTACAATTTCGGGAAGTTCACCCCTGTTCAATCGGACAAGCTCCTTGTCCAACACATCAGCAATCGCTGAATACAGTCCACTTCTACCCATCATCACCATGTAAGTACGGTTTAGTATACCGCGGAGTTCCTCCGGTGTGCCGTTGGACACGTTTGACAGACCCACCGTAGATTTAACGCCTGGCAGAAGGTCCGCCAGCATGCCAATAAATTCCACAGCCTCCCTGACCTGTTTCTGGTCAGCGCTGACCGGCAAGATGATAGGGTCGACCCAGATATTTTCGTTGGTAATTCCCATCTCATTGGCCAACGCCACCGTCTCCATAATGCTTTCTATCCGGGAATCAATGTCAGGTGGACAGCCCTTGTCGGTCAGCACCGAAATGACGACATCGGTATTGTATTTCTTGGCCAGAGGCAACATGCGTTCTTTGCTGTCGGTCCTCCCCGAGGAAGAGTTAAGCAGAGGCCTTTTCTTGCAGGTCTTGAGGCCGGCTTCCATGGCTACAGGATTCAAAGTGTCCACAGATATGGGTAAATCGGTGACTCCTTGAATGGCATTGACCAGCCACTGGGTTACCTCTTCCGGGTCTCTCTTCGCCGGTCCGAGGTTGAGGTCTATATAGTCGGCCTTGGCGTCCGTCTGTGCTTTGGCTAAGTCTTGTATTACCTTGGGATTGCGTTCCTTGACAGCGTCATTGACGTCTTTGGAAATAATATGAATGCTTTCGCCGATTAAAATCATGTCTGCCCCCTTTTGTGAGATTAGGCCAAAACCAGCGCATAATTGTATCATTTCATAATATGAGCGTCAACAGCATTTGTACCTGATTTGTACCTGTGAAGGGAGAGGGGCAACTTTACGGAAACGAGTAGCGGTGCCTCCTGAGTGTCCCCTTGAGCGGTCGCTAAAGCTCGCTGACTATATTATTGAAAGCTGCAGACGATGAAAGCTATAATTGGCATTTGTGAGTTAAAGAAGATGAACAGTCTTGATGACATCCTCTATGAGGTCTCCAGGCCCGCCCGCTACAGCGGGGGCGAATGGAATAGCAGAGTTAAAGATTGGCAGGCTACTCCAATCCGGATTGCCCTGGCTTTTCCTGACGTATACGAAATTGGCATGTCCAATCTGGCACTGCCTATACTCTACAATATACTCAATGACCAGCCTGATGTGCTAGCTGAGAGAGTCTATGCCCCGTGGCTGGACATGGAGGCACTGCTGCGACAGCATCACATTCCGCTGTTCAGCCTGGAGACCAGACATCCTCTAAAAGATTTCGACATCATCGGCTTCTCATTAGGCTATGAGCTTACCTATACCAATGTGCTGAATATACTCGACCTGGCTCAAATCCCGCTGTTCAGCTACCAGAGAAACAGCTCACATCCACTGATAATCGCCGGTGGCAGTTGTGCCCTTAACCCGGAGCCGATGGCTGATTTCATAGACCTGTTTGTTATCGGCGAGGCTGAAGAGGCAATATTGAAACTATTAGATGTGTTCCGGACTTTCAAAGGCAATAAGAAAAAACTGCTAGAAGAAGCCGCCAGTCTACCCGGCGTCTACGTGCCGAGCTTATATGAAGTGTCGTACCACAAAGACGGCACTTTGGCTAGTATTGCGCCGAAGATATCTCAAGCCAGGCTGCCAATTGAACGACAGATAGTGCCCAAACTGCCGCAGCCGGTTACCGACCCAGTGGTACCTCACATTAGAGTAGTTCATGACCGGGGAGCCGTGGAAATTCAGCGGGGATGCAGCCGAGGTTGTCGCTTCTGCCAGGCCGGCATGATTTACCGGCCGATTCGTGAACTCCCGGAGGAACAGGTAATCGATGCCGTGGCAGCGCTGGTTAGCAATTGCGGGTATAACGAAATTTCCCTGGTATCGCTGAGCACCGGCGATTACCACGACATAAGCGGGTTAATTAGTCAGCTGTCCCGCAAGTATAGCCGGGATAATCTTATTCTTTCCTTACCCAGCCTGCGCATCGACACATCATCGATAGAGTTAATAGAGTCACTACCCCATCGCCGCAAGACCACATTGACCTTCGCCCCCGAAGCTGGTACCGAAAGGTTGCGGCAGGTTATAAACAAAAATATATCCGAAGAGGCGATGTTCAACACTTTCGCCACCGCCTTCGAAAAAGGATGGTTTAATCTAAAGCTGTATTTTATGGTCGGGCTGCCAACGGAGACCACGGACGACGTGAAGGGCATAGTAGATTTTGTTGCCAGGACCTCCCAGCTAGGCAGAAAGTTACGAAGCAGATCACCGGGACTCAGAGTCAGTGTCGCCACCTTTGTCCCCAAACCCCACACACCCTGCCAATGGTTAGCTCAGAATACAGAAGATGAGCTAACTCCCAAACTTGAACTTCTCAAGCAAGGCTTACGCCGGGTTGGAGTCCACCTTTCATGGCAGGACACCAAAACCAGCCAGCTTGAAGCGGTCTTGTCCCGCGGCGACCGCAGGCTGAGCAAAGTTATACACAGAGCGTGGGAACTGGGCAACCGGTTTGATGCCTGGCAGGAATGCTTTAACTACGGCAACTGGCTGAAGGCGTTCCAGGAAAACGGGCTTGACCCCACTTTCTATGTTAATCGGGAGCGGCTCTTAGAGGAAATATTGCCCTGGCAGCATATCGATACCGGATTAACCCAAAACTTTCTCAAGAAAGAATACGAAGGTATGCGCCTGGGCAAGAATACCCCAGATTGCCGTCACGGGTCGTGCAATGCCTGCGGACTGCAACGATGGCATCCCGATTGCCAGCAAAAATTCAAAACAACGGACAAATTGATATAATATATTGACATAACTTTTAAAGGAGGAAGCCATGGTATCTCCATCTTTACCTTCTGAAGCGACATACTGGCCATTCAAGAAATATATGGATATGTATAACCGGTCAATACAAGACCCGGAACGTTTCTGGGCTGAGGAGGCTCGTAAGCTGGACTGGTTCAAGACCTGGGACAAAGTCCTTGACTGGCAACCGCCTTTCGCCCGCTGGTTTGAAGGCGGCAAACTAAACGCCAGCTATCAATGCGTTGACCGGCACGTTAAAACCTGGCGGAGAAGCAAGGTTGCTATATACTGGGAAGGCGAGCTGGGCGATAGCCAGGTCTTGAGCTATTCTACCCTGTACCGGTGGGTCAATAAATTCGCTTCAGTCCTCAAAAATCTAGGTGTCAATAAAGGAGATACGGTCGTCCTATATCTACCAATGATTCCCGAGTTGCCTATATTCATGCTCGCCTGTGCTAGAATCGGAGCTCCACATACTGTGGTATTCTCCGGCTTCAGCGCCCAGGCTCTGGCCGACAGGATTAACGATCTCCAGGCCAAAGTTCTGGTCACCGCAGATGCCGGCTTCAGAAGAGGTAAACACCTGGAACTGAAGAACATCAGCGACGAAGCCGTAAATCTGTCGTCGTCAATTGAAAAGGTGGTGGTGGCTAGACGAGCAGGTATAGACACCAACATGAAACAGGGGCGAGATTTCTGGCTCCACGAATTGCTCGATGATGCTAGCTCCTTCGTGCCCGCTGAACCCGTTGAGGCCACCCATCCCCTTTACATCCTCTATACTTCAGGTACCACCGGAAAGCCTAAGGGCATTGTCCATGGCACCGGCGGCTACCTCGTTTTCACTAATTCCGGCTACGAATGGGTCTTTAATGTAAAGGAGGAATCTGTTTACTGGTGCACCGCTGATGTCGGCTGGGTCACCGGGCACAGCTCCATAGTCTATGGTCCCTTGTGCCACGGCGCTGCCATCGTCCTTTACGAAGGAGCTCCTGATTACCCCTCGGTAGACAGATGGTGGGACATCGTAGAGAAATATGGAGTTTCTATATTTTATACCTCGCCTACCGGCATAAGGATGCTGATGAAATATGGCGAAGACGTGGTCAAAAAACACGACCTGAGCAGCTTGGAGTTACTGGGCAGTGTTGGAGAAGCCATAAACCCCGAAGCCTGGCAGTGGTATTACAAGGTCATCGGCGGCGAAAGATGTCCTATAGTAGACACCTGGTGGCAAACTGAAACCGGCGGCACGATGATATCGCCAACCCCAGGTATAGAGTCAGTACCTCTTAAGCCGGGCTCAGCAACCTTCCCCCTGCCCGGGGTCAATGCCGATATCGTTGATGAAAGCGGTAAATCAGTGCCATCCGGAGAGAAAGGCTATCTGGTTATAAAATCACCCTGGCCGGGGATGCTCATGGGCATTCACGGAGACCCGCAAAGGTACCAGGAGACCTACTGGTCTAAATTCCCCGGCATGTTCTATACCGGCGACTATGCCATCAAGGACAAAGATGGCTACTACTGGTTGCTGGGCAGAGCCGATGAAGTCCTTAAAATAGCCGGACACAGAATCGGCACCATAGAGATAGAAGATGCTGTTGTATCTCACGACGCTGTAGTTGAGGCCGCTGTAACCAGCAAACCGGACCCGGTCAAGGGCGAATGCGTGGTTATCTTCGCTACACTTAAGCAAGGGGTAGAACCCTCTCAGGAACTCAAAAACAAGATAAAGCAGCACATACGTAAGACGATGGGGCCTGTAGTCACTCCCGACGAAATCTACTTTGTCACCAAATTGCCAAAGACAAGGAGTGGCAAAATAATGAGACGAGTCCTCAAAGCGGTAGCCAGCGGCACCAAGATTGGCGACTTGACTACCCTTGAGGATGGAACCTCTGTGGACGAAGTGAAGAAAGCTTTCGAAGAGCTTCAAAAAAAGGTTTAGAGTCACACCCGACTACTTATAAATTTGACTTCTTAGTCAAAAACGGCTAATCTCTATGTTTCCGGCTCAATAAAAGAGGTAGAGACATGAAACGACATGAACTCGAAGTTTCCAAAAGAGAAATAACGGGCAAGAAAGTGAGATTTCTACGCCGTCAAGGTATTGTTCCGGCCAATATTTACGGACACGGCATCGAATCCACTCCCATAAATGTAGACACCAGAGGCCTTAAACATCTACTGTCCCATGCTGGTAAGACAGACCTAATATCACTCAAGGTTGACAATTCAAAGGACCCCATAAGAGTGTTAATGCGCGAGATTCAAAAGAACCCTCTTACCGATGAGCCTCTCCATGTGGACTTCTACCAGGTCAGTATGACCGAAAAGATAAGAACAGAGGTCCCCTTGGTGTTCATCGGAGAGGCACCGGTGCTGAAGAAGGTCAAGAACAGCTCCATATTCCATTTAATTGACTCGCTATATATTGAAGCCTTGCCTGACGATCTGCCGCACAGCCTCGAGGTTGATGTTTCACATCTTGAAGAACTCGATCACACCATCCATGTCAAAGATATACCTCTAGGCCGCGGAATAACTCTGCTTAGTGACCCCGAACAGATGGCAGTTAAAGTAGCCGAAGCTCGCAAAGAGGAAGAAGTGGTACCTGAGGTGGTTGAAGCAGAGCTTAAGGAAGAGGGTGAGGAAGCAGCGGGAGAAGCTGAAGCTGAGGCCGAGGCTGAAGCCGGTGCCGAGGAAGAGTAACTACGCGCATTCAGGATTTACTATCGTAACCCGCAAAGCTATCTGCCCTCGGCAAATATGCGGTTTATCGCTATCTTCAACTGTTTGGCATCAAATGGCTTGGTAATGTAAGGCGATTTGGCCTTAGACAGAAAAGCCGTTGTACGTGCCCCCATAATATCACCGGTGACAAAGACCACTCTTCGCGCTAGCGATGGAGCTATCTTTTGGAAACGCTTATACAATTCAATCCCGCTCATGCCCGGCATCTTTATATCCAGCAGTATTATTCTATATCTTTTACTCTTGACCATTTTCAGGGCATCCTCGCCGTTATCCACAGTCTCTACCTGGTGCCCTTCATCAGTTAGCACCTTACTGATGAACTCCCTTACAACAGGCTCATCGTCTACCACCAGTATCTTAGCTCCGGTCACCTTCTGTTGCTCTTGAACCGCTGGTTCAGCAAACTCCAGTTGCTTATCTTCAGTTATTATCGGCAATTCAACGATGAAAGTTGCCCCCCTGCCCGGTTTGCTTTCGGCGTATATCCTACCGCCATGCTCAGAGACTATGCCATAACAGACACTCAAACCAAGCCCTGTCCCCTGGCCTACCTGCCTGGTAGTGAAGAAGGGGTCAAAAATTCTCTCCAGATTTTCCTTGGCTATCCCCGGCCCATCGTCTTCGAACGATATACGAATGATGGTATCAATCTGCTCTGTCTTAACTTTGAGTCTACCTGAGCCGCGTGCCAGTTTCATCTCAGTCTCAGCATTTACGATTAAATTGAGAAAGACCTGTTGGAGTTGACCGGCATCGGCAATGGTGACGGGCAAGTCAGGAGCAAGCCGCGCAGCAACTTTTATGTTACTTGTTTTTAAGTGATAACCACGCAGGTCAAGTGTAGTAGCCACAACCTCGTTTATATGGACATAAGTTCGCTGTGGTTTGGACTGTCGGGCAAAGGCAAGCAACCGCTGTATAACATTGGCCACCCGCTGTGCCCCATCATTAATAGTCTCCAAATCTTTCCTGATGTTCTCAGGCAAATCCTCTTGTAGTAGCAACTGAGCATACCCGATGACTCCTGTCAGAGGATTATTTATTTCGTGTGCAATTCCTGATGCCATCTCGCCGACCGAGGCGAGGCGGCTAGCCAGCTGGGCTTTTTGTTCCATTTGCCGCCTCTCTTCTTCCATCCGCTTGCGCTCTGTAACATCACGGCTAATTCCCCGAAATCCATTAATCTCCCCTTCAGGGTTACGTATGGGTAAAATCGAGTTTTCCACAAATATTCTGGTCCCATCTTTTCCAATATTCACCATGGGATACCATCTTCGCGGTTTGCCTGTCCGATAGACCTCGTTGTAGACCTTATATACACTCCTGATATCCTCTTCAGGTGTGTAAATTCGATAGTTCATTCCCATCAGTTCTTCTCTGGTATATCCCAACATGGCACATACTACATCGTTTAAAAAAGTGTAACTTCCGGCCACGTCTACTTCATAATATCCCTCGTCCATCTCCTCCAGAATGGTCCGGTATTTCTCTTCTGACTGCCCCAACGCTTCCTCTGCCCGCTTGCGTTCGGTGATGTCACGGCTAATACCTTTAAAGCCGACTATCTCACCTGTGCCACTGCGCAGCGGAAAAATGGAATCTTCCACAAATATTCTCGTTCCATCTTTCCTGATATTCACCATGGGATACCATCTTCGAGGTTTGCCTGTCCGGTAAACCTCGTTGTAGATCTTATACACACTCTTCACATCCTCTTCAGGTGTGTAAACTCGATAGTTCATTCCCATAAGCTCTTCTCTCGTACGTCCCAATTGCTTACACATTACATCGTTGAAAAAAGTGTAGTTACCGTCTAAATCTAGCTCATAATAGACCTCCTCCATCTCCTCCACGATCGTCCGGTATCTCTCCTCCGACTGCCTTAGTGTCTCCTCAGTCCTTTTGTGCTCGGCTTCCGCTGCCTCCAATTCGGCCACGCGTTGGCGCATCTGCCTTAACTCGCTCATCAGCTCTTCCTTGCTTTTGTCACTTGCTTTCATTTATGCCTCCAGAAAGGAGATCGATTTCAATACTTACTCCATTCTGCTAGTTAATACCGCTTATGTCAAGCCAATTGCCAGGGGTCTATCAGTTTTCACCATGGAGCATTTATCAAATTTAGTACTGAGCGAGAGTCTGGAAATTGGCAGGTATAGACCTGTTACCTCTCGCGGCTGTCGGATTTTTAAACCCGGTTAGAGCCCGGAAATTGACCGCCGGACTAGCTGTGGGCAGAGATAAAGTCGTGCAAAGCGTGTAAGTATGGCTGCATACCGCCGGACATAACGGTATTGTGGTCAACCCCGGGGATTATGATAAGGCGCTTGTCTTTGGCAGCAATGGTTTCATACAACGCCTTGCCTTCCTCGACAGGCACAATCTGGTCGTATTCGCCATGAATAATTAATGTAGGAAGAGAAATTTCCCGAATAAGTTTAAGGCTATAAGGCGTCCTTGGCACATCAACTCCAAGAGATTTTAGCGGAAAGCCTAAATATTTAAATAAGTTAAATAAGTTGGCAAAGCCGCTCTCTATAATCAAACCAGTTAGCTGACTCTGGTAATGGGAGGCAAGCTCAATCGCAGAAGCGCTGCCCAATGAACGACCCATTATAAATAGGTTTCCCGAAAATCCCCTATCTTTCAGCACCCGCTTAAAGCCTTCAAAGATTGTATGAGCATCCTTTATCATGTTAGTAAGTGTAGGCTTGCCTCCGCTACTGCCGTAGCCTCTGTAATCAGCCACAAAAAGATTGAGCCCAATCTGGTTATAGATGGAGCCAATCAGCTCATAATCGCTGGCTATCTCTCCGTTACCGTGAAAGAACAAGATGTTCGGGTACTTCTTGTCGCCAAAATAGAAGCAATAGGACACAGAAATAGTCTCATCAATATTAATTGAGCTGGCAATAATATTACTGGCCGCGGATTTCTCAAAAAATTCCAGACGCGGGTAAAAGATAAACTGAAGAATTTCGGGCCTGTCCAGTGCTTCCAGCTCCGGCCACGGCTTAGCCATTTCTTGCTCTCCCTTATCTCAAATCCTTATTAGCTCGCCTTTGATATCCTCATCAATTGTCAGGATACCAAAAGACTGCCATCCTGGCCCGGGGTTAAAGAAGAGAGTTCCTCCAATTTGTTCAACCTTGGGTCTATGGCTATGTCCATATATGATAATATCCACATCGCCGAGCAGCTCTTTCACCCTGTTCTCTATTCCGTCGGGGCTACCCCACCCGTGGGTAATCCCGATTTTCTTATTTCCGGCCACAAAAATCGACTTCTCCGGTAATAAGGTTCTGAGCTTCATCGAATCAACGTTGCCGTGTACCGCCTTTACCTCACCCAGCCGCTTTAGCCCTTCGAGAACCGCTAAGCCAACAAAGTCGCCGGCATGGACTATCAAATCCACCTTTGAAAATGCCGTGACGACCTCAGCCGGTATTTCCTCAGCCAGATGAATATGGGTATCTGAAAGCACACCTATCCTCACCAAAGTCTCCAGAAAGATAAAGCAGGGTTTTAAAGGCTTTTTAAAAATTTTTCGATTTCCCGATTCACTTCCAGAGGTTTTTCTAAGAAGCAGTGATGCGAGCCACCCTCAATAACAACCAGCTTAGCCCCAATGATTTTATTGACCAAATATTGGGAATACTTAACCGGTGTCATATCATCCTCAGTGCCACATATTACCAACGTTGGGACTGCAATCTGATTAACTTTGTCCATTATGTCGAACTTATCACAACACCTGAAATCGTTGAGTTGCACAGCAACACCTACATTAACTACTCCATTAATTACTTTCTCCCTTACTTCCGGAGCCACCCGGCTATAAAGTGGTTCAATCATGTTTTTCAACCACTCGGCGGGGGCATCGATGCCATCCTCCAGTAATTTAAGGAAGTCTGGCATTACCCTCAGTCGGGCTCCGGTGCCAATTAATATAAGTGCCTTTACATCCTGGGGATAATTCAGTGCATATACCTGAGCCACAGCACCGCCCATAGAATGTCCAGCAATTAAAAGTTGTGAATGACCTTTATGACGAACATATTGGTTAAGCCAATCGGCATATTCATCTATGCTAGCGCATGGCTTACCCTGAGGATGACCCCGCAGATTGACAGCATCCGAATCGGCAAAATATTCAGTTTGATAATGCCAGACCAAGCCGGTGTTACCGGCACCGTGAACGAAGATAAGCTTCATCCTAGTACCTGCAAGACACCCTGGCGAATCATTTTTATGGCAATTGCCGCCAGAAAGAGACTGACTATTTTCGATGTGGCTCTGACGCCTCCCTGCCCCAGAAAAGCCACCACCCGATTAGCCTGCGCAAAAAGCAGCCAGGCTATTGCCAGATTAAGGATGAAAGAAACTATTACAATAATAATCGAGTACTGGTCGACCAGTATCAGCAGCGTGGTAAGCACTGCCGGTCCGACTACCAGCGGAGTGCCTATGGGGACGACACCAAGCATATCGGCTCCAACCGAGGCTTGAGCCTCCACCATCTTGCCGGTGATTAAATCTCTGGCGGCCAAGAGAAAAAGGATGAGCCCGCCGGCGACCAGAAAGTCGGATACCTCGATGCCCAAAAAGATAAAAATGCCCTTGCCGATAGCAACAAAACCCAGTCCTAATCCCAGGGCGGTAATTACTGCCAGGCGCACTGTTCGACTGCGCTCCTTGGCCTTCATATCCTGTGTCAAGGGAACTAATATAGGCAAGACACCGATGGCATCCATAGCCACAAAGAGAGGAACAAAGGTTAAGCCGAATTCTTGCAGAATTTGTAGCATTTTTTCCATGGCTAGCAGATAGGAAAGGCGCCCCTACTCAGCCGTAGCCTTGTCGCCTCCCTTATCATCCCCCTGATGGACACAGGCAATTGAGACCACGCTGTCATCCTGTTCCAGTCTCTTCAAATGTACCCCTTGGGTAGCTCTGCCCTGAAGCGAAACCTCTTCATCAACAGAGATACGGATGACAATGCCCTTGGCTGAAATGATAATAACGTGCTGATTTGGAGGGACAAGATTAGCTGCGATAACCTTGCCTGTCTTTTCATTGACTCGATGAGCAATTACCCCCTTGCCGCCCCGAGAGTAGAGAGGAAAGTTCCGCGCCCGGCTACGCTTACCAAAGCCTTTCTCCGTAACCGTAAGCAGAGCAGCCTCACGAAAGATGGCACCCATCGCCACCAGACGGTCACCAGGGCCGAGCCTGATACCACGTACTCCACCGCTAGTCCGAGAGGCGGGGCGCAAGCCCTTTACAGCAAACCTGATACCTTGCCCGTTTTGACTTACTAAAATGACTTCACCTTTCTGCGTCACTACATCAGCCGCTACCAACTCTTCATCAGTTCGAAGCTTCATGGCAATAAGTCCGCTGCTTCTGACTGAAGCAAAATTGTCAAAACTTGTCTTCTTCACTATACCTTTCGAAGTAGCCATAACCATAAACAAGCCGGGGGTAAAATCTTTTACCACCACCAAGGCGGTTATTTGTTCCCTTGGGTCAACAGGCACCAAGTTAGCCAGAGCTGTTCCTTTAGTCGTTCGCGATAAATCCTGGGAAATATCATAACATCTAAGCCGGTAAACCTTACCCCGATTGGTAAACAGCAGTAAATTATCATGAGTATCAGCCACCACAAGATGTTTCACCATATCAGTTTCCCGGGTGACCATTCCCGTTACGCCGACACCACCCCGATGCTGTTTATGATAAGTTATAGCCGGTATTCTCTTTATGTACCCCTGTTCGCTCAGCGTAATCGCCACATCCTGATGGGGGATAAGGTCCTCGTCCTGAAATTCCTCAGCCTCTTCCCGCTTAATCGCAGTACGCCGACCATCACCATACCCCTTCTTAAGCTCGGTGACATCCTCCTTAATAAGAAAGAGTATTTTCTTCGGATTTGCCAAAAGGTCTTCGAGATAAGCGATGTTCTTTACCACCTCGCTATACTCATCGACTATTTTCTTCTGCTCCAGCTGTGCCAACCGACGTAGCTGCATATCAAGGATGGCCTGGGCTTGAATCTGTGATAGCCCAAACTTCTCCATTAAATTGGATCGAGCTGAATCGGCGGTCTCCGCCTTTCGGATGGTCTGAATAACCTCATCCAGGCGGTCAAGGGCAATTCTGAAGCCTTCAAGAATATGGGCTCGGTCCTTCGCCTTCTGGAGGTCAAACTGGGAACGGCGAGCAATAACCACCCGGCGAAAATCTATGTAGCAAGTCAAAATTTCTTTAAGATTAATGACTCGAGGCTGCCTATCAACCAGAGCCAGCATGTTAATAAAGAAAGACGATTGCATCGATGTATACTTGTAAAGATTGTTGGACACCTTGATAGATTGGGCATCCTTTCTCAGCCCTATAACTACCCTCATACCATGGCGGTCCGATTCATCGCGAACCTCACTTATTCCCTCGATCCTTCGCTCTCTGGCCAGTTCAGCTATTCTCCCCACCAAGGCAGCTTTATTGGTTTGATAAGGAAGCTCGGTTATGACCAACTGCTGACGTCCGCCTTTAAGGCTTTCCTCAGTAACTTTAGCTCGAATCACAACCTTGCCTTGCCCACTGGCATAAGCGCTCTTAATACCCTCCCGACCCAGAATAATGCCTCCGGTGGGAAAATCCGGGCCCTTCACAATCTTCATCAAATCATCGACGTCAGCGTCAGGATTATCGATAAGATAATTGATAGCGTCACATACCTCACTTAAGTTATGAGGCGGGATATTGGTAGCCATACCCACAGCGATACCTGATGAGCCATTCACCAGCAGATTGGGTAATCTGGCTGGTAAAACCGTCGGCTCCTTCAAGCTATCATCAAAATTAGGCATGAAATCAACTGTATCTTTATCAATATCAAGCAGCATTTCCTCGGCAATTTTCCCCAGGCGAGCTTCGGTATAACGCATAGCTGCTGGCGGGTCATCATCCATACTGCCAAAATTACCCTGCCCATCAACAAGCCTATACCTCATAGAAAAATCTTGCGCCATTCTGACCATAGCTTCATATACCGGGGCATCTCCATGAGGATGATACTTACCCAGAACCTCACCAACTATGCGAGCGCTCTTTTTATGGGAAGTTGTATGGCGTAGACCCAGCCCATCCATAGCATAGAGGATGCGCCGATGCACCGGTTTCAAACCATCGCGCACATCGGGCAGGGCCCGAGAAACTATGACACTCATGGCATAGTCAAGGTAGGAGCTCTTCATCTCCTCTTCAATAACTACTGGCTTAACTACTCCAACTTCCATTCAATTACTCCTCTTCCATAAACTCTTCTTCTATCGCCGGTTCCTCATCAGAGGCGACCCCTTCAAAGATGGAAAAGCCTTCAGGTATGAGTTCACCCTCGTCCAGTTCGGCATATTCCCCTTCCTCCAGAGCTTCCTCTCCCACAGCCTCGTGTCTCAGCAAAGTATCTTTAACATGTGGTTGAAAGCCTTCGACAGCCTTAACCGGGAAGGAAAGCCGCCCAACTTGGCTAGGATGCTGAAATATCTCCCTGATGATAACCCTGGCGTTATTGTTATCAATGTTGACAATAGCCACAGCGTACTTATTGCCACCTTCTATCAACCTGGCGAGGCGAAAACCATGCGGTGGCTCAACCAGCCCCAGGTACTCTGCCTGCTCGTTTTCCACGACAAGCTGCCGGCCCCTCACCTTCAAATAAACCTGATTGCCAGCAGCCATCTTAGCTAATACCTCTTTAGGCGCCAGGTCTTTCAGATTTACGACACCAGCTTTGCCCATTTCGCCGATAAAAAGGTCCGGGGAGGCCTCGCGGCGTTCTTCCTTAACGGTAATCTTGGAATCAGGCAACAATGATAGCCGCTGTAAATTTCTTTGAGCGATAGAATTATAGGGGTCAAGTTCTATAGTACGGCTGTACGCATCTTTAGCTTTGGCGAATTCGCCCAACTCCATATGTGCCCTACCCAGTCGGTTGTAGGCATCTATATCTGTAGGTAAAAGTTCTATTATGCCCTGATTGACGGTTACTGCTTCTTGCCATCTACTCTGCATAGCCAGAGCAATAGCCTCTTGACTCGCTTTCCGTCTGAGTCTAGCCTTATCTTCTTCACGGTCAGGCATTCTTATACCCCCTGTAATTGCCCTGCCAACTCATGTCTGCAGAGCTCCATTTACCTATGCAATATCCCAGTATAATTATATTATTTTACAGTAGTCACTGTGGCAAAAAAAGCGAGACTTGTCAAGTATCTAAAGCCAGTCACAAATAACTTTTTGACAAAAAAGGTTCATTATGTTAGCCTACTAATCTAGGAAATACAAGCGAAAGCAAAAGGGGAATCTGTGAGAGATAAAGTACAATCTGTGCTGGATAACATTAGACCGAGCCTCCGTGCCGATGGAGGGGATGTAGAACTTGTTGAAGTTAAAGACGGCATAGTTAGTGTGAAACTTAAGGGAGCCTGCGCCGGCTGCCCTATGTCAACTATGACACTGAAGAACGGCATTGAGCGAATACTTAAGCAAGAGTTGTCCGATATAAAAGAAGTTATCGCTGTATAACGTTAACTTCCGCCGTATTCCAGGTCAAATGCTCTATGTAATGCCTTAACAGCGTCCTTCGCTCTATCCTCCGCAATAATGCAGGTTATCTTTATTTCAGAAGTCGTGATGAGTTGTATATTGATGCCCTGTTCAGAAAGAGCCCGAAACATCCCGGACGCATAGCCGGGTGTATTCTGCATTCCAGTACCCACAATGCTGATTTTAGCCAGTGTCGAATCGCTGACGCAGTCCTTAGCCCCGATAGACTTTGCTATAGGTTTAATCAGAGACATGGCCTTATCTAAGTCGCCTCTAGCCACAGTGAACGTTAAATCGGTAATTTTATTAATACTGGCATTTTGAACGATAGTATCCACACTTATATTTGCTTTAGCCAATGGTTCGAAGACTGCTGAAGCTATTCCCGGTCGGTCGGGAACACCGACTACAGTGACCTTAGCTACATTAAGGTCATGAGCAATACCCCGCACTTTGTTTCTTACTTCCATTGGAATCCCTCCATGAATGATAGTACCAGGTTTATCGTTGAAGCTGGAAGCCACCAGTATGGGCATATTGTAAACCTGGCCCAACTCCACCGCCCGTGAGTGCATCACTTTGGCACCTAAGGTCGCCAGCTCCAGCATTTCCTCATAGCCGATTTCCTTAAGTTTATAGGCTTCAGGCACAATACGAGGGTCAGCGGTAAACACACCTTCAACGTCAGTGTAAATCTGGCAAATTTGTGCTTTGAGTGCCGCAGCCAAAGCTACCGCCGTGGTATCTGAGCCGCCTCGACCCAGCGTCGTAATGTCCTTATCTTTGGTTATCCCCTGAAATCCGGCTATAATGACAATATTGCCTTTCTCCAACTCTTTAACAATTCGCTTTGGCTCAATATGCACTATACGAGCTTTGCTGTAGACAATATCGGTCTCTATACCGGCTTGAGCACCACTCAAGCTCACCGCCTTATAGCCCAAGTTTTGCAATGCCATAGCCACCAGGGTACTGGAAACTATTTCGCCGGTGGATAACAAAACATCGAGCTCCCTCTCCTGAGGTTTAGGATTAATCTTCCTGGCTAGCTGAATCAGTTCATCAGTAGTATCGCCCATGGCCGAGACAACTACCACCACCTCATTACCCTTTTCCTTAGTCTCAACTATCCGCCGAGCCACATTCTTTATCTTCTCAGCATCAGCCACAGAGCTGCCACCATATTTCTGAACTACTAGCGCCATTTTTTCTCCTGCCTATTCTAAACTATCTGGAAAGCGGTTTCCACCTGCTTATACACGTGTCAGCTTAGTCATAATATTATAACCGTCATCAACAAAAATTCCAGTGCTTTTAGCCTCGGCCTCGGTGAATTTTTTCGCCCCGTTGGAAGCAAACCTGGAACCCCAGAGCACAAACGGAACCGGCTCATCGGTATGGGTCTGAATCTTTATCGGCGTTGGATGGTCGGGTAATACCAGAACTCGAAGTTTACCTCGATTCCACGAGCGTATCCGGCTGACAACTTCCTTATCTATTATCTGAAGAGCCTCCACTTTATCATCAATTGAGCCACCATGAGCCGCCTCGTCCGGTGACTCGATGTGTATAACAACTAAATCATACTTCTCCAGCGCCTTTAAAGCTCCGTTGGCTTGAGCCACGTAATCGTTATCCGGACCATCGGTGACACCGGGAATATCCAAAACTTCCATCTCTGCCATTCGAGCCAGGCCGTTAAGAAGGTCTACGCCGGATGTCATAGCCGCGTTAAGACCGTATGCTTGCTTAAAAGGCGGCATCTCGGGTATTTTGCCACTGCCCCAAAATAGCCAAATCATAGTCGCCGGAATGTCGCCGCGAGCTTTCCGCTCCATATTCACCGGATGCTCCTGAAGCACAGCCTTGGATTTCTCCATAAGGTCTCGTAACAGTTCACTGCCCGGACCCTGGGGCAGAAATCCGGCAATGGGCTTATCAGGTATATCATGCGGCGGAGTGCAGGTAGCCATCAAGGCATCCTCACGGCCTTTTATCTTGCATATATGGCGATATCGAACGCCGGGATAAAAATGTATTTTGTCGCTGCCAAGCTTTTCATTAAGAGCAGCAATAAGAGCATGCGCTTCGTCAGTGTCGATATGCCCTGAGCTATAACTCCACATCTTTCCGTCACGAACCGCGACCAAATTGCACCGAAAAACGACCTCGCCATCGGCAACAGGTATGCCCATACTTTTAGCCTCAATGGCGCTCCTGCCCCGATAATAAACTTTCGGGTCATAGCCAAGCACCGACATGCAGGCACAGGCGCTGCTGGGCTCCATTCCATGCGGCACAGTACAGAGCAGCCCAACAACACCTTCCTGCGCCATGGCTTCCAGATTTGGTATACGGGCAAGCTCCAGACAGGTATTACCACCACGCTCCGGCAATGCCCAGCCGGCAGCACCGTCTATTATTAGAATGCAGTACTTCACTCCGGCCTTCGGTTCTTTCAGCAAATCTTCACGTGTCATTCTGAACCCTTCACTATTTGTCATTCTGAGGGAGTCCTTCGCTTTATGTCATTCTGAGGGAGCGAAGCGACCGAAGAATCTCATCCATTAATTCGAGATCCTTCGCTTCGCTCAGGATGACAGCTGGACTAATGTTTAAGGTGACAGAATAAACACTGTCTAGTTTACAATGCTTGCCCCAAAAGTTAAAGCCGCTTATAATAAGCGACGGCGGGGCGTAGCGCAGTCTGGTAGCGCGCAGCGTTCGGGACGCTGAGGTCGGAGGTTCGAACCCTC
>JBAVQV010000113.1:0-1501 GCA_049694415.1 Dehalococcoidia bacterium
GCTGACGGCGTTTTGATTTTGGGCTGTCATCCCGGTGATTGCCACTACGTCGAGGGCAACTATAAGACGATGCGGCGCATGCCCCTACTTAAGAAAACCCTGGAGCAGCTAGGCATTGAGGAAGAGCGAGTACGGCTGGATTGGGTATCAGCTTCCGAAGGAGACCGCTTTGTTTCAATAGTTGACGATATTACTGCAAAGGTTAAAGCCTTAGGGCCCTTTAAAAAGAACTCCAAGGAGGCAAAACATGGCTAAACTCAAAATAGCTCTCTACTGGGCATCGAGCTGCGGCGGCTGTGAGATTGCCCAACTCCAAATTGGCGACAAAATCCTTAAGTTAGCCGAGGCCGCTGACATTGTCTTCTGGCCGGTGGCCATCGACGTCAAGTACAAAGATGTTGAAGCCATGCCGTCAAAGAGCATAGATGTCTGTCTATTCAACGGAGCCGTTAGAACTTCAGAACAGGAACATATGGCCAAAATGCTGCGTGAAAAGTCCAAGGTGATGATTGCTTACGGCGCCTGTGCCTATGGAGGCGGCATTCCCGGTCTCGGTAATATGTTCAACAGGGAACTGATTTTTGAACGAGCTTACCTGGAAACACCATCAACAGATAACAAGGATAAAATATTACCACAAACAAAATACAAGGTTACTGAAGGAGAACTCACCTTACCGGAGTTCTATGACACGGTCAAGACACTTGGCCAAACAATAGATATAGACTATATCATCCCAGGCTGTCCCCCTGAAGCCAGAACAACCTGGCTGGCCTTAGAAGCTCTCATTGAAGGCAAATTACCGCCCAAGGGCACGGTGATTACGCATAATGCCAAAGCCGTCTGTGACGACTGCCCGCGGAAGAGAGACGTGAAAAAGGTTAAGAAATTCTACAGAACCTTCGAAATCATCCCGGAACCAGAAATCTGCCTCCTGGAGCAAGGCTTACTATGCGCCGGTATTGCTACCCGTGGAGGCTGCGAGGCGCCATGTCCGCAGGCTAATATGCCTTGCACCGGCTGCTACGGACCAGTAGATGGAGTAATCGACCAAGGGGCTCACTTCCTGAGCGCAGTAGCTTCGGTGATTGACTCCAATGACCCGGGCGAAATCCAGAGAATTATCGATGGTATCCGCGACCCGGTAGGTACTTTCTATCGTTACAGCTTACCTGATTCGTTACTAAGGAGGGCAAGAATAAAATGAAAAAGATAACCATAGACCCCATAACCAGGCTGGAAGGCCACGGCAAAATAGAGATATTCCTCAACGAAGCCGGTGAGGTGGAAAATACCTACTTTCAAGTCCCGGAGCTGAGGGGCTTCGAGAAGTTCTCTGAAGGACGGCTGGCCGAGGATATGCCTCAGATAACACAGAGAATCTGCGGTGTATGTCCCGAAGCTCATCACATGGCATCAACTAAATGCCTGGATGACCTGTTCCATGTCGACCCACCGAGCCCGGCTAAGAAACTCCGCGAACTTTTTTACAGTACCTTCT
>JBAVQV010000114.1:0-26082 GCA_049694415.1 Dehalococcoidia bacterium
TCTGCGGTGTATGTCCCGAAGCTCATCACATGGCATCAACTAAATGCCTGGATGACCTGTTCCATGTCGACCCACCGAGCCCGGCTAAGAAACTCCGCGAACTTTTTTACAGTACCTTCTATGTTACTGACCACACCACACATTTCTATATCCTGGCCGGCCCTGACTTCGTCATGGGGCCAGAGGCTCCCGTAGCTGAACGCAATATTCTGGGAGTCATCGCCAAAGTCGGCTTAGAGTTAGGCGGAGCCGTAATTAACACCCGGATGAAAAATCACCACATCATCCACATGCTTGGCGGTAGAGCGGTGCATCCTGTCTTCGGATTGCCTGGCGGTGTCAGCAAGGGGCTTAATGAAGAGGAAAGAAAGGAAGTCGAGCAAACAGCCAAAGAGGCAGTGGAATTTGCCAAGCTTTCTCTGAAAGTCTTCGATGATATCGTCCTCAAGAACAAAGAATATGTTGATATGATTGTTAGTGACGCTTATACTCACCGCACCTACTACATGGGTCTGGTTGACGAAAAGAACAGGGTCAATTTCTATGATGGCAAAGTTAGAGTAGTTGACCCTGACGGCAAAGAGTTTGCCAAGTATGCACCAAGAGAATACCTCGACCACGTTGCTGAACATGTGGAGCCCTGGAGCTACATGAAATTCCCTTACTTGAAAAAGGTCGGTTGGAAGGGATTTGTCGATGGCAAGGATAGCGGCGTATTCCGGGCAACTCCCCTTTCCCGGCTCAATGCTGCTGATGGTATGGCAACTCCACTAGCGCAGGCAGAGTATGAGAGGTTCTACTCCACACTGGGTGGCAAGCCAGTCCACCATACCTTAGCAACTCACTGGGCACGTCTCGTTGAACTCCTCTACGCTGCCGAAAGATTGTTGGAACTGAGCAAAGACCCCGAAATCACCAGCCCCAACATTCGCACCATCCCCACAGCTAAACCGGATGAAGGTGTTGGCATCGTCGAGGCCCCCAGAGGTACGCTTACGCATCATTACATTACCGATGAAAATGGTATTATTAAGAAAGCTAACTTAATTGTGGCTACAGTGAACAATGCCGCCGCCGTAAATATGTCAGTTAAGAAGGCAGCGATGGCGCTCATCAAACCGGGCAAAAAGATTACCGAAGGACTGCTAAACCGCATCGAGATGGCTTGGCGACCCTATGACCTTTGCCTTGCTTGCGCCACCCATACTCTATCGGGAAAAGCACCTATGGAGGTGGTAATCTACAACAGCAAAGGGGAAGTAATAGAAAAGCTGAAAAGCTGATAAGTGGATGGGAAGACGAAAACTCTGATTTTGGGGCTAGGTAACTCTCTCCTTTGCGATGACGGAGTGGGAATATACGTTGCCGCCGAGCTCAAAAACAGGGTTGACCGACCAGAGATAACAGTTACTGAGACCGGCGTAGCCGGTCTCAGCCTTTTAGACCTGCTGGCTGGCTACGACAAGGCAATCATCATTGATGCCATTAAAACAACAGGCGGAAAAGCAGGGCAGATTTACCGACTCGATCCGAAATCGTTTGACACAGCCTTACACACTGCATCAGCTCACGGAATTGATTTTCCTACCGCCCTCGAGTTCGGCAGAAAGCTGGGCCTTCATTTGCCTCAACAAATTGTTATCTTTGCCGTCGAAGCATCGGATATACGTACCTTTAGCGAGGAATGTACGCCTGAGGTTCGAAAGGCAATTCCCACCTGCGTTGAAATGGTCCTCCAGGAATTAAAAAGAGGGTGACAGCTTTTCAGCTACCACCCCCTTTCCAAAAGGAGGGGAAATTATCACCATTTTTCTTGGGCTAGTCTGGAAGTAAGCCAGATACGCAGCGGTTCATCCAGCGTACCGACTCTAGATTCCAGCCAGCGGACATCTCCGCTCTCCAAGGCGGCTTTTGCCTCTAGCGTCAGATTGTAAGCTTTTAAAGCCCGATTGGGATTCTCCGCCAGTCTAGCCATAAACCTGGTATCATCTCTAGCCCTGGCCAACACTGATATAAGAGTCTTAGTCTCCATGTCTGGATAGCCAACCGGCTCAGTTTGTAGCCGCGACGTAGAAAGCACACCTGCCAACCAGGGTCTGGCGGTCACTGCTTCAGCAGCACGGTCCCTACGCAGGTATATAAGCCAATAAATGCTACCTACAAATGTGCCGCCAACGATGTTGCCCAGCGTAACTGGAACCAGATTACCAATAAAGCCATTAAGATTGAGATTAGCCACCTGGCTTGCAGTAAGGCCAGCGACTTCAAGCACTTTGGCCTGCCCGACCATAGCTATACCCATTGGAATGAAGTACATGTTGGCTATGCTGTGCTCGAAGCCACAAGCCACAAAGGCTGTTATGGGGAAAAGGATGGCGAATATCTTATCGACGGTAGAACGAGCGCTGAAACAGAGCCAGACAGCTAGACAAACAAGTGTATTACACAATATTCCACGAGCAAAAGCCGGCCAGAAAGCCAGATTTACTTTAGCGTTGGCGATTGATAATGCATTTACGCCCACTTTGAAGCCATCTAGCGCCCAAAACTGACTATAAAACACTACAACTACTAGTAACAGCGACCCAATGAGATTGGTGAAATAGACTATACCCCAGTTTTGAAACAGTTGGGACAACCTAATCTTGCCGCTGGCCCGGCTACCTACCATAAGAGCATTTCCGGTAAATAGCTCAGCTCCAGCCACTACCACCAGGATTAGTCCCAGGCTGAATACAATGCCACCAACAAGTTTGGTCAAGCCGAAACCAATCTGGATATCTGTGGTAACCAAGGTGGCGAACATCGCCCCCAGGCCAATGAAGAACCCGGCCAGTATTCCTAGAAGCGAGACAGTCCAGATATTCCCGTTCGCCTTGGTAACCCCCACTGCTTCCATTTTCAGCGCCATTTCTGCCGGCGGTCTACAATCAGTAGTGGCACAGCTTTTCAGCTCCTCCAGCGCCGTTTGTAAGCGAGTTACCTCAACAGATAGATGTCTTTCAGTTTCCATTTTTTGTATTTCCTTACCGGATAATTTTAAGTCTGCCATAGTTGCATTCCTTTACCATTTCTCCTGAGATAGGCGATACCACAGCCAGGTTGAGAGGCGCTTGTCTAATTTGCCAACCCAACTCTCAATCTTCTGGATATCACCACTGGCTAAGGCTGCTTTCTCCTCCTGAGTCAGTGTGTAATACTCCTTGAGAGCTTCATGAGGGTCCTCTGCAAGGCGGGCCATGAAATCGGGCTCATCAGCCGCCCTTGCCAGCACGGAAAGGACTGCCCACCTTCCGGCTAAACCCTGCTTCGGGACAACTGTCGGTGCACTGATGAGTTTGTCAAGAGTTTCAGTACCTTCTTCGAGTTTTTTACGAACGTGTTCAGCCATTTTTTGTCACCTCCTTCTTTATTTGAATTTCTATCTTAAATTTAGCAACTAGTAACGTAACTATCATCGGCCCCCAGCCCTAATTTCGATGAGGCTTTGGGTATGTCTAAAAGTATTATGTAAATCTTGTTTAAAAGTATCGAAATAAGTGTCTTTTGGCCATTGGTACTAGTTCTCTTAGACTTCACAATTGATACTGGTTAGCTTGATTTGTGCATGCGAAAAAGAAAACCGGAGGTTTAACCTCCGTATTCGCATTCCGTTTTTACCTAAGCTTATTTCCATTAAAGTGATATAAGGGATTAGGGCTATGCTTGAAATGAAAAGGGGGCGGGCGGTGGCAAATTTGGGGGCAAATTGGGGGCAGTTCGGTAAAGCTATGAGTTTGGGCAGATTAAGGTAAAGATTTAGGGTATCTGCCACAAAAAGTGATTGCCACCGCCCACTCGGTACCCTCCTCTATTAAGGCATCACACCTTCAAGTTGTAGTAAATTAATGCCCCCGAGTTTATCACTTAATTCTGTGTGGCCTAGCTCAGAGCTACTATATCTTTCTAACAGTAACCTCCTTATTTCCTGGACATCGCAAGCTTGATTCTAACCACCTATACTAAGCTCTTTAACCATTTTATTTTGAAATCAGGCCGATGGGAAACACCCACCTGCCGAACCTGTCATTCAATACCACAGCTGCCGAACCATAGGCTGCCGCCGCACCACAGCACAGTCCTTCCACTCCGGCTACCACCGCTGGTAAGCGACCAAAAAATACGGCGGCAAGCAAGAAGAATAGTACGGTTAAACTTGCGAACACGAAAATGTGCATCACCGACATCTTAAAGGTACCTATGGTCATATAGCCGGTAAATATACCCCAGCATACAAATAACCAGGCCAGTCCAGAGCGCTCCATTTCGACTACGCCCGTCCACTGTAGTAAAAAGTAAAAACTCAATCCTATCCAGAACAAGCCATAGGAAGTGAAGGCGGTTAGACCAAATGTATCGCCACGGCGAGCATCGATTATGCCGGCAATAATCTGTGCTATACCACCCCAGAAAAATCCGTACACAAGAGGTAAAGTACTTTCGATCAAACCTAGATTGTGAATCTGTAACAAAATCGTATTCAGGCCAAATCCGGCTAAGCCTAAGGCGCCCGGATTCGCCCACTGAACCTCGTTTTGAGTAATCACCTTCGCCATAAAATTACCTCCTGTGTCACCATAATATTACGTTCGTTCGCGCCGGAGAAAGGCTAAGCGCAAACCATAAAAAACCATTAGCATCTTTCCTTCACTAGCAGTTCAACTACAGAGGGGTCAGCCAGCGTAGTAGTGTCGCCCAATTGCTCTACATAGCCCGCAGCAATCTTGGTCAAAATTCTTCTCATAATCTTGCCGCTCCTCGTCTTGGGCAAACCGTCAGCAAATTGAATCTTGTCCGGTGTGGCGATGGGACCAATCTCTTTGCGGACATGGGATACCAACTCTTTCTTGAGCTCATCAGACTTTTCCACGCCGGCTTTTAGAGTAACGAAGGCATATATGCCCTGCCCCTTTATATCATGTGGCATGCCAACAACGGCAGCTTCTGCGACATTATCATGAGAGACCAGAGCACTTTCGACCTCGGCCGTCCCTATGCGGTGCCCTGACACATTTATAACATCGTCAATACGACCCACTAACCAGTAGAATCCATCTTCGTCTACTCTGGCTCCATCTCCCGTTGTATAAACGCCGGGGAACCGAACAAAGTAAGTGTTCTTGAATCTCTCCGGGTCGCCATAGACCCGACGCATCAGACCCGGCCAAGGCTTTTTAATAACCAGATAGCCGCCCTCATTCACATCAGCAACGGAACCATCCTCTCTGAGCACCGCAGGCTCGACTCCTGGAAATGGCAATGTCGCTGACCCTGGTTTAAGTGGAGTGGCACCAGGTAACGGTGTAATTAATATCCCGCCCGTTTCTGTTTGCCACCAAGTATCTACAATTGGGCGCTCCTTCTTTCCTATTACATTGTAGTACCACATCCATGCCTCGGGGTTTATGGGTTCGCCCACTGAGCCCAAGAGACGCAATGAGCTCAAATCATGCTTATTAGGCCATTCATCTCCCTCTCTCATTATGGCTCGGAGAGCAGTAGGTGCAGTATAGAAAATACTGACCTGATACTTTTCAACAATATCCCAGAACCTGTCCGGATGAGGATAGTTTGGCACCCCTTCAAACATGAGCGTTGTTGCTCCGTAAGACAAAGGACCATAGACAATATAGGAGTGCCCCGTCACCCAGCCGATGTCAGCTGTACACCAGAAAGTATCTTCTTCTTTCATGTCAAAAATCCATTTAAACGTCTGATAACAGTAAAGAAGATAACCCGCCTGAGTGTGCAGAACTCCTTTCGGTTTGCCGGTGCTCCCACTGGTATACAAAATGAACAGAGGGTCTTCAGCATCCATAACTTCAGGCTCACAATTTGCTTTAGCGCTGTCAGCTGCCATTTCATCCTCCCACCAACAATCACGCCCTTTCGTCATAGCTACTTCAATATTAGCCCTCTTGACCACTATTACATCCTTCACTTTAGGGCAGGCTGCCAGGGCTGCGTCTGCATTATCCTTACTCCGTATAATCTTGCCACCACGATAGTAACCATCGACACAGATGAGTACTGTAGAGCTGCAGTCCAGCATTCTATCTTTCAAAGCATCAGCACTGAAACCACCGAAAACAACACTATGAATAGCACCAATCCTGGCACAAGCCAGCATAGCTATCGGCAGTTCTACAATCATAGGTAAGTAGATAGATACCCTGTCTCCTTTTTTAACGCCATGTTTCTTAAGCACGTTAGCAAACTTGCAAACTTCTCGATATAGCTGTTGGTAGGTGAGTACCTTGCTATCACCGATGTCGCCCTCCCAAATCAATGCAGCTTTATTCTTTCTCCACGTCTTAATATGCCTGTCCAAGCAATTTTGACTAACATTGAGCTTACCCCCCACAAACCATTCATGCTTCCCCTCCTTGAAATCCTCGACAAGCACCTTATCCCATTTCCGATACCAATCCAACTGACCTGCCATCTCGCCCCAGAACCCCTCAGGATCGTTAATCGACCACTGATACACGTCTTTATACTCGACCAGATTCCTTATGTAGGCCCGTTCACTAACTTCTTTTGGAGGATTGAATACTCTTTTTTCCCCCATCATTGAGGTGATTGTTTTAACATCTGCCATGATTAAACTCCTTTCTAGAATTAGAACTTAAACTAGTGCGGTAACACCCAGTAACTGGGCATAGGCTTGCCGTAGTCTGCTAGCTACCACACGAGCGATTCCTCTTGAAATCCTGCAGCCTATCTCAGGTTTTGTCACGCACAAACCTGATAACTCCTGCCCATCAAAAGCCAATACTTTTGTATTCTCTAAAGCTTTTACAGTAGCAGTACAGATGTATGGGTCAAGCATCGCCGACCAGCCAAATACCTCATAGTCGGTTACAGCCTGAACTTGGCGCTGAGCTAGGGGCCCGACTTCCAATATAATACCTACTGCCCCATGTTCGATTATGTACAACTTTTCTTCCTTATGGCCCTGCTTGCAAATAATTGTTCCGGCTTCAAGTTCTTCATAGTCGCACATTTTCTCCGCTTCACGAAGCTGCTTATCATCCAAAGCCCGAAATATGTCGCATTTCCTCAGTACATTGAACTTATTCATATTTAACCCCCTTAGATCTTTATGCCCCCGTGGTATGTCTATCATTCCTTAGCTGCAACCGCAGCCATGCGAATTATCCTCAGCCACGACAGCCAGTCTCAGTAATTGACCTGGTCCTGGCGCGGTCAGACCCGAACCTGAGCACCTTCTGAGTAAGAAAGAGTACTACTAGAAACAAGGCAACAGAAACCACAGAACCTGCGACTGCTATAAACTGCCAATGCATTGCCTCTAACTCCTTTACCATTTCTCCTGACAGAGACGACACCATAGCCAGGTAGCTAAACGCTTGTCCAGCTTACCCAACCAACCCTCAATCTTCTGTATGTCGCCACTGGCTAGAGCCATTTTCTCTTCCTGAGTTAGGGTATAATATTCTTTAAGAGCTTTGTGTGGATCCTCGGCTAAACGTAACATGAACTCCGGTTCATCAGCCGCTCTACCCAGCACAGATAGTATCGCCCACCTACCAGTCAAACCATCATTTGGAACAACGGTTGGTGCACCGATTACTCTGTCAAGCGTCTCTCTAGTTTCTTCGGTCTTCTCACCAAGTGTGTCAGACATTCCTGTTACTCATTGTTAGCCAGATTTCTCGACATCTATACTGTAGCAATTAGCAGATTGGCTCTCATCGGTCTTTAGCTCTAATTTCGATGGTACTTTGGCCTATGTTTCGTAAAAAGACCGCCGAACATACTTGACCAAGTATATTGTGCCTCCAGGCTGATATACCTTATAATTAGTATTGAACTGGTAAGGGGGGTTCTAGAAAGTGAAGATGAAAACAAGAATTTTAATCGCCGATGACCATCCTTTGTTGCGCGAAGCATTGAGCCAGGTATTTTCCAATCAGAAAGATATGGAGATAGTTGGCCAGGCAAACAACGGTGAGGAAGCTGTCAACCTAACTTCGCAATTGAAGCCAGATATATTAGTTATGGACATTATGATGCCTAAGTTTGACGGTCTTGAGGCCAGCCGACAAATTAAGAAAATTGCCCCCAATACTGCCATACTGATTCTCACCGCTTACGATGACGATAATTACGTACTTGGATTGCTCGAGGCTGGAGCAGCCGGTTACCTGCTGAAGAGCGCGCGAGGACAAGACCTGGTGGAAGCTGTGCGTGCTATAAGAGCCGGTGAGTCAGTGCTGCACCCTAAGATAATTGAAAAATTGCTAAAACAAGCCATGATTAAACCAGCAGGAGCTGTGGACCGAAAAATAAGGGACCTTCTAAGCGACCGTGAGATGGAAATGATGAAACTTCTGGCTACCGGAATGAGCAACAAAGAGATAGCCGATAAACTATACCTCAGCTTACGAACCGTTAAGGCTCACATGTCCAACATATTCACCAAGATGACTGTCGCTTCTCGAAGCGAAGCTCTCGTCGAAGCCCTCAGAAAAGGACTACTTACTTTAGAAGATATTAAACACGGCGATTCTTCGGAAGAGTAGAATAGATTTAGCGTTAGGGCTAGTACCGGTAAAGAATAAAAAAAGATGAGGAGATGTATCTGCAGCAGTGTCAAATAGATGGCGAATTTTCCATATCTGCTTCTTAACCTTAATCTTCTTACTTCTGACTCTATTCCATTACAATGAACGGCTGGTTGGTATACCTATAATAGGCCAGTTGGCCCCTATTTCGTTCCTTGGTTTATCAAGATATGCTATAGAGCGAATCATTTTTGTCTTGCTCATAGTATACGCCGGCTGGTCACTGGGAATCAGGTTCGGCATCGCTACCTTGGTGGCATCCGCTCTCGTCATACTACCGCGAGCAATACTAATATCTCCCGATCCAGTGGAAGCCATAATTGATTGCATAGCTGGCCTTACCATTGGCGGCTTGAGCATTTCATTAATTCAACTGCGCCGGGGATGGCATCAGCAAAGACAAAAGCTGCGTGGAATTAGAGTAGCCTTGAGAACATCGCAAGAGAGCTACGAAGAGCTTTTTACTAACGCCAGTGATGCTATTTGGGTTCATGATATGCATGGCAAGATAGTGATAGCCAATATAGCCTGTGAGAAGGTCAGTGGCTACTCGCCAGATGACTTAATAGGCAAAAATGTTGTTGAATTCATGTCTCCTGAGGCACGAAGTATAGCTAGAGAAATTAGAACCAAGCTAATGAAAGGCCAAGCTATAGACCAACGCTATGACCAACGATTAATTAAGAAAGATGGCACAGAGGCTATTGTAGAATTGTTTACCCGCCTTATCCGCGCGGATGGCAAGCCCATCGGCTTTCAGAACATAGCTCGTGACGTTACCGAAGAAAGAAGACTGAGAGATAATCTCCGACTTCAAATTCATAAAACTCTCATGGCACAGGAGGAGGAGCGGAAACGAATTGCTCGGGAACTCCATGATGATATCGCACAGTCCATATTATTATTGTCCCGCCAATTGGACATCCTTATCTCCAAAAGTGACTCCAAGATACCTAAAGCTGCCGTTATCGAGCTGGAGCACATCGAGAATATAGCCAATGACGCTTACAAAAGTCTGCAGCGATACGCGCGTGACCTGAGGCCAAGCATTTTGGATCAGATGGGACTAGTCGCAGCATTGAATTGGTTGACTGAAGAAATGGGCAAAGAATTGGGAATTAAAACTTCGGTTAAATCAGATAAATTTCCCCCGCTTCCATCGGAAATAGAACTGGCTATGTTCCGAATTGCTCAGGAGACACTGAATAATATACGGAAACACGCTCAAGCGTCAGCGGTCAATATTACAGTACAACTCAATTCAAATAACGTGAAGATGTCTATCACGGATAACGGCAAAGGCTTCTCGACGTCCAGATTGACCGGTGATCTGGCGCGAGAAGGAAAACTGGGCGTACTGGGTATGGAAGAACGAGCACGTCTTATCGGAGGTAACTTACAGATAAAATCGGAGCCCGGCAAAGGTACAACTGTGATCGCCAGGGCACCAATCTGGACCCGACAGAAAGGTCTTATCCCGTCTATCTGAATAAAGTTATCTTGGCCTGCAATATATTTTTACGCTCCCTAATAAAATCGAGACCAGAAAATGGAATTGCCAAACACTCCACAAGTCAAACGACTTATTCGCCAGGCCATAGCCGAAGACTTAAGCCAAGGAGACGTAACTACGGAGGTGTTGATACCTAAGACCCAGCAAAGCAAGGCATCAGTAATGGCCAAAGCTAGAGGAATCATAGCCGGAACTGAGATAGCCAAACAAGTTTTTCTCAAAGTAGACCCTAAATTAGAGGTGGATATTCTTATCAAGGACGGCGCTGAAGTCAAACCCGGTGATGTTATAGCTAGAATTGAAGGTAAAACTTCAAGTATGCTGAAAGCCGAGCGGGTAGCGTTAAACTTCTTGCAGCGACTTAGCGGCATTGCTTCGGAGACAGCCCGCTATGTACAGTCTGTTAAAGGTCTACCTGTTTATATCATGGATACCAGGAAAACTACGCCGGGATTAAGAATGTTAGAAAAATACGCTGTCCGGGTCGGCGGCGGTAAGAATCACCGAATGCATCTGGCAGATAATATTTTGATTAAGGACAACCACATAGCAGTACTCCGTCGTCGAGGGCTGAGTATAAAGGAAATTATTGCTAAAGCCCGCCAAAAGGCTTCTCCCGAGCTGAAAATCGAAATTGAAGTCAAGACCCCCGAGGAAGCTATCCACGCTGCTGAAGCCGGTGCCGACACAATTATGCTCGACAATATGAACCTCAAGGACATGCGCCAGGCTGTCCAGTTAGTTAGAGGCCGTGCTTTAATCGAAGCTTCAGGAGGCATTACTCTGGAGAGTGTCCGAGCTGTTGCCGAGACTGGTGTTAACCTTATCTCAATAGGAGCACTTACTCACTCGCCGAAAGCTCTGGACATTTGTTTAGAGCTTGATTAATACCTTCAATCTGTCAATGAGCCAGACCGTGAGCCTTTAGCAGCGGAATATCATCTAGAATACTTTCTGTCTTGCCGTCAGCCGCTATCTTGCCCTCATCCATGACCACGGTCCTATGGCACAAAGCACGTACCAGTTCCAGGTCATGAGTGGCAATGACTTTGGTCATCGGAAGCTGTTCCAGCAGCTTGATCAAAGACCACTTGCTCCTCGGGTCGAGGTTGCTCGTGGGCTCATCAATTACCAAAATCTCCGGGTTTAGAGCCAGAACAGTAGCAATGGCAATACGTTTTTTCTCGCCGACGCTTAAATGATGAGGAGAGCGCTTCTCATAGCCCGCCATACCTACCCATCCCAACGCTTCGGTAACATGCCTTTTTACTTCAGATTCGGAGTAGCCCATGTTTATAGGTCCAAAGGCAACATCATCAAAAACATTGAGGGAAAAAAGCTGATCCTCAGGATCCTGAAATACCAAGCCGACTTTCTTCCTTATCTGCTTCAAGCTCTTTTCCTCCACAACTAAGCCGCAAATCTTCACAGTACTATTGCCCCGAAGGATACCGTTGAGGTGAAGTAAAAGCGTTGATTTCCCAGCGCCATTGGGACCAATCAGCGCCACATTCTCACCCAGATAAACCACTAAGTCAATGTTACTCAGCCCCCGATGTCCATCCGGATAGGTGAAGGAAAGCCTTTTAATGTCTATAACTCTATCCATAGCCTACGAGTCTACCACCAGATTGCGAACGGGAAAATAAGCATAAGACAAAAAATCGCACCGAAATAAGCATCAGCCTGTCTAAAACTTAATTCGTGCAGCGTGCGGACTTGACCGTCAAAACCTCTGGCTAACATGGCGGCATATATTCTCTCGCCCCGCTCATAGCTTCTGATAAATAAAGTACCGACCATGTTGCCAATAGTCTTTAGATGATGAAGCCGGCTGCCACCAAAATTGCGGCTATCCCGCGCTTGCTGTATCCGCATCACCTCGTCGACCAGAACGAAAATGTACCTGTACATAAAAGAAAGTATCAATATCATCACCTGGGGTATGCCAAGATGCCTCAAGCCCTTTAGCAAGTCGTCAAGCTTGGTTGTCGATGACAGCAAAATCAGAGCTAAAATACAGAGCCAAGACTTAACTACAACATTGGCTAGAATCAGCAAGCCATTATAAGTTATTGAGATTTGCCACAGCCATATGTTATAGCTGCCAGCCACCTGCCCCTCCTTGAAAAAGGGGATAAAGACAGCGATTATCAAAACGAACGGGAAAATCACCAGAGACCTCTTCAGGACATAAAGAGGTGGTAACTTGGAGAGCACTAGCATAACAGCAATAATGCAAAAATAAATGGCAAAAACCCGCCAATTACTAGCTGGTGTCAACAATACCGCTACGATAAAAGCTAAACTAGCAAGGAGCTTAGTCCTCGGGTCAAGCCTGTGGATAAAGCTATTCAAGTGGCTATATTCGTCAATAAAGCTATGCTTCACCTTTTGCCCTCAATAACTTAGCTAGCCCATAGCCGATACCGAAAAGAACAAGAGTGCCCACTATTCCAGCCAGAATTGTGGCCACAGCTTCATTACTGACTCCAGGTATCACATAATCTGGGAAAATATTAAAGAAAGGGGCAAGAGCTACATTAATAAAACCTTTATCTTCAGCCACCCTTTCCAAACCATCGGGCGACGAAGAAGCCAGAGGAGACAATATTGCCAAAAGCAAGGCGAGAATCAGGACTCCATGCCACCATTTGAATTTCATTTCCCTCTTTACCTCCTCAAGCAGCTTGTTGCAGTTCCAGCAGGTCAGGACGCGTAGCTATGACTAAGGCGATTACCGCGACTGTGATAAGCCCCTCACCGACACCGATGAACACATGAACTATCCCCATGGCCGGGATGGCTATCCCCCAGGGCGCGGTACCCGAAATAGCAAGCTCGGCGGCGCAGGCAAGCGCCGATACCACAACCGATATCCAGGCGCCTATGCCAGCGGCGACCAACCGTCCCGTCTTGCTGCCCCTCATAGCGGCAAATATACCCTTATAAGTAAAATAACTGACAAACACGGCAATCACGCCCATATTGAGCATGTTCGCGCCTAGCGCGAGCAGACCGCCATCCTGAAATATGAGACATTGGACTATCAGTACACAGCTCATTATCAGGACCGCCGACCAAGGCCCTAATATGATTGCAGCCAGTGCTGCGCCTACGAAATGCCCAGAAGTCCCTCCAGCCACCGGGAAATTCAGCATTTGCGCTGCGAAAATGAAGGCAGCTAAGACACCCATCATGGGCACCTGCTTCTCACCCATTTTCTTGTTCGTCGCCTTAACTGCATAGGCAACACTGCCAGCAGCCACTGCGATTCCGGCGACTGCCACCGGTGTACTGATGAAACCATCTGGGATGTGCATCGGAACCTCCTCAAAGTATAGTCAATTCAATAAAACGCAATTGCAACTAATTGCATTAATACCCAAAAAAATATAACTTTCTGGAATCTACTATACCTTACCTTGGCACTCGGAACACAGGCCGAAAACAGCCGTATGCTTTAAATCAGCTTTAAATTGATGTTTTTCTGACAGGATGTCCTCCAAAGGAGCCAGAACCGATTCGGGCAAGTCGATTATCCGATGGCACTTCTGACATACCAGATGATGGTGATGTCCTTTTTCACCAGGATGGAAGCGGACACATCCGTCTCCCAGGGCGATTTCGTTAACCAGTCCAAGTTCCTTGAGCAATTCCAGTGTCCGGTACACCGTAGAAATATTAGCGTAAGGATACTTCGCTTTCACACGGTCAAATATCTCCTCGGCACTGACATGCTTATCAGTATCATGCAGAGCCTCAACCACCATCATCCGCTGTGGTGTCAGTCGATATCCCATTCCCCTAAGCACCTGATCGCAACTCATATGCATTTAGTTTAACAAAAATAAAGTATATTTGCAACTAATTGCATTAGCAACTAGTTGATATTCAGTGAATCTTATTCTTGCTATCCAGTGCTATGGTGACCGGACCATCGTTATGTATTTCAACCAACATGTGTTGCTGAAATCTGCCTGTCTCCACTTTAAGCCCGGTGTTGCGTACTCGGCCAATAAAAAAGTTAACCAAAGCTTCCGCCCGTTCCGGCGGAGCTGCTGCCTCAAAACTTGGCCGACGCCCTTTCCGCGTATCAGCCAAGAGGGTGAACTGGCTTACAATTAGAATCTCAGCACCAATTTCTAGCGCTGAAAGATTGAACTTACTAGCTTCATCAGCAAAGACACGGAGATTTACTATCTTATCGGCTATGTAAATGGCGTCTCTCTCGGCGTCCTCCCGAGCCACACCAACCAGGACAACTAAACCACGGCCGATTTTTCCAACAACCTCGCCGTTCACACTTACCGATGCTTGGATAACCCGCTGCACAAGTGCTTTCAAATCGCCTCCAAGTTCTTAGTCCAAGAAAAGCCTACCTCAATATTTTACGGAAGCAGTGTACCTGAGGCAAATTGACACCTAAAATCTGATAGAGTACAATTATTTTTGCTTAGGACATGGAGGAACACTAATGATAGAGATGACGATTGATAGTATTCGGGTAAGCCTGATGAACTATCAGCATGTGGTAATCCTTAAGGAGAAAGAATCAGACCGCTACCTGCCTATCTGGATTGGCCCATCAGAGGCAGATGCTATCTCAATAAAATTGCAGAATGTGGATTTGGCACGACCGATGACACATGACTTACTGAAAAACGCCATCTTCGCGCTGGAATCCGCATCAGGCACAGTGGTGAGTAAAATAGTTGTAAATGACCTTCGCGCTGATACCTTCTATGCACAGATTATTTTTGAATCAACGGATATCCCAAAACCGATAAGTGTAAAGTTTACACCCGAAAGCAGTTCACGCCGGGGACACGCTAACGGCTCGCGGCTGTCTATCGTCTGGGAGGGAAGAGAATACAAACTTGAATTATCAAACGAATGGCAAGAATCGGGTGATAGATTCATTGAGGCGATGAATGACGAAGGTCTAATGTTCGTACTTCGCTTCGACAAAGGAACCGGGCAATGGTTACTCGCCAGGATCAAGCTTGATTCCCGCCCTAGCGATGCAATCGCTTTGGCAGTAAGAGCTACAGTACCTATCTACGTTGAGGAAACAGTCTTGGACAAGGCTGGCATCATTCTGGACCGAGAAACAGGAAAGCCTATAGCCCTAGATAAAAGTGGAGATAAACAGGGCAATAAAGGGAAAGTCGACGAGCAAGAACTGAAGAAGCTGTCAGCCTTCAAGGATTTTATTAATACGCTTAACCTGGACGATCTGGGTAAGCGTAAATCCTGAATATATACGCATGCGTACAATTATAAGGTCCGTTCAAGACAACCCACTTTTAGTTGCGCTTTCTACATACTGACTTAATAACAACGTAGATTCGCATAGCTAACGTGGCGGTTGCGGGTAAGGCTGCTGGATAAACACTAAACAGATAATGCCGATCTAATGTACCCGAACTTTTATAGAATCGGCTTTAAGTACATATGAAAATTAGTCCTAAGGTCGATGACAGCTATTTCACAATCTGCTAGATTATTATGTGTGTCGGCAAAGAGCATCAAAGAATATAGTGGCTTCACCATCTTATGAAACTTTATAACTCAAACGCCGGAAGACACATAGAGCAGATTACAGAAATAGCAATATGACTTTAGTTCAAGAAAAGATCTACTACACAGTGGCGCAGCCTAAGCCTAATAAACCGACATCAAAGGAATGGGTCCGCCCCCTCTGGTTTCTTTTCACCGTTGGTTGGTATGTGGCTTTGAGCCTTGTTATACCAACCATCATTGGTTACTGGCTTGACCGCCCACAGAATTTTGGTACCCACCCACTATATACGCTTATTGGTTTTGGCATAGGCACAGTGATTGCCTTCTACGGTCTGTACCAGATACTGCGCCGATTCTATAGAGAACAAAAGGAGCAAGAGAAGGGCAAGGAGCCGAAATAGCACAATGAACATGGGATATGGCTGCTCAACCAAAATATTGGCATTTGTAATTATTGTTCTTTTAGCGCTTTTTTTAACCGGACTGATAGTCGGCCCACTGGGCTCCAGCGTGCTCGGAATCAAAGCACCGGGCTTCCTAAATGTCTCCAAACCACAGGTGGAGCTCCCATCAGAAGGAATAGTGCATATTTCCGGCTTCACCATTACCAATACCCTCATTGCTTCCTGGCTTACCATAATTGTATTAGTTAGCTCGTTCTATATCTGCACTCGAAAGATGAAATTAATACCAGGAAGGCTTCAAAATCTAGCCGAGGTGATCGTAGAAACGTTATTGAACTTCATCAAAGGCGTAGCCGGAGAGAAGAACGCTCGCACCCTATTCCCCATTGTAGCTACCATCTTCCTCTATGTCTTAACGAACGCCTACCTGGCTCTTCTACCATTTTTTGGAACCGTAGGTATCACTGAGCACAATGGCACCTTTATACCTTTGCTCCGAGCGGCAAACACCGATATCAACCTACCTCTTTCCATCGCTATAATCTCATTCGTATGCATCGAATTTTGGGGACTACGGTCAATGGGTTTCCTCCACTACATGAACAGCTTCTTCAATTTCGGTCAATTGCGTGACGGTTTCGTAAGCTTATTTAAAGGAAAAATCCGACCTGCCATCAGTGGGATTATGTTTGGTTTTATTAACCTATTCATTGGTTTCTTGGAGATTCTCAGTCACTTTATCCGCATCATCAGCTTTACTTTCCGTCTTTTTGGCAATATGACGGCCGGCGAGATATTACTGTTGGTAGTGTCTTTCCTGATACCATTAGTGGCATCTATACCTTTCTACGGATTAGAATTGTTGGTCGGCGTTCTTCAAGCATTGATTTTCGCCGGCTTAACGCTTGTATTTGGCGTTATTGCTATGGCTCCACATGAGGAGGAGCCACAGCATGCAAATTAAAAAAGGAGGATGAAGATGGATCCACAAACTATGAAAATGTTGGCTGCAGGTCTTGCCGGAGGGCTGGGCATGATAGGGCCGGGCATAGGACTCGGACTTATTGGCTTTGGCGCCATGCAGGCCATCGGACGCAACCCTGAAGCCAGAGGGCCAATCCTGACGAACATGATATTGATTGGCGCCCTGGCTGAAGCAGTGGCAATCTACGCCTTGATAGTAGCCATCCTACTGGCTCTAGTAGTATAACAAGGAGATTAGAAATGGAAGAAGGTGGTTTACCAGGTTTCATAGGTGGCCTTATTAGCGCAGCTATAACCATCGGGGTTGTAGTAGCTTTTAGCATAATTATCCTCGTCTTTGTACTGGCTCAAGCCTGAGCTTGCTTAAGTTATTAATTCGACCTTGATTTAAAGGCTAGCGCCTATCTGCCATTACGGATAATTAATGAACTAAAAAGTTAGGTGATGACATGGAAGGTATTGGAATTAACCTACCACTGTTGGTGTCTTTTCTAGTAAGCTTTGTCATTTTGTTTGCGTTACTCAGTATATTCTTGTACAAACCGGTGCTCAAGATGCTAGATGAAAGGCAAACCAAGATAAGAGAGAGCATGGAACAAGCCGAAAAGATCAGGCAAGAAACTGCTCGTAGCGAAGAGGAAATCAAAGCTCATCTGGAAAAAGCGCGCAAAGAGGGACAAGGTGCCATAGCCCAGGCGACGCAAATAGGAGAAAGATTAAAAGAAGAGGCTAAACAGGGTGCTCGCCAGGAGGCTGAGTCACTGATTGCCAAAGCGCGCAGCGAAATAGAACGAGAACGGGATAAAAGCATCGAGCAACTACGCGCCGAATTTGCCGATATCGCTATCTTGGCTGCAGAAAGGGTCATTAAAGAAACATTAGATAAAAAGAAACACCGCAAAATCATTGACGAGGTGCTAAAGGAGAGCGCCACTTTTGAACAAAAATAGAAGGCCGTGTTCAAATGCCAGTAACAACATCTGTTAAACGATACGCTCAAGCAGTCTTCGAGATTGCTCTGGAAAGCAATAAGCTGAAAGAGTGGCAATCTAACCTGACAAAGATTGCCAAACTTGTACAAGATGATGAATTTGTATCATTGGCGGAAAATCCTAAAATACAGTTCGACCTGAAGACAAAGCTGGTACAAGAGAGATTAGGAAAAATAAATTCTATGGCCTTGAATCTAGCCTATCTCCTAATTTCCAAAGGAAAGCTCAAAACGGCTAGTCAAATCTCGGAAGAATATAACCGCTTATTGAATGAGCACTATGGAATAGAAAATGCGGAGGTTACCACAGCCATTCCGTTAGATAATATAGAAAGAGAAAGGCTTGGTCAGAACCTTGAAACGATAGTCGGAAAGAAAGTCAGCATGAACGTTCAAGTCAATCCAGACATTCTGGGTGGTTTCATCGCCAGAATAGACGATAGCCTTATTGACGGTAGCATCCGCCACAAGTTAGAAATGTTAAAGAAGAGGTTGGCTGAAACCAGAAAATAACTACCCGTAAGGGGGTGAAAAATGACAACAGGTGGTCGAGACATAGTCTCTGTAATTAAAGAGCAAATCAAGCAATTTGGGCCTACCGTGGCCATGGTAGATGTGGGAACAGTAATCAGTGTCGGTGATGGCGTTGCCCGAATTCACGGGCTGCGTGGCGCTAAATATAACGAACTTTTGGAATTCCCTAATGGGATTATGGGATTAGCGCTTAATTTGGAAGAAGATAACGTCGCTGCGGTTATTCTTGGCGATTTCAGTCATATTAAAGAAGGAGACGAAGTCCGCTCCACTGGAAGAGTGGTCGAAGTGCCTGTAGGTGACGAGCTTATCGGCCGCGTGGTCGACCCACTAGGCAACCCCTTAGATGAGCAGGGACCGATTAAAACAACCAAGACCCGGCCAGTGGAAAGGGTTGCGCCTAACGTGGTGATTAGGCAACGAGTGAACACGCCAGTATATACAGGTATAAAGGCGATAGATGCTTTGATTCCAATCGGGCGAGGTCAACGCGAGTTAATAATAGGCGACCGGTCCATAGGCAAATCAGCCATTGCTATCGATACCATCATCAATCAGAAAGGCGGCGACCTCATCTGCATTTATGTCGCTATCGGGCAAAAAACATCTAAGGTGGCACAAGTAATAGGTACGTTTCAGAAATATGGAGTCATGGAGCATACTATAGTCGTCGTTGCGGGTGCTTCTGACCCAGCGCCTTTGCAGTACTTAGCCCCTTATTCTGGCTGTGCTATCGGCGAAGAATTCATGGAACAAGGAAAAGATGCGCTGGTTATCTATGATGACTTAACAAAGCATGCCTGGGCTTACCGGCAGCTATCCCTTATACTCAGGCGTCCGCCTGGCCGTGAGGCCTATCCCGGTGATGTTTTCTACCTTCACAGTCGACTTCTTGAACGAGCTGCTAAGTTGGATGAAGAACATGGTGGCGGCTCACTCACCGCCCTCCCTATCATAGAAATCCAGGCTGGTGATTTAGCTGCTTATATTCCAACCAATGTTATCTCTATTACCGACGGGCAGATTTATCTTGAAACAGATATGTTTAATAGCGGTATCCGCCCGGCATTAAACATTGGCCTATCGGTGTCAAGAGTAGGTGGTAATGCTCAGACCAGAGCCATGAGACAGGTAGCTGGTAGATTAAGGATAGATATGGCCCAATATCGCGAGCTGGCCGCCTTCGCCCAATTCGGCACTGCTGATTTGGATAAAGCTACCCGGTCCCAACTAGAGCGCGGGCAACGTATCACCGAAGTATTGAAACAGCCCCAATACGTCCCGATGTCCTTAGACAAAGAGGTAACCATTCTGTATGCTGTCACGAACGGCTATCTGGACGATGTACCGCTGGAAAAAATTGCTGCTTCGGAGCAGGGCTTCCATCGGTTTATGGAAACGAATCACCCTGAAATAAATAAGCGTATCTTGACCGATAAAGAAATCAAGCCAGACACTGATGAGGCACTAAAATCAGCAATATCGGAGTTCAAAAAAAGCGCAGCTTACTAAAGGAAAGAAATGGTTAGTCCACGACTTCTTCGTCGACGCATTCGCAGTGTCCAGAGCACAGCTAAAATCACCAGGGCAATGGAAATGATTGCTACTGCTAAGATGAAGCGAGCCCAAGAACAAGCTCTGGCTGGACGACCATACAGCGATAAAATTGGCCAGATAATCTCTGACCTAGCCGTCGAGTCTGCAAAGACTGGCCCCCTGCATCCCTTGTTATCGAAAAGAGACATAAAGAGAATAGCTATAGTACACATCACTACGGATAGAGGCTTATGCGGTGGGCTTAACGCTAATATGAATCGCTTAACAGCTAATTTTATTCTGGGGCAGAATGTGCCTGTTACACTTATTGTTATTGGACGCAAAGGGCGAGATTTCATGATGCGTTATAATTATGACGTCCGTGCTGAGTTCACGAAGATTAGTGATCGTCCTACCTTGCTTGAAACACTGCCCATTTCTCATATCATTATCGATGACTACACTAGCGGCTATATAGACATGGTCTATCTAGCTTACACTCAATTCGTCAGTACGATGACCCAAAGGCCAATATTAGAACCGCTGCTTCCAGTAAAACCGGCGGCAATACCCAAGACAGAAACTACAGAATATATTTACGAACCAGACCCCATTTTTGTTCTGAGTGAGCTTCTGCCACGTTTTGTGGAAATGAAGGTTTACCATGCTATTCGAGAGGCTATTGCCAGTGAGCAATCGGCTCGAATGGTCGCCATGCGAAACGCCACCGATAATGCCAACGAGGTTATTTCTGATCTCACTCTGACTTTAAACAAAGCCCGCCAGGAGATGATTACCAAAGAACTCCTTGACATTACTGGAGGCGTATAAGTCCTACACTAGAGGAGGTGAAACTTTGGCAAAAGGCAAAGTAGTACAAGTAATCGGAACGGTAGTTGATGTAGAATTCCCTCAAGAAGCGTTACCGGCAATCTACAATGCCATCGAGATTAATCAAGATGGCAACAAAATTGTTCTTGAAGTTCAGCAACATGCAGGCAATAATTGGGTTCGCTGTCTAGCTTTATGCCCTACCGATGGGCTGGAAAGAGGGGCCGAGGCGATTGATACCGGAGCACCGGTAAGTGTGCCTGTAGGAAAAGTTACTTTAGGGCGATTGTTTAATGTCTTCGGCGAAGCATTAGATAATCTCGGCCCCGTGAAAACCAAGGAAAGGCTTCCAATTCATCGTCCCCCACCCCCACTAGAAGAGCAAGAAACAACAACTCAAATGCTGGAAACAGGTCTAAAAGTAATAGACTTGATTACTCCTTTTACTAGAGGTGGTAAAATCGGCGCTTACGGCGGCGCTGGAGTAGGTAAAACTGTTATCATAATGGAGTTGATTCATAATATTGCAACTGAGCACGGCGGCTTCTCCGTATTCGCCGGCGTGGGTGAAAGATCAAGAGAAGGTAACGACCTTTGGCGAGAGATGAAAGAATCTGGCGTCATAGAAAAGACCATAATGGTCTTTGGTCAAATGAACGAACCTCCTGGAGTCCGAGCACGAATTGGCTTGACTGGCGTAACTATGGCAGAATATTTCCGTGAAGCAGAAGGACAGGATGTACTTTTGTTCATCGACAACATTTACCGCCACATTCTCGCTAATATGGAGGTGTCAGCACTTCTTGGTCGCATGCCATCTGCTGTTGGCTACCAACCCACACTAGCCACTGATGTCGGTGAATTAGAAGAAAGAATCACCTCTACAAAGAGAGGTTCCATTACTTCATTCCAGGCAATCTACGTGCCAGCTGATGACTATACAGACCCCGGAATCGTAACCACTTTTGGTCACCTTGACGGAATAATTTCGTTGGAACGCTCTATAGCCGAGCTTGGTATCTATCCTGCGGTCGACCCACTAACTTCGACTTCTCGTATTCTAGACCCGCAAGTTGTCGGTGAAGAACATTATCAGGTTGCTCGCGATGTACAACGGGTATTGCAACGCTACAAAGACCTTCAAGACGTAATCGCCATATTGGGGATGGAGGAACTGAGCGACGAGGATAAACTTACCGTAGCCAGAGCCCGCCGTATTCAAAGATTCCTCTCCCAGCCTATGTTCGTTGCTGAGGCTTTCACTGGCACCGAAGGCAAATACGTTCCAATAAAAGAAACAGTCCGCGGTTTCAAGGAAATTCTAAAAGGCAAACATGACCAGCTCCCCGAAGCAGCTTTTTTCATGGTTGGAACCATTGACGAAGCAGTAGCCAAAGCCAAGAAACTCGAGGAGGGATAATGGCAACGCTAAGGCTTGAAATTATAACCGCTGAGCGCCAAGTTTTCGCTGATGACGTCAACGTGGTGGTCGCCCCAGGCATCGAAGGAGAGCTAGGCATCCTACCCCATCACGCGCCCTTAATAACCATGCTCACACCTGGAGAGCTGCTCATTAGAAAAGATGGCGAGGAAACGTACATGTCTGTTTCTGGTGGTTTCCTCGAAGTACGTCCCGATAAAATCTTAATCCTGGCCGATGCCTGTGAACGCGCCGAAGAAATCGATATTGAACGCGCCGAAGCAGCTAAACGTCGAGCTGAAGAAAGGCTCAAAACCCGTATACCAGAATTAGACGTCGCACAAGTCCAAGCTGCTCTTCTTCGTTCTCTTGTCCGCCTTAGGGTAGCTGAGAGGAGACGTCGAAAATCACCGCTGCGGTGACGATTATCACTGGGTAAAAATAGGCAACTAATTATCTATTGAAATTATAGGGGTTTGTAATAACGGAAAGTAGACCTGCTTTGGATATAACAGGTCATTTACAGTATCTCAAGCCTGACCCGAACACCCTCCTTGGTCGCTACCACACGTAGCAGAGTCCTCATCGCCTCAGCGACACGACCCTGCCTGCCGATTACTCTACCTTTATCATCTGCGGCGACTTCCAATTTCACCACCACCATACTCTTGTCATCAGCCTCCTCAGTAACCCTTACATCATCAGGTGCATTAACAATGGACTTGGCGATATATTCTATTAGCTCCTTCATTATGATGACTCCTATGCGGTTGATTTGGCTTTTGTTCCGGCTTTGGTTTTCGTCTTTTTCGGCTTTGTTGCTCTTGCCTTCTTTTCAGCAACTGGTTTGAACTTATCCATTACGCCCGCTTTAGTAAGCAGCCTTAATGCAGTGCCCGTTGGCTGGGCGCCATATTTAAGCCACTTCAAGGCTTTTTCTTCATCAACAACAAAGGTCTGCGGCTCAGTCAACGGATTATAATGCCCGATAATCTCAATAAAGTTTCCATCACGTGGTGACCGCTCATCAGCTACCACCATCCGGTATATAGGTTTATTCCTAGTGCCAATCCGCCGCAATCTTATCTTAACCATGGGTTATCTATTTAGATTAGGCCTCCTTGAGGATTTTTGTAGGCTATTATGCACCAACTTACTTAAACTGTCAATACGGCGCTACTTCGGATGTTGCCTCCAGTGAACGCAGCTATTATAATCAATGTTGTGAAAATACAGAATTTGCACGGCTGGCAAATAAGCGTTGCTGAGGCTAAACAGATACAGTTGGAGCTAGCCAGGAAAATATCTCGCCAAAGCGAAACTATCAAACCCAGATTTATCGCCGGCGTCGATATATCGGCACCTGATTCTAGAGGGATTGCCCGGGCAGCTGTGGTCACTCTCAGCTACCCGGAACTGCACGTTGCTGAGGTACAGACTGCTAAGGATAAACTCAATTTTCGCTACATACCCGGCCTATTATCTTTCAGAGAGACTCCATTAGTATTGGCTGCTTGCCAGAAACTATCCATAAACCCCGACCTTATCCTGGTAGATGGCCAGGGAATTGCCCATCCCAGACGCTTCGGAATCGCCACACATCTGGGTCTGCTCCTCGATACACCGACTATAGGTTGTGCCAAATCACGTTTGTGCGGAACTCATTCTCCGGTAACTTCCGAAGTCGGTGATTATGCTGAGCTGACCGATAACGGCGAAATCATCGGCGTCGCTCTGCGAACCAAAGTCGACGTTAGACCAATTTATATTTCTATCGGTCACAAGATTGATTTGCCTACGGCTATCCATTGGGTAATGGAGTGTTGCCGCGGCTATCGGCTTCCTGAGCCCTCTCGATTAGCTCATCTTGCGGCCAGTGGCAAATCCATGACCATCGTTGGCAGCCGGCAACAGAGATTGAACATCAACACGTCCAAGGCAACAATCTAAATATAGAAAAGGAGTAATTAGCCATGCAGGAAGAAAAAGATAAACTCGAAGCTCTAAATCGCAGGATCTCAGATATACTGGTGCGTCTTTGACATTCCAGGCAGGGAAAAGGAAATCGCCAGGCTAGAGACTGAAACCTCGCAGCCGGACTTCTGGTTAGATCCAGCCAGAGCACAGTCTATCATGCGTCAATTGGGAGCGGCTAAAAATAAGGTTGAGACGTGGCGTCAGCTGGAGAAGGAAATTACCGAACTGCTTGATATGACGACGTTAGCCATTGACGAAAACGACCAGTCTCTTCGAGGAGAAATACAACAACATATTGAGGAAATGACCTCTCAACTCGACGGACTGGAAACCAGATTGCTGTTGAGCGAAGAATACGACGCCAGAGCTGCCATCTTAACTGTACACGCTGGCGCCGGCGGCACCGAGTCCCAGGACTGGGCAGAAATGCTTTTCAGAATGTACTTGCGCTGGGCAGAGCAGCATAAATATAAAGCGGAAATACTGGATACCTCAATTGGCGAAGAAGCTGGCATCAAGAATGCTACAGTAGAAATTAAAGGAGATTATGCCTACGGTTATTTGAAGGCAGAGCACGGGGTTCATCGTTTGGTTCGCCTGTCTCCATTCGACGCCGACCACGCCCGACATACTTCGTTCGTTCTGGTCGAAGTTCTTCCTGAAGCCGAAGAGGAAATAGATATAAAAGTAAAACCTGAGGATTTGAAAATAGATACCTTCAGGTCGAGTGGACCAGGCGGGCAACACATGCAAAAAACAAGCAGTGCTGTTAGAATAACGCATCTTCGCACCGGGATGGTAGTGAGTTGTCAGAGTCAACGTTCTCAGCGGCAGAACAAAGAAAGTGCCCTGAAAGTGCTTTACGCCCGGCTTCTTGAACTGAATCGTGAAGAAAAGGAGATGGAGAAAGCCAAACTTAAAGGTGAGCGAATTGAAGCTGGTTGGGGTAACCAGATTCGAAGCTACGTCCTGCACCCCTATCAAATGGTCAAAGACCATCGCACGAAGTATGAAACTAGTAATGCTAGCGCTGTCCTGGATGGGGAGCTTGATGATTTTATCGCCGCTTACCTGCGTCATAAACTGGGAGTCGGAAAATGACTAAATGGTTCATTCCGCTAGTCCTGGCTGCTATTCTAGTTATTACACCAACTATTGCCCATACCCAAGACCAAATTACATTACTGGACAGCTCGGCGCAAATATATTTCCCGTCCGCCCTGGCCTTCAATATCAAGGCTCAAAGCCAGACTAATATTGTTAAATTGCGCCTACATTATCAAGTTGATAGGATGAACTACGCTCCGGTTACCGACGAGGCCTGGCCTCAATTCACCCCATCTCCAAAAGTACAAACAGCATGGGTCTGGGACATGAGGAAAGCCAGCCTGCCAGTCGGGGCCACAGTCACATACTGGTGGACAATCGAAGATGCATCTGGAGACAGCTTGACTACCCCATCAAAGATAATCCGCTTTGACGACCGCCGCTACGACTGGAAGAAAGTAACTTCAGGTCAAATTAGCCTCTTCTGGTATCAAGGTAATCAATCTTTTGTTGACCAGCTGATGGCTGGTTGCCAGCAGGCATTGGAAAGACTGGCTCAAGACACTGGCGTCTATCTCAAACAACCTGTTAGCTTATATATATATGCCACTTCCGAAGACCTAAGGGGCGCTATGGTCTTCCCACAAGAATGGACAGGCGGAGTCGCTTTTACTGAATATGGCATCATC
>JBAVQV010000115.1:0-30500 GCA_049694415.1 Dehalococcoidia bacterium
GTCGGGTATTGCGGAGAGCCTGCTTTTTCGGCAGGAAGCTGGGTGCAGACGAGCCATTTCTCAGACAGATAGCGGAAACCGTTGTTGCCGGTATGGGAAACGTTTATCCTGAACTTGTGAAAAACCAAAGTCTTATACATGAAGTAGTTAAGGTAGAAGAGGAGAAATTCACCAGCACCTTAGATGCCGGTATTAATCTAGTCGACAAAGCTGTTGATGAAGCCCTGAGGCAGGGCAGAAGCAGTATCACCGGCGCAGAAGCCTTCAAGTTCTGGGATACCTACGGTTTTCCTCTGGAATTGACTACGGAAATTGCACGGGAGAAGGGATTAGATGTTGACCTCGAAGGCTTCGAGGCTGAGATGGAGAAGCAGCGAGAAAGAGCTAGGGCTGGTCAAAAGTTTAGCGTAACTCTTACGGCATCGATTGGTTTGAAATGGAAAGTTAAAGCTAAATTTGTTGGCTATGATAAATTGAAGGCTAGCTCCAAGGTGAGCTACATACTAGACCAGAAGTCTGGCCGGTCAATAGGATCTGTCAAAAAAGGACAAAAGGTTGCTGTCGTTCTTGAAGAAACGACTTTCTACGGAGAGATGGGAGGACAAGTGGGAGACACCGGCAAAATAACCGCTGATTCAAGTCAAATCGATGTCACCGATACCGTTTGGTCTCCTTACGGTAGCCTGGCTGAGGGTGCCATTGTTCATATTGGACAGGTTGTTAAAGGTACTGTCTCGGTTGGCGATTCGGTTGAAGCCGAGGTAGACCTAGCGCGTCGTTTTGACATTGCCCGGAATCATACGACAACTCACCTGCTACAGGCAGCACTTCGCCAGGTGCTGGGCGGCCACGTTCATCAAAGAGGCTCTCTGGTACATCCCGATGGCTTTCGGTTTGACTTTTCTCACCTAACTGGCATCAGCAAACAGCAGCTTGATGAAATCCAGCACCTCGTCAATGAAAGGATACGAGAGAATTTACCGGTGATAAGCAAGGTCGTACCTTATAAGCAGGCTATACAGGAGGGCGCTATCGCCCTGTTCGAGGAGAAGTACGGGGAAACCGTCAGGGTATTGGAAATAGGTAGCCCACCAATGAGCGCCGAGCTGTGCGGCGGTACTCATGTTAAATCAACCGGAGAAATAGGCTTCTTCATCATAACCGGTGAAAGCAGCATCGGCACTGGTCTACGACGATTTGAAGCTATTACCGGTAGAAAAGCCGAACAGTTCGTCCGAGATTCCCTATCAACAGTGGCTACGGTAGCCGAGGAACTGAGGAGCTCACCTTCAGAAATCACAGATAAGATAAAAGCTCTGGTCGTTGAGCTAGCCGCGGAACGCAAACGCTCAGCGTCCCTGGAGAGAGAGCTGTCCCGATATACAGTCGAATCTTTGCTGGGTAAAACTGAGCAAGTTAACGGGATAACGGTGTTGTCGGCTAAAGTACCGTCGACTTCGTTGCCAGTTTTAAGGGAAATGGGAGATTTATTGAAAGACCAGTTGAAGAGCGCTGTTATCGTATTGGGGACAGTCCACGACGGCAAACCTGGTTTTGTGGCTATGGTCACGCCGGATTTGGTAAATAGAGGGCTACACGCCGGTGACATCGTTAAACAAGTTGCTGGAGTTACCGGTGGCAGTGGTGGCGGCAAGGCAGACATGGCACAGGCTGGCGGTAAGGATAAAAATAAGCTTGATGAGGCTCTGGAACTAGTGAAAAGGCTAGTTCAGAAAATTGGATGATAACTAAAGATGCGTATATTAGGCTTGGACGTCGGAGACAGTAGAATAGGGGTCGCCATCTGCGACCCCGTAGAAATTATTGCCACTCCACTGACGGTTATCACCAGAGACGATGATAACATAGCCATAGCTGCTATTGGACAGCTCGTCGGCCAATACGATGTAAAACGTATTGTAATTGGTTTGCCCTATTCTTTGGATGGCAGCATTGGCCGGCAGGCGAACAAGGTAAAAGATTTTGTCGATAAGCTTTCCCAGAGTACCAGAGCCCGCATCGAGCTACGGGACGAGCGCCTGTCTACTGTGGCTGCGCAGCGCTTGCTGAGAGGAGCCGGAAATAAGAAGGCTGGAAAAAGGTCGCATCTTGATGCAGCTGCTGCGGCCTTCATCCTGCAAGGATACCTGGATAGCCTGAAAGTCTGTGACTAGTGAAACAGTTCATCGGCGTTATCGGTTACCCATTAAAGCACTCAGTATCTCCTGATTTCCAGCAGGCAGCTTTAGATTACTGCAAGCTAGATATACGTTATGAAGCCTGGGAGGTAAAAGCCGACGATTTGCCATCGGCTATTAATCGACTGAGGCAACCTCAGAATCTGGGGGCAAATATAACCGTACCTTATAAAGAGGCAGTAATACGTCTTTTAGACCAGATGGATGACTTTGCCAGACTTGTCGGCGCCGTGAACACGGTGGTCAATCGTGATGGCAGGCTGGCGGGTTTCAATACCGATGCGCCCGGTTTTCTTAAGGCTTTGCGTGAGGATGCCAGTTTTGAACCGGTAAATAAGAAGGTGCTCATTCTCGGTGCCGGCGGTGCCGCCCGCGCCATTAGCTTTGGTCTCCTGCAAGGAAAGGTAAACACCTTGATTATTGCTAACCGCTCCCTGGCGAAGGCAGAAAGTCTAGCTGGCGCACTGGCTAAACAGGTGGCTAATAGCAAGATGAAAACCGAAATAGCGGCTGTGCCGTTGCCAAGTGCGAATCTATCAAAGATGGTTGTGGAATGTCAGTTGATAGTCAACTGTACCACAGTTGGAATGAAGTTCTCTTCTGAGGAAGAGCGGTCACCTTTAACGTCGCATCTAATACCCAAAGATGCTCTGGTTTACGACTTGGTGTATAATCCTTCACAGACACCATTATTGAGAATGGCCAAAGCAGCGGGAGCCAAAACCATTGGTGGTTTGCCCATGCTGGTTTATCAAGGGGCTGCTTCATTCAAGCTGTGTACGGGCAGGGAAGCACCGCTTGACATAATGTTATCAGCCGCCAAAAAAGCATTAGTCAGAATGGGAGGTTAACTTATGAAGAGATATGCCGCAATCATCTGCGTAACTGCTTTACTGGTCTTATTTACCGTGGCGACCTCTTGTACTTTTGCCCAGAATAAGGTCGCCGTCATCTCGCTAAGCGGTCCGATACAGTCGGAGAGCTCCGGATTTTTCTTTGGGGGTAGCGTTATTACTCCTGAATCAGTTAGAACTGAGCTGGAACGAGCCAGGAAGGATGACGGCGTAAAAGCTATCGTTCTTCAAATAGACAGCCCGGGCGGTAGTGTGGCCGCTTCTCAGGAAATTGTAAATCAGCTTGAGCTGGTGAAAAAGCCCGTCGTGGTTAGCATGAGCGACCTGGCTGCTTCCGGCGGATATTATATCTCAGCAGGTGCCGACAAGATTGTAGCTTTGCCCGGTACTCTGACCGGAAGTATCGGTGTTATCTCCGAGATGCCCAACCTCAAAGGGTTGTTTGATAAGCTCGGAATAGATATGCAGGTTTTCATAGCCGGCAAACATAAAGATATGTACGCCGGGCTTAGAGAGCTGACTCCCGAAGAAGAAGTGATTATGCAGGATATGACTGACCAGCTCTATAACCAGTTCGTACAAGTGGTTGCCAAGGGCAGGGATTTGAGCGAGGACAAGGTCAGAGAATTAGCCACAGGACAACTTTATACAGGGATACAGGCCAAGGAGCTGGGACTGGTGGATGAGTTAGGCGGACTTCAGACGGCTATAGATTTAGCGGCCAGTCTGGCAGGTATCTCTAAGCCAGAAGTGGAATACTATAAACCTCAAGCTCCGTCCCTGCTGAACACCTTACTGGGCATGGGCTGGCAGAAGCTACAAAGCGTCATTCAGCCGACGTCATTGAGTGCTGAGGATATTATCCTTCTGGAAACATTGACTAATCCTTACCCGCAGCCAGAATATAGATAAACCAATTACAGGAAACAGAAATTATGGGACAGTTTCGTTTTCTTACCGCCGGTGAGTCACACGGCAAGGGGTTGATAGCGGTCATTGAGGGGATGGTCGCCGGCCTGCCAATTGGTGAAGACTACATAGCTCAAGACCTTAAGCGGCGGCAGGCTGGCTACGGGCGCAGCGCCCGCATGAAAATCGAACAGGATAAAGCTGAGATTATCTCGGGGGTACGCCACGGCTTTACTATGGGCAGTCCGATAAGCCTGCTAATCTGGAATCGCGTCTGGGAAGAGTGGCAGGAGATAATGAGCGTTGCCCCGGTGGGCAAGAAAATACAGCCGATAACTACGCCTCGACCGGGACATGCCGACTTAGTTGGAATAACTAAATATAGCATTGAAGATATTCGCCTTATTTTGGAACGGGCCAGCGCCCGGGAGACAGCAGCCAGAGTAGCTGTTGGTGCTGTAGCCCGAAGATTCCTCGATGAATTCGGCATTATCATTCATAGCCATACCATAAGCATCGGTAAACACAAGGCTAAACAGGCCAAGTCGATAAATTGGCAACAAGTTGAGAAGTCACCTGTACGTTGCGCCGATGACGGAGCCGAAAAGGCGATGATGGCGGCTATCGATGAAGCCAAGGCTAAGGGAGATACGCTGGGTGGTGTCTTTGAGGTAATTGCTGCTGGAGTGCCTGTCGGATTGGGCAGCCATGTCCAGTGGGACCGTCGGCTTAATGCTCAAATCGCTCAAGCCATAATGAGCATACCCGCTGTGAAAGGTGTAGAGATAGGCGATGGATTTTCAGTAGCCAATAGTAAGGGCTCTAAAGCCCAGGATGTAATTGAAACAAGCCCGAAAGGAACTGCTTTACCCTGGCATCGAGCCACTAATAATGCCGGCGGCATTGAAGGCGGTATAAGCAATGGACAGCCAATTGTGGTTCATGCTGCGGTAAAACCCATTGCTACCCTGGGCAAGCCGTTGCCATCCATAGATCTGCGGACCGGAAAGAAAGCCGAGGCACATTATGAGCGCAGCGATATATGCGTTGTGCCTGCTGCCGGTGTCATTGGAGAAGCCATGCTGGCTATCGTCCTGGCAAATGCCATGCTGGATAAGTTTGGCGGCGACCACTTGAAAGAGACCATGATCAACTATAAAAACTACATTAGCTCTACCTGCTCTCGCAAACGTTATGCGAAGTCGTAACGCAAACAACAATATCGCCCTCATCGGTTTTTCAGCTACCGGTAAAACAGTCGTTGCCCAAAAAGTAGCTGAGCGCCTGAACTGGGTATTCATAGATACCGATGATGAAATAGTTAAGCTCAGCGGCAAGACTATTCCCGAAATCTTCAAACAGGACGGCGAGGCTAAATTCAGGCAGCTGGAACAAAAAGTATTGAAGCAGGCCTGCCACAAAGAGCAGGTGGTCATCGCCACCGGCGGTGGAGCTATCATCGACCCCCAAAATCAGAATTTGCTTCTTCAAACCAGCGTTGTTGTCTGCCTGGGAGCTAAGCCGGAGACCATATACCAGCGTTTGCTCCACGATACCCTCTACTCGGCTAATCCAGTAGTCCGTCCTCTGCTGGCCGGTGATAATCCTCTGGAGCGTATCAAGCAGCTCAAAACCAGGCGCCAGCCTTACTATGCCATCGCCGACTGGACGGTTAACACCGATCATCTGACCACTGATGAAGTCAGCCAGGAAGTAATAAAAGGCTGGCAGTATACAAGTAGATATCGCGGTAAACAATCCGCTGAAGCTGACCTGGCCTGTAAAGTCCAGACCCCAACTGCCAATTACCCCGTATTTGTCGGCTGGGGCATATTGGACAAGCTCGGTGAGAAAATGAAACAAGCCGGCTTATCCGGTATCGCTAACATCATCAGTGATGAAATTGTCTTTGCCATTTACGGTGCCAAGGTCAAGAAAACGCTGGAGAAAGCCGGCTTTGCCGTCAATCCCTGCGTAGTACCGCCCGGCGAAGCGTCAAAGAACATTTATCAGGCTATCAAAATCTATGATTTCCTCATCGAGCACCGGGTGGAGAGAAATGACGTGATAATCGCTCTGGGCGGTGGCATGGTTGGCGACCTGGCTGGATTTGTGGCTGCTACCTTCTTAAGAGGCTTGCCCTGGCTGCAGGTGCCCACCAGCTTGATAGCCATGACCGACGCCAGCATCGGCGGCAAGGTAGCCGTCGACCACCCCCAGGGTAAAAATCTGATAGGCGCCTTTTATCAGCCGTGTCTTGTACTGGCCGATGTTAAGACCCTGACCACATTGTCCCAACGCGAGCTTACTTCGGGATGGGCTGAGGTTGTCAAGCATGGACTGATACTGGACGCCGATTTCCTCCAGCTTCTTGAGGACAATGCCAAAGATTTAATCAAGCTGAAGCGGGACATTACTACCAAAGTCATCGGCAGAAGCGCTGCCATTAAATGTCGGGTTGTCTCCGCAGATGAAAAGGAAACTGGAATCCGCACCATTCTTAACTACGGGCACACCATAGCCCACGGAATTGAAGCTGCTACTAACTACGGCCGTTTTCTCCATGGCGAAGCGGTAGCCATTGGCATTATTGGTGCCGCCAAACTCAGCCATAGATTGAAGCTTATATCTGGAGAAGATGTCGAACGCCACAAGGCAATATTGCAGAAATTTGGCTTACCTACAGATTGCTCAGGAGTGCCTCTGGCTGATGTGCTCGCTGCCATGGAGCTGGACAAGAAAGTGCGGAATAAAGCAGTCAGATGGGTCTTGCTTAAAGATATCGGCCAGGCTGTGATACGCAGCGACGTGCCGGGAAGAGATGTATTGAGTGTACTTCAAGAGGTGATAAAGCCTTGACCATAGCCCTGAGTAAGCGGGCCACATTTCTGGATTATATCACCGTCCTGAAACCTGTAGAAACCAGCTTGCTTACCTTCCTCGGCATTGTCTCAGCCATTATTGCCGCCGGTGGCTATCCGCCGGCCAAAGTCTTTTTTCTCATCTTAATTGCCCTCCTTTTAGGCAGTGCCGGCTCCAACGGGCTGACCAACTACCTCGACCGTGAAGTCGACGCCCGGATGGCAAGGACATCCAATCGCGCTTTACCCTCGAAGCGAATCCACCATCCGCAGAAAGCCCTGCCGCTTATCATTGGGTTTATTGTTTCTGGACTAGCCTTAGCCTGGGTGCTGAATCCGCTCTGTTTCGTAGTCGGGGCTATCGGCGTCATATCTTCGTCGGTATGGCGTAAGACAATCTCATGCACCTTTCTGGGCATTGTCGCCGGCTGCAGCCCGGTGCTTATCGGCTGGCTGGCTATAAGTCCAATCTTCGATGTCAGGATTCTACTCCTGTGCGTGCTGGTCGCCATCTGGACTCCCATTCACGTTTGGACTTTAATGATTGCCAACCGGGAAGATTATTTAGGCGCCGGTTTACATTACTTCCCGCTGAGCTGGCAGGTCAAAGACGTGGTGAAAATACTTTTCGGCCTGTCCATACTGCTCTACATTGTTTCCATGCTCATTTACCTGGCTGCCGGCTTTTATCTGCTGTATCTGATTGTGGCCAACATACTCGGCGCCTTGATGATTTATGCCAATGCCCGCCTGCTATTCTCCATGACATCTGTAGCTGCCTGGCGGGTCTACAAACTATCGGCTTTTCCCTATCTGGGCATCATTTTCCTGACTATGGGCCTGGATATCTGGTTGACGTAAATATGGATGCCAGCTTTAGAGACATACTGGAAACCGCCTTTCATCCTGAATCTATTGCCGTAGCCGGAGCCTCTGAAGACCCTCTTTCCTTCGGCCACCAGTTCCTCCGGCATCTACTGGACTATAACTATACCGGACATATTTATCCGGTTAACCCTAACAAAGAATCTATACTCGGCCTTAAAGCTTACCCGGACTTGAAGAGCATTCCGGGACCAGTTGACTATGTTATCTGCTGCCTTCCGGCATCTATGGTTCTGGGTTTGCTTGCCGAATGTCCGGCCAAAGGAGTAAAAATCGTTCACCTGGTTACGGCTCGCCTCAGCGAGACCGGCCGCCAGGAAGCCGTAGAGCTTGAAGCCGAGATGCTTAAGGCAGCCAGAAGGCTCAACATCCGTCTCATCGGCCCGAACTGCATGGGGATTTACTATCCCCGCGGCAGAATAGCCAATGGCTATAATCTGCCCCGGGAGGCGGGAAATATCGGTGCTGTGTTTCAAAGCGGCGGTTCGTCCACTATGCTCATTCGCTATGGAGAGCTGCGCGGCCTCCGTTTCAGCAAGGTCATCAGCTACGGTAACGCACTCGATATCGATGAGAGCTATTTATTAAATTACCTGGCTCAGGATGATGAGACTGAGATAATCGCCGCTTACTTTGAAGGTGTCAAGGACGGCAGAAAGTTTCTCGAGGCTTTAACCGCTGCCGCGCGTGTCAAACCCGTCATAGCCATAAAGGGCGGGCGGGGCATAGCCGGTTCTAAAGCCGTTACCTCACATACGGCTGCCATTGCCGGCTCTGCGTCTGTCTGGGAAACTGTTTTCAAAAAGGCTGGAGTTATACCCGCCCAGGACTTAAACGAGCTAGTCGACCTGCTGGTTGCCTTCTCCTTCCTGCCCCCGATTATGGGCTACAGGGTCGGCATACTGAGCGCCGGCGGTGGACTATCGGTAATGTCCGCTGATATTTGCGAGGAGGCTGGCCTTACGGTGCCGCCGATGCCCGCTAAAATTAGGGAAGAACTGAAGATAAAGGCACCCGAAATATGGGATTGGATAGGAAACCCCATCGACATCTCCATAATGGGCGCGGTATCCGTCGGTTTTGCTGAAATACTCAAAGAGCTGCCGAGATTGATGGCCGGAAGTCCACACTTCGATTTCCTTATCGGTGAATTCAGCGACGATAATCCCTTTTTAACCGAGCTATGGCGCGGGCTGGCTGCCGGTCAAGCCGAATTATTTATCAATTTGTACAGTAAGCAATTTAAGCCGATGGTTGCTGTAGTACACAGTGAAGCCGCCACTTCAGATTTGCCGTCATATCAACGCTGGAAGATACTCGCCGAACAGCGAGCCAAGTATGCCAATGCCCGGATTCCAACCTACTCGACGGTGGCTGAAGCCGCCAAAGCCGTCAGAAAGTACATAGATTATTGTCGGGCGAAGGCTAAAAAATAGCTTCGAAACCACCGCTTTTATCTGTTACGCGTTTCATCTCTAAAAATTAAGGAGTTTGGGAAATAGAAAAACATTTCAAAGCAACCAAAACTTGTCCGGATACGCAGGCACGCCTGGGAAGGCTGGTTATGAATCACGGGATGGTGCCCACACCGGCATTCCTACCGGTAGCCAGCCAGGGCACGGTCAAGACCTTAATCCCGGAAGAGCTCAAAGACATCGGCATAAATATAATCCTGAGCAATACCTATCATCTTTATCTGCGGCCAGGAATAGATGTTATTGAGAAGCTGGGAGGGCTGCACCGGTATATGGGCTGGGATGGGCCTATATTGACCGACAGCGGCGGCTATCAGGTCTTCAGTTTGGCTAGGCTATGCCGGGTCACTGACGACGGCGTCACCTTTCGCTCTCATATTGACGGCAGCGAGCATCACCTTACGCCTGAGCTGGTCATCGAATTTCAACAGAAGTTGGGTGCCGACATCATCATGGCACTGGATGAATGCCCGGCCATCAATGCCAGCCTGGCAAAGGTGCGTGAAGCTGTAGACAGAACATCCTGCTGGGCGGAAAGATGCCGTAAGCATCACCAAAGCTCTGACCAACTCCTCTTCGGCATCGTCCAGGGAGGCACTTCGCCTCAGCTTCGGCAGCAGTCGGCGAAGGCCATTACCTCGCTGGATTTCCCTGGCTATGCCATCGGAGGTTTAAGCCTGGGTGAAACCAAAGAGTTGACCTGGTCGATGATAGATGAAACAATGCCGTTCTTGCCTCCGGACAGGCCCCGCTATCTTATGGGTGTAGGCTCGCCAGAAGACATAATTGAAGGCGTCAGCCGGTGCATAGACCTATTCGACAGCGCTCTGCCTACCAGAGTGGCTCGCAATGGTGCCCTTTTCACGATGCAGGGAAGGCAAAATATAAGAAAAGCCGTCTACAAGACCAAGAAAGGTCCTGTTGATGCTGATTGCGACTGTTATACCTGCCGCACATTTTCCGCTGCCTACCTTCATCATTTATTCAAATGTGAAGAGCTGCTAGCTTACAGGCTGGCTACCATACATAACCTGCGGTTTATCAGCAGGTTGATGCACAAAATACACACCGCCATTGAACAAGGCACATTTGCCGCCTTCAAAAACGACTTTCTCAGCCAATACCAGGTTACAGACGAGGCGGTCAGGCTCACCCAGAAGCAAAAGTGGCTAAACTCACCGAGACGCCAAGATAGTACTGTTATCTAGCCGCAGATTAACTCTTTTCACCCTCACCCTGGCCTCTCCCGTCAAGATAGAAGAGAAGGTCTGTCCGCCCATGTACGCATATATTTTCTCAAAACATTTGAAAAACCCATTGACAATAGAAATAATTAGCGATAAATTATGCACAGCGCCCGGGGATTTAAGAAATCCGCACTACAAGGAGGTATGTAATGAAGAGGTTCACCGGCTTTCTACTCATCGCCTTGGTTCTCCTATCTACCGTTGCTGTCTCCTGTGCTCCAGCATCAGTCCCCCTTGCAGACCCAATCAAAATCGACACAGGGCTGATATCGGGGGCAACTGTCGGCGAAAAACAGGATATCCATGTCTACCAAGGCATTCCTTTTGCCGCACCGCCGGTAGGCGACTTGCGCTGGAAACCGCCCCAGCCAGCAGCACCCTGGCAGGGAGTGAAGGAATGCACGGAGTTCGGCCCGGCGCCGGTTGGATATTTTAGCACCACCTTTCCATCTTACTCTAAACCCAGCGAAGACTGTCTGTATCTCAATGTCTGGACACCGGCCAAGATGACCGGCGACAAGCTGCCGGTCATGGTCTGGATCTACGGTGGCTATTTTCGCTTCGGTGAAGGCTCGAATCCCGGGTACGAGGGCACAAATTTGGCCAAGCACGGTGTGGTGTTGGCAACCTTTAATTACAGAACAGGTCCGCTGGGTTTCCTGGCACATCCGTTGCTCTCAAAAGAAGACGCGCACAATTCCTCAGGTAATTACGGTTTGTTAGACCAGATAGCGGCCCTGCAGTGGGTACAGAAAAACATTTCCGCTTTCGGTGGCGACCCCAACCGAGTTACCATATTCGGTCAATCGGCAGGCGCTACCAGCGTGATTTGTCTTATGGCGTCACCTCTGGCTAAAGGACTGTTTCAGCGTGCTATATCAGAGAGCGTATATGAGTCGGCTGATTGGTCGGACATCCGGGAAAGTAAATACGGTGGTGAACCTAAAGAAAAGATGGGCGAACAGCTGGCCAAAGACCTTGGTTGCGATACAGCGCCCGACCCCATAGCCTGCATGCGCGCCAAGAGCGCACAGGAAATTCTGGACGCGGGAAAACCACCTGCTACAGTTGGTGCACCCGGATACAATTACGAGCCTTGTGTAGATGGCTGGGTGATACCGGACCTGCCGATGAATATATTCGAAGCCGGCAAGCAGAATGCTGTTCCTCTCCTGATTGGTTCTACTGCGGATGAATGGGCTTTATTCCAGTTACTCGCTAAACCCACCGCAGATATGTACAAAGCGTATGTTAATAGTACATTCGGAGATAAAGCGGAGCAGGTTCTGACTATGTATCCGGCCAGCAATGATAACGAGGTTATGTCCTCCGATAAGCAGGTAGTGACACTCATGACCTTTACCTGCCCTGCCAGAGTCTATGCGACTGCCATGTCCAATGTTAAGTCACCGGCCTACTTTTACCAGTTCAGCCGTGTGCCGCCCGGAGCTAAGGCTTTTGGTGCCTTTCATGCCATGGAGATAAGTTATGTCTTCGGCACTTTTAGACCTATATACCCGCCTCTAAAACCAGAGGTCTACTATAATGACAACGATAGGGCACTTTCGGAAGATATAGAGAGCTACTGGGCGGCTTTCGCCGCTAATGGCGACCCCAATCAGGAAGGACTAACCAATTGGCCGGCCTGGGATGCCAACACCGGACAATACCTGGATTTGGGTGACACGATACAGGTCAAATCCGGCCTTAACAATGAAACCTGCGACATGTTCATGAATGTACTCAAGGAGAACCGCGGCCAATAGAAATCGGTCTGGCATCATTAGCTGCTTATCTGTGGAAGCGAATCGTCGGCTCGAGTCTCTCCGAGGGATATTGTCGCATTGCCACGAGGATGAGCGTTCGGCCGAAACATTAATATTCGTCTTTAGAGGAGATGTACAGTGAAAAAGTCGAAAATATCCAGTATCGCCCTGGCCAGTGCTCTTATTCTGGTTCTATGTTTTACCACTCTGACTTGCACAACTCCGCAGGCCGAATCAACCGTGCCGATTCCTACGGTGACCGGTCCTATACCGGTGACCGCTACTTCGCGCCCGTTCAATCCCTCTGGCGGCACTAATTTCGAGTCGCTCGGCTACGTTGAGGAAGAGTATTTCATAAGTGGGAAAGCGAATGAGTACGAGCTGGTGGCTCCTGACGATACCAGCAGTTTCGCTGTCAAGATCAGGACGCCTGACCTCCCCTACACGACGCGTATGCTAGTGCGTCGCCCAGCAGACCCGAAAAAGTTCAACGGCAACGTGATTGTGGAATTCATGAACCCGACTGCAAACTATGATATGGCTAGTGGCTGGCCATGCTTTAACCAGTATATGATGCGTAATGGCGATGCCTGGGTGGGAATCACCTGCCGGGGAGTCACCATACGCGCACTCAAGAAATTCGACCCTACGCGGTATGAGCCCCTGTCTCTTGCCAAAGAGCGCGCCCAAGCCTGGGATATATTCACCCAGGTAGGCGCTCTCCTGAAAAGCAAAGACAAATCAAACCCACTGCGCGAATTCAAGGTGGAGTATCTCTACGGACACGGCTATTCCCAGACGTGCAGCTTTCTGATTGCCTACATCAACTTTTTCCATCCCCTTGCCAAGCTCGGCAATGGTAAATACATCTACGATGGCTATCTAGCTGCCGCTGCTGGCGGCGCCATCTACATCAATGACGATGACCTAAAAACTGCCGATGAGAAAGCTATGGGGTTTGGAGGCAAGCTAGAAACAGACCCGCGCCGGGTCATTCAGCCGTCCGGCGTGCCGGTGATTCATATAATGACGGAGACCGAGATTGCTACTCCCATCAAGTTCTTTAACGCGGTTCCGACGCGACGTCCGGACAGCGACACTGCTCCGGACTTGTTCCGGCGCTACGAGATAGCGGGTGGCTGTCATGTCGACATAAATGGGTATATAAAATGGGCACCGCCGGTTGAAGACCAGTCTAAAGCCGTCGGTTCCGCGTGCCCATGGTGTTGTGCAGAGCCTGCCTCCAACATCAGCGATTTTCCGCAGCGTTATATCTGGGGTGGCTGCCTGGCAAACCTCGAGAAATGGGTGCGGACAGGAACACTGCCACCGAAAGGTAACCTAATACAGGTAGAAAGTGGCAAAATCGTCAGAGATGAGTTCGGCAACGCCAAAGGTGGTCTCAGATCCCCTTGGGTTGACGTGCCCATCAAGACCTATAAGCCATTCAGCACTATCTGCCCCACCTGCCCGCCACCGGATTTATGTGCGACTTGTTCACTCTGGTGCTACTTCCTGGGCAATGTGGTTCCCTTCGATGAGGCAAAGCTCGAGCAACTCTACAGTGACCACGATGGTTACGTGGCTAAATTCAACGCCTCTGCCGACAAGATGTTCCAGAACGGCTTTGTCACCCAAGCCGACCTGGAGCAGATGAAGTCCGAGGCAGCGGACTCCGACGTGCTTAAATAGCCTTAATTGTCCTGTTCTGCTTTGAACCAATGGCCTTCGAGTTGCAAGCTCGGAGGCCATTTCTATAATTCAATATATTCAAATTGAACAAGAAGCTGCCTTAAGCTATAATGCTCGGACACATCGGGAGGTCTGCTTGCTCAAGAGCCACAGCTGCGGAGAACTAACAGATAAACATATCGGACACGAGGTAACGCTGGCCGGCTGGGTTCACCGGCGGCGCGACCACGGCGGGCTGATATTTATCGACTTGAGAGATAAAGAGGGTATAGCCCAGGTGGTCTTTAACCCGGAAACGTCAAAAAAGGCGCACCAAACAGCCAACGAGCTCCGCAACGAATATGTGGCTAAGATAACGGGTAAAGTAGAGAAACGTCCTAAAGGCACCGAGAACTTGAAGCTGCCTACGGGTAAGATAGAAGTCATTGCCAGCGACATCCAAATTCTCAATACCGCCAAAACGCCGCCGTTTTATATAAACGAGGATGTGGAAGTCGACGAAAACCTGTCTCTTAAGTACCGCTATCTCTACCTCAGGCGTCCCAGGATGAAAGACAACATTATACTGCGTCATAAGGTGGAGAAATTCATGCGGGACTTTCTCGATGCCAAGGGATTTGTGGAAATAGAGACGCCCATTTTATTCAAGAGCACACCGGAAGGCGCCCGTGACTATCTGGTGCCCAGCCGCATACATCCCGGCAAGTTCTACGCGCTGCCTCAGTCGCCGCAGCAGCTCAAGCAGCTATTGATGGTGGCCGGCTTCGAGAAATATTATCAGATTGCCCGATGCTTCCGCGACGAGGATTTGCGAGCCGACCGCCAGCCCGAGTTCGCGCAGCTCGATATAGAGATGAGTTTTATCGATGAGGAGGACATACTCAGCCTGCTGGAAGAGATGTTCACCTCGCTGGTGGAGACGGTTAAGCCGGAAATGAAAATGCTGAAACCGTTCCCACGGCTTTCCTTTGCGGAAACGATGGAGCGATACGGCACGGATAAGCCGGACATACGCTTCGGCCTGGAGCTGAGAGACATATCTAAGATTGTTGCCGATTCTGAATTCGCCGTTTTCCGTTCCGTTATACAGGGCGGCGGCAAGGTCAAGGGCATATGCCTGACCGGCTGCGCCGATTACTCTCACAAGCAGACGGAAGAGCTGACCGAGCTGGCAAAGTCCTCCGACGCCAAAGGGCTGATAACCTTAGCCTTGCCTGCCGGCAGCTATGACAGCATCGAGCAACTAACCCCCGACAAAGTCAAATCGGTAGCTGCCAAGTACCTGACTGCGGAACAGCTTAAGGAGATAGTCAGCAGGTTCGAAGCTAAACCGGGCGACCTCATACTAATTGTGGCCGGTGAGCACAAGATGGTTGATAAAGTGCTGGATGAGCTGCGTCGGCATATGGGACACCGCCTTGGACTAATCGACCCGAATCATCTGGTTTTCTTCTTCGTCGTTGACTTTCCGCTGCTGGACTGGAATGAGGAAACAAAGCTGTGGGAGCCGATGCACCATCCATTTACTTCGCCTCGGGAAGAGGATATGCCGCTGCTTGATAAAGACCCGGCTAAGGTGCGGGCACGCCACTATGACATCGTCTGTAACGGCTACGAGCTGTCCAGCGGCAGCATCAGAATACACACGCGCGAGTTGCAGCAGAGGATATTTCGCTTGCTGGGCTACAGCGACGAGGAAATAGAAGCCCGGTTCGGACATATGCTGGAAGCTTTCGATTACGGGGCACCGCCGCATGGCGGCATTGCACCGGGCATCGACCGCGTGGTGATGCTGCTGGCAGGAGCGGAAAATATCAGAGAGGTAATTGCCTTTCCTAAGAATCAGAGCGCCATCGACGTGATGAGCGATTCACCTTCCCCGGTCTCTCAAGCCCAGCTCGATGAATTGCATCTGAAGCTGGTAGATGAGGAGACCAGGAAGGCTTGATTTCTCAGGTTTTCCCCCTCCCTCTAGCTCCCTCCCGCCATAGTAGGGAGAAACTGTTTTGATGCTGTCTAGCTCTTCGCGGGGAAGAAGCAGCCATTTTTATTGTTTTCCCTCTCCCTTGACGGGAGAGGGCGAGGGTGAACCTTTAAAATAATTAATGTTAAACAGCTAATTTTTTCGCAGAAGAGAATATCGTAAGGTATAATATAGGCAGGTAAAAATGAAAGTATCTACAGAGCCCGTCCAGAACAGCCAGGTAGCGCTCAATATCGAGATGGAGCCGGTCGAGATAGATAAATATCTCGACAGAGCTTACAACCGTCTGGTAAAAAAGGTCTCCGTACCCGGCTTCCGTAAAGGGAAAGCACCCAGGGATATACTGGAACGGCACATCGGCAAGGATACCTTGTTTCAGGAAGCTCTCGAAGACCTGATACCAAGGGCTTATAAGGAAGCACTGGATGAGCAAAAGATAAGTCCCATTGACCAGCCTGAGTTCGAACTTATAAAGACCGAGCCGTTGATTTTTAAGGCCGTGGTGCCGCTTAAGCCGACAGTCAAGCTTGGAGATTATACAAAGATAAAAGTTGAATCCAAGCCGGTTAAAATCGGCAAGAAGGATATCGATGCCACCCTCGAGCAACTGCGTGAGCAACAGGCTATGCTGTTGCCGGTAGCCCGCCCGGTACAGTTAGGCGACATAGTCACCATAGACGTCGAGGGCGAGAGAGACGGAGAACCATTTCCCATCCGTAAGGATGTTGTATACGAGGTCGTGAAGGAAGCCCGCTTGCCTCTGCCCGGATTTGCTGAGAAGCTGGAAGGAACGGCTAAGGGCGAGGAAAAGAGCTTTGTCCTGTCCTACCCACAGGACTATGAAATGAAGGAACTGGCGGGGAAAGACCACGCCTTTAAGGTTACCGTCAAAGAGATAAAAGAGAAGAAGTTGGCTGAGGTTGACGACGAATTCGCCAAGAGCCTGGGCAAAGAGGACCTGGCTTCGCTGCGAGAGCAAATAGAGTCCAATCTGAAAGCCAGGGCTGAGGAAAGGGCCCGCATTGACCTGGAGCAGAAGGCGGTCGATGCGCTGGTCGAACTCGGCGAAGTCGAATATCCGCCGGTACTGGTGGAGAGGGAAATCGACCGGTTGCTAAACGAGGAAGCGAGGCATTTTGCCGAAGGCGTCGCCGGGCTGGAGAATTATTTGAAAACACTTAATAAGACGATGGCTGACCACCGGGGAGAATTGCGGTCGATGGCCAGCAAGCGTGTCGTCCGGTCTCTGGTCCTGGGCAAACTGGCTGAATCCGAAAAAGTCGAGGTGGCTGATTCGGATATAGATGCGGAAGTAGAAAAGATGGCGCAGGATGCTGACAAGCAAGCTGAGGACGTCAGGAAGTTTTTCAGCCTGCCGCAAGCCCGCGAGTCAATTAAACAATTTCTGATAGGCCGGAAAGCCGTAGAGCGGCTGGTGGAGATAGCTAAAGGTTAAAATTGATTATCAAGAGCGCTTATTTGTCACACTGAATATTTTCTGTCACCCTGAGCAAAGCGAAGGGTCTACAGGTTATTAGAGGAGATTCTTAGGTCGCTTCGCTCCCTCAGGATGACAAAGGCGAAGGACTCCCTCAGAATGACAGGTGGAGGATTCAGAATGACAATAGCGACAGTAAATGTTATAGTATTTAATTTAGGGAGGAAAAGGTAAGATGAAAGATTTACCCCAAAACATAATTCCAATGGTAATTGAAAGCGGTGCACGGGGAGAGCGAGCTTTTGACATTTACTCGCTGCTCTTGAAAGAGCGCATTATCTTTTTAGGCACACCTATTAACGACCAGATAGCCAGCTTGATTATCGCCCAACTTCTATATCTGGAGCACGAGGACCCGGACAAGGACATAAACCTTTACATACATTCGCCCGGTGGTATTATCGCTGCCGGATTGGCGATTTATGACACCATGCAGCTAGTGAGGCCGGAAGTATCCACCATCTGTGTCGGGCTAGCTGCTAGCATGGCCACGGTTATACTTGCTGCTGGAACTAAAGGTAAACGCTACGCTCTGCCTCACTCCACGATTCACATGCATCAGGCAGCTGGCGGCGCTCAGGGTCAGGCAGCCGACATCGAGATTGCCGCCCGCGAAATCATGAGGCTGCAGGACCTAATTCGCAACATACTGGCCAAGCACACCGGCCAGCCGATGGATAAGATTGCACATGATACCGACCGGGACTTCTATCTTAATGCCGACCAGGCTGTGGAATACGGTATCGTTGACCAGATTTTAAGCGGGCCGCAGATTAAGGGACAGAAAAAGACATAAACATCTACAGGCAGTGGCCTGAACGTTTGAGATATCGTTGAGATAGCTGAGTTAAGGTCGGCAGCCCTGTTCTGGCTCCAACTTTCTGTATAACAAAGCCAGCCACTATATCGCCCAGCAAGCCGCATTCATCGATTCCTTTACCTTTGAGAAAACTGAAGAGAAAGCCGGCAGCGAAGGCATCGCCGGCACCGGTGGTCTCCAGCGGGGATTTGGGGCTTGCTTTTTCGGACTCCACCTCATATTCTTTTTCCCCATCGTATATATAAGCGGTAACCATACCGGTTTTGCCCTTAGCCAGACCTTTGCCCAGGGTTACGACGACAATCCGGCAACCTGATTTCACAAGCTCCCTAGCTCCAGCTTGGAAGTCTTTGCCCGTCATCCTTTCAATTTCTTCGCGGTTCATAAAGACGACGTAGGTTCTTTTGAGCAAGGGGGCTAAAGCTTTCAATCCTTTAGTGACATAGATCATACCTGGAGCCAGGCTGACCCTGACTGAATCCTTCAGCTTTTTTACTGAGACGACTTGAAGTTTGAGCTGCCTGTCATCGGCGAAAGAAGACAGATGAACTATCTTAGCCTGGTTCAAATAAGCCAGGTCTATGTCCCTGGGGTTCAATAAATTGTTGGCCTCGGGGGAGACATATATGGCTCGCCTTCCCAGCTTATCGCTGATGCAGATTGTCGAGCCTGTTTCTGCTTTTTTAATCCTGATTTGACTGGTATCAACGGCAGCAGTTTTGAAATCATCAATCAATGTTTTCCCAGACTCATCCGCGCCTACAGCACCGACGAAGCCTGTCTTGAGGCCCAGCCTGGCTAAGCCGTAAATCGTGTTAGCTGCCGACCCCCCGGGTATAGACATAAAATCTTTCAGCGACTGCTCGCCGTCAACGACAAGCTTTTCGACCTGACACAGGTGGTCGATGTTCATGGCTCCGAAGCCGACTACATCAATTTTAGCCATTTGAATTTATCCTAACTTGGCAGCCTCTTCTCGAACAACACGGCGGATTCGCTTGTGGACTTCGAGAGGAGCCGCTATACTCTTGATACCGGCAAGCCAGTGGAAGTTACCCCTGTCGTCGCTGCCACCGGCTTTTTCCTTTTCCCTGACCAGTTTTTCTACGGCCGAGCGTTTGCCTTTCCTCCACGCCTCCAGGACCGGTCTCAGGTCGTCGAGATGTGTGGAGGCCAGGCCTATAGTGGCATAGGGTAGGGCGTATTCGTTAGCATTGAAGGCAATCGCCAGGCCGCTGGCCTGGTCAACAGCCTGGAGCATCTTGAAATCGGTGATACTGTCGCCGATCACCACCCAGTTGGGGAAGGGCTGCTTTTGAGCGTCGGCGAAATGCCGCAGGGCTTCCACCTTACGCTGACCGCCAACCGGCTGCACTTGCTGTACAAGTCGACCCAGATTGGTCTTGGGCAATTCCTTCCAATAAAAGAGGTCAAGCCTTTTCTTTATCCAATTATCATCAATAGTATGCCTATTCAGAATATCCTTCTCAACTGTCTCTAAAAAACGGAAATCCTCTTTAGATAACTCTTTAGAAAATTTATCCAGCGGGAAAGACGTGGAGGCAACATTCTGAGAGAAAATACCGAGCCGATGAGCTACGCGCTTAGCATATTGCTCATAGCTGGTGCTGATGCAGAATATCTTCCAGCCCTGAGCGCTCAGCCGTGAGATTAGACCGACTGCCCCGGCAGTTAAGGTCGCCTTTCTCGCCAGGGCGGAAATGTCATGCTCCTTTATCCCGTGACAAACCAAAAAGGGAGCTATTAGGGCCAGTGTATCGCCGGGCTCGTAGTCGAACCTGGCTACTAAGGTTAGCAAGTCATCATAGCGGCTGATAACCTCAAAAATCTGGCCTCCCTCGGGGAAAAGCTTCATCAGCTCATAGGCGTTATCCTGAGTAGCTAACGGACCTTCAAGGTCAAAACAGATTAAACTCATGGCAATCCTATGGCTCTATTTACTTCATCGCTGAGGTTGTGCCCTGATATAGGACTTCCCTTACAGTCAAATAGTCTGCCGGCTTCTATCTTAATCTCACCCTGACTAAAGGCTTTCAAGGTCGACACGATAAGCGGGAACTCTCTGGCTAATCCATGCTGGCGGATAAGCTGAAATAGCGCATTTTTTTCTCCTTGCTCTTTTTTTATCTCAGCTACTGAGCGACCATCTAATTCCCGCCAGTAGCTATCAAAAGGTATACCTCTAATGGGATAAGTGCAGTAAGTTATTACCGACCCGCTGTCCAGTTCTCGCGTTACCAGATGCATCATTACCCCGGATTGACTGGCCTTGTTCTCAATCAACGTCCAAATTACCTCCTGCCAGCTGCCTTTAGGCCCGATGGGAGCTGCCGGATGGAGGTTTATCATGTCATATCTGTGGCACATCTCTTTATCCACGATAAGCATATAGCCGGCAAGCACACACAGGTCTGGATGAAAGCCATCAAGTCTTCGCATAACCTCCCGGTCGTATTCGAGTCGCCACTCGCGCAGTGGTTTGCCTGTTATACCCCGTGAGTCTTTGAACTTTTGGGAGGAAAAACAAATCAAGGGAATTTTATAACTTCGAACCAGTTCAAAGAATAAGTCGCTCTCTTTGTCCTCACAGGGCTCTCGATTACTAAAGGTAAAAACAATCTTCCCCTTGATATCGCCGCTTCGAATTTTCTGGTACACGACCTGCAGAAGCTGTCTTGCTGCCTCATCTCTGCCGGTGGAAAACCAACCGATGGTCAACAAGTGAACCTCTCCTAGGACAAGCGCTTCTTCAATCTATTCCAGGTGCTGATAAAATGAGCCGTTGGGTTTGATTTGTTGCCAGAAATCCTTCCCTTAGCCAGAGAAGCCAGAAATTTATCTTTGCCGTTGAAATCCGGCATTTCAACATAGGCATTGCCTATTTCAGGAAGCGTATGTGCATCACTACCGGCACTGGCCGGCTTGCCGTATTTCTGCGCCAGCTGCCGGGCTCTGGTTGAACTGCCGGCCGAAAGGCTGCGGGCATTAAATGCCTCGATAATATCGACGTCATTCATTATATCGTCAAATACCTGGTCTCGAAACACCGACATACGTAACCTATCGTACGGGTGGGGAATACACACCAGCCCATCCTGGGCTTTTATCTGGGCTACAGTTTCTTTCATGGACAACTTGCTTGGTATCTCCTGGCTGAGGAAAAATCCGATGACTTCGCCGTCTAAAGTCAGGATTTCCTCACCGACGATAATGGAAAAGGGAGCTATTTCTTTCATCTTCTTGGCTCCGGCGATGGTGTTATGGTCAGCTATGCCGAGACAGTTGATGCCAACTTCGAGGCAGCGTGCAATAATCTGCTCCAGGGACATGGTACAATCCATAGAATATTCAGTATGAATATGAAGGTCAGCTTTAATCAAAGATTTAGCTTACCCTTTCCAGGTATTCTCCGGTGCGGGTATCGACCTTAATGGTATCGCCGGTATTTATAAAAAAGGGGACTTTAATCGAAATTCCCGTCTCCAGTTTTGCTGGTTTGCTGCCGGCTGAGGCGGTATCACCTTTAAAACCGGGACCTGTTTCTGTGACTTTAAGCTCCACCGAAACAGGTAATTGTATACCAACTGATTTACCTTTATACGTCAGCATTTCCAAGTTTGCCTCGTCTTTCAAGTAGTTCAGCGTATCAACGAGCATCGATTTATCCATAGGTATTTGCTCGAAGGTCTTAGTATCCATAAAATAGTAAAGGCCGCCTTCATTATAAAGGTACTGCACCGGGCGACGCTCCAGGAAAGCTCTGGTGAACGTCTCACTGGCCTGGAAGGAGCGCTCAGTGGTATGGCCGGCACGAACATCGCGAAGCTTCAGACGGACCTGTGCGGAGCCCCGTCCTATCTTAATATGCTGGTAATCAAGCACCTGATATAGCTGTCCCTCCAGCTCGATGGTTATGCCTTTTTTCAATTCTCCGGCATCAATCATAGGATAATCAACCTCCTAACAAACGTTTGCCTTCTTATCGGCTCGGGTTAGAGTTTTCACTTTGCCGTTCTCCATAACAACCGTATCTTCAATTCTGACTCCGCCCCAGCCAGCGATATATATTCCAGGCTCTATAGTAAAAACCATGCCGTCAACCAGCAAGTCCGAAGAATTGGCACCAAGCCTCGGCGATTCATGAGTCTCCAAACCAACGCCATGTCCCAGGCCATGACCAAAGGCATCGCCATAGTTCGCCTGTTCAATAACTGTCCTGGCCAATCGGTCAGCCTGGTCACCATTCATACCAGCGCCTATGGTGGCCAGAGCTGTCAATTGTGCACCCAAAACAATATCATAAATTTTAGAAAAAGTCTTGTCCTCATCGCCCATTGAAAAGGTACGAGTCAAGTCGCTACAGTAGCCGTTCACTTGTGCCCCCAAATCAATTATCACCGGCACGTTTTTAAGAAGGATTTGTTCCGAAGGCTTAGCGTGAGGCAAAGCCGCATTGGGGCCGGAAGCGACAATGATATCGAAAGGCACGGCTTGACTGCCGTTCTCTCGGAGAAATTTCTCCAATCCCCAGGCTACTTCTTTTTCAGTCATCCCGGGCCGTAGCACCGACTTTGCGTGGTCGAAGGCAGCGTCAGCCAGCTTAACCGCTTCCGTTATTAACTGCAACTCGTCCGGTTCTTTTATTGTGCGAATTGACTCCACCAAACCTGAGGTCGGGATCAGCTGAAGATGGTAGCCACCATCGTTTATCGTTTCAAAAAGCTTCTGATGGGTGGAGAAAGGCACCTGGTCGGCTTCAAAGCCTGCCTTTTTAAATCCCAAATCTGAGAGGAACTTGGGCAGCCAGCTGGCTATGTCGCCTTTTAAGTGAATAACATCGAAGTCCGGTGCTTCCTTTTTGGCTTGCTCCACGTAACGGAAGTCGACGACTAAGTAAGCATTATTATTAGAGATAAGCAGCCAACCTGCTGAACCAGTAAAACCGGAAAGATAACGGCGGTTTTCCGGCTGAGAGACTACAAGTACATCCAATTCCTTTTGGGCTAAACTGTGACGTAGTTTTTGCAGCCGGCTCACTATTATTTTTCTACTTTCAGTTCACCAACCAGAATTCGTATCGCAGCGATATAGCTCCGCCAACCAAATCCGCTGATTTGCCCTCTGGCAATAGGAGCAATGACGGATTTTGCCCGCCACTCTTCACGAGCATAAATATTGGATAGATGGACCTCTACAACCGGCAGTCCGCTGTCGACCAAGGCATCCCTTAAGGATAGACCATAATGGGTCAGTGCTCCTGGATTTATGATTATGCCGGCGGCTTGAGAGGAATTCTTCTGGATGCAGTCTATAAGTTCCCCTTCGCTATTGGACTGAAAGCTTACCACATCGGCACCCAGGCTTTTCCCCTCCTTTTTTAAAAGAGCATCAATCTGTAGCAATGTTTTATCACCATAGTAGGCTTTATTTCGCTTGCCCAACATATTGAGGTTTGGTCCGTTGATAACCAAGATTTTCATGCTGCCGCTCCTATCTTTTCTACTTCGTCTAGTTTATCTTTATATTCACAGGCGGTACATTTAACCCAACCGTCCCGGTACATAATGAGCAGCTTGCCGCACTGCGGGCAGGGTTTCGGAACTGGCCGGCGATTAACTGCAAACTGGCATTGTGGGTAGCCACTGCAACCATAGAAAATGCGCCTTTTCTTGGTTGTTCTCTCCACAATCTCTTTCCCACACTTCGGACAGAGTACACCGGTTTTGATCACATAAGGCATGGTCTTCTTGCATTCAGGATAACCGCTGCAAGCCAGGAATTTGCCGAAACGTCCCGTCTTCAATACCATAGGTCTACCACACTCAGGGCAGACTTCCTCTGTTGGCTTGGTAATCCTAACCTTTTCTATCTTAGTGGATGCCTGGTTAAGTGTCTCCTCAAAAGGAGTATAGAAATCTTTGAGAACTGAAATCCAGTCTCTCTCACCCCGAGCAATCTCATCCAGCTCTTCCTCAAGCTGGGCCGTGAAATCCAGGTCAACTATTTCGGGGAAGTGCTGGGTTAAGAGGTCGCTAACAATAAAGCCTATCTCATCAGGGCAAAGCTTGCCATTTTCCTTATATACATAGCCCCTTCCCTGTATAGTTGATAGAATAGGGGCATAGGTGCTGGGGCGTCCGATTCCCCTTTGTTCCAGCGCTTTTATCAAGGTAGCCTCGTTATAACGAAGCGGTGGCTGAGTAAAACGCTGCTCGGGAAAGAGGTTCAATAAGACTAAGTTGTCACCGGCTTTCAATGCTGGCAGTACGACCGCCTTTTCTTCTTCACCTTCCTCGTCTTTCCCCTCGCTGTAAACAGTTATAAAACCCGGAAACTTTGTTACGGAGCTGCTTGTTCTCAGCAGATATCCCTTTTGTGGTTCGGGACATGCCGCCTCTACTTCCACAGTGGTAGCATCCATCAAGGCTGCTGCCATCTGGCTGGCCACCATCCGCTTCCAGACAAGGTCGTAAAGTTTAAGCTGTTCCGGTTTCAGGTAAGAGCGAAGCTGGTCAGGCTCCCGATGAATTCTAGTTGGCCGAATAGCTTCATGTGCTTCCTGTGCCCATTTGCCCTTTTTAGTGAAATGACGTGGATTCTGAGGCACAAAGCGGTCACCGTATTTGCTGGCAATAAAATCTCTGGTCTCAGCTATGGCACTGGCAGCTACGTGCGTCGAATCCGTCCGCATATATGTAATTAACCCCACCGAGCCCTCTTCGCCCAAAGTGACTCCTTCGTAAAGCTGTTGAGCAATAAACATAGTACGTTGGGCGGTGAACCGCAGCTTGCGCCAGGCTTCTTGCTGTAGAGTGCTGGTGATAAATGGCGGCGCCGGTTGGCGAGCCACTTCTTTTACTGTTACCTTTTTAACCACATAGTCGGCCTTCCTCAGTTCATCTTGAATTCTCTCGGCTTCCTGTTGGTTGGCTATAGCAATCTTTGTGCCGTCGGCCAGGCTTGCCAGCAGTGCTCTGAAGCTATTCTTTGGAGTGGTTGGCAAGCTCTTGTCCAGTTCAGCTTCAATGGTCCAGTACTCTACAGGAATGAAATTTTGTATCTCGCGCTCGCGGTCGACAATCATTCTCAAGGCTGCCGATTGGACCCTGCCGGCAGAAAGTCCTCTCTGAACCTTGCGCCACAGCAATGGGCTCAACTTATAGCCAACCAGTCTATCCAGTAGGCGACGCGCTTGTTGGGCGTCAACCAGGTTCATATCAACAGAGCGGGGATGACGAAAAGCCTTTTCCACCGCTTCTTTGGTTATCTCGTGAAAGACGACCCGGTGGATGGGTATCTTACCGTTATCCATTTTGGCAGCTGCGATTAGATGCCAGGAAATCGCCTCTCCCTCACGGTCGGGGTCAGTGGCCAGATAAACCTCAGCAGCGCCGGCAGCTAACTTCTTCAGCTCATTGATTACGGTTCTTCTCTGTCTGATGATGATATATCTGGGAGCAAAGTCATTAGCCACATCTATGCCTAATTCGCTTTTAGGCAGGTCGCGTACATGCCCCAGTGTCGCCTTAATCTCATAACCTGTACCTAAGATACGGCTAATAGTCCTGGCTTTGGCTGGTGATTCAACAACAACAAGCTTCGCTGCCATAATTACCTCGCCGTTTGATACTCCTCTTTCATCTCTCTGACCAGTACATAGTTCATGCCGCCAACCTGTTTCACCCTACCTTTGAGTTCCATCATAGTCAGCGCACTGCCAACTAAAGCCGCAGCCAGGCCACTCTGGCGGCAAATATCGTCTATATGAATCGGCTCACGGCTCAACTGCTTCAACAACATTGATTCAGTCTCATCAACAGGTAGAAGCTCCTTCATCTCCAGTTGCTGCGCCATGATGGTCAGATTAAGCTCTTCTAAAATATCAACATAATTCCTGACCAGTTTTGCGCCCTCCTGAATTAGATGGTTCGTCCCCCTGCTAGTTGGAGACAAAATACTGCCTGGGACAGCAAAAACCTCCCGGTTTTGTTCCAGCGCCTGATTAGCCGTGATCAAAGCTCCACTGCTTTCGCCGGCCTCAATAACCAGCACACCGAGGCTGAGGCCGCTCATAATCCGGTTGCGCCTCGGGAAATTATCAGCTTTAGGCTTGGTGCCCAGAGGATATTCGCTAATCAAGGCGCCATGTTCCATAATCTCCCGTGCCAGCTTAGCATTCTCTGCCGGGTAAACGATGTCCAGTCCACAAGCGAAGACAGCCACAGTTCGAGCGCCAACTTCCAACGCGGCACGGTGAGCTACGGAGTCAATTCCTCTAGCCAGGCCGCTAACGATGGTAATTCCGTTTCTAGCCAGGTCACTGACAATCTCTTCGGTCACCTGACGTCCGTAGACTGTAGCCCTCCGGGTGCCGACTACAGCCAGGCAACATTCATCTTGGGGCAGCAAGTTGCCTCGGATATAAAGAACCGGTGGGTAATCGTAAATTTCTTTAAGCCTTTGTGGATAGGTGAGAGAATCACAGGTAAATACCTTTATCTTATACTTCTTGAGGCTGTCCATTTCTTCGTCGGGAGCGATTCTCGTCCTCAGATTAACTATATTCTCCACAGTTTTAGAATCGAGCCCGGATTTTTTAAGTTCGCCAATTGGCGCCTTCCAAGCATGTTCCAGAGTGTTGAAATGCTCCAATAGCTGTGAGGTTTTCACCCGACCGATGCCGGGCATCTTGGAAAAGCCTACCCAATATTTCAGCTCGTTCTCATTCACCATCTGAGTTGAAACATTGTAGCATAGGCAAGAAGGTCAAACAAAAAAAGAGGTAGCCATGAGAAAGCAAATGATTAGAATGGCGGAGAGGGTGGGATTCGAACCCACGGTCGCCAAAGGCGACACGCGCTCTCCAGGCGCGCCTGTTAGACCACTCCAGCACCTCTCCAAGGTCTGGCGGAGAGGGTGGGATTCGAACCCACGAGGCTCATCGCCCACCGCTTTTCGAGAGCGGCTCCATCAACCACTCGGACACCTCTCCGCGCCGTAACATTATACAATGCCTGCGCTAGGAGGCAAAGCTTGGTATATATAGTCGTTACTGTAGGCAGGTGATATTTACAAGAAAAAACAGGCTATGATATGATTCTGTTTTGCCCATCAGGTGCAAACCGGCAATGAAACTAAACGAGAATTGGCATAGTTTAGAGGTATCGGAAGTCTTGACCTCTTTGGAGTCAAGTCGTGAAGGTTTAAGTCATGGGGAAGCCAAACGCCGCCTGGATCAATTTGGACCTAACGAGCTGGCTGAAAAGAAAAAAATATCCCCGTGGGTAATCTTCCTTGAGCAATTCAAGAATTTTCTCATTATTATCCTGCTCGTTGCAGTGGCCTTGTCTGCCTTCATGGGGGAAGTAGCCGATGCCATTGTCATTTTTGCTATCGTCCTGTTTGCTGCCGGGCTTAGCTTTATGCAGGAATATAGGGCTGAACGAGCCATGGAAGCCTTGAAGAGAATGGCAGCACCTACGGCATCCGTACTGAGAGACAGAATGGAAATAGAAATCTCCGCCATAGAGCTGGTGCCCGGCGACATTATTCTGCTCAGGACCGGCGACAAAATACCTGCAGATGCCCGGCTCATAGACGCTGTCAATCTAAAGACAGATGAGGCATCACTAACCGGAGAATCCATTCCCGTGGAAAAAACGGGAAAGGCACTAGCGGTAGAGGCGAGCATTGCTGACAGAACCAATATGGTCTTTGCGGGAACGGCAGCCGTTTATGGCAGAGGCCTGGCAGTAATAACTGCCACCGGCATGGCTACCGAGTTCGGCAAGATTGCCACTATGCTGCAGGAAGTCGAGAAGGAACGTACACCGCTGCAGGTTAACCTCGACCAGCTGGGAAAGTGGATTGCCATCGGCGCCTTAGCCCTCTGTTTCATATTGGCCGGAATCGGTGTACTAAGAGGTCATGAAATTCTGGAGATGCTAATCTGGGGGGTCAGTCTGGCCGTGGCAGCTGTCCCCGAAGCTTTACCGGCCGTGGTCACAATCTCGCTGGCTCTTGGCGTTAAGAGGATGGTACAACGTCATGCCCTAATCAGAAAGCTGCCGGCAGTAGAGACACTCGGCTGCACCACCTATATTTGCTCGGACAAGACTGGCACGCTTACCGAAGACAAAATGACGATACGGCGTATATTTGCGGACGGTAAGCTCATAGATGTCACCGGTGTTGGTTATGAACCTAAAGGTGAGTTTCATGTCGGCGGCAAAACTGTGAAACCTGAAGATGACGCTGCCTTACAGAGGCTACTCAATATTGGTAGTTTATGCAATGATACAACTCTTAATTCAATTGATGGGGTGTGGTCGATAAAAGGTGACCCTACCGAGGGCGCTTTGGTGGTAACGGCAGCCAAAGCCGGCTTGTGGCAAGAGGAACTTCAAATTCAATTTCCTCGCATCAGCGAGATTCCGTTTTCCTCAGAGACGAAGAGAATGACCACCACCCATCAAACGAGCCAGGGTAAAACTGCTTATTCAAAGGGAGCGCCTGAGGTAATCTTGACTTCTTGCAGCCGTATTTTCCGTAACGGAGAAGAAACGGCACTAACTGTCGAAGATAGAAAAACTATTATGGCTGTGGCTCATGAAATGGCGGAGAATGCTCTCCGTGTCCTGGGACTGGCCTATAAACGGCTTGATGATACCGCTAGCTCAACTGACGACACAGAAAAAGATATGATTTTTGTCGGCCTGGTTGGCATGATTGACCCACCTCGGGAAGAAGTTAAAAAGGCGGTAAAGACCTGTGACCGTGCCGGTATCAAATCAGTAATGATAACCGGTGACCACAAATTAACCGCAGTTGCCATCGCCAGAGAATTGGGCATACTCAAAGAAGGTGTGGCCTTAACAGGGGCCGAAATCGATAACCTAAGCGACGAAATATTTGATGACCTGGTGGAGAAAATAGAAGTGTATGCACGGGTTTCACCAGCCCACAAACTGCGTGTCGTCGAGGCGCTAACGAAGAGGGGGCACGTAGTAGCTATGACAGGGGATGGAGTGAACGATGCACCGGCACTAAAGAAAGCTGACATCGGCGTAGCCATGGGGATTACGGGCACCGATGTTACCAAAGAAGCGGCTGACATGGTGCTGACCGATGACAATTTCGCCTCCATCGTAGCTGCAGTCGAGGAAGGCAGAGGTATCTTTAATAATATTAAAAAGTACCTGGTTTATCTTCTCTCCTGTAATTTTGGGGAAATACTGCTAATGGCAGTCGTTATTTTGTTTGGCCCGCTTTTCGGTTTACCCGCCGGGACCATACCCTTGGTTGCCATTCAGCTATTATATGTCAACCTGGCTACTGATGGCCTGCCGGCTATAGCCTTGTCTGTTGACCCACCCGACCTTGACATTATGAAGCAAAAACCACGCCCTCGAAAGCAGACTATTTTTACAGCGCCTATCATGAGATACCTGGCTGGCACTGGAATCTGGACAGCTGTAGTAACTTTGGGGGTGTTTCTGTGGGCCGTAGACTCAGGGAAGAATTTCCTCGAAGCCCAGAGTATGTGCTTCGTTACCTTAATATTGATTGAATTTTTCAATGCCTTTAACTGCCGGTCATTAGAATATTCATTATTCAAGATTGGACCTCTGGCTAATAGGTGGTTATTATTGGCAATACTTTGGGAATGCATAATGTTAGCTCTGGTTGTCTATCTCCCCATTTTGCAAGGCCCATTCAATACTTATGCTTTGACCCTTACAGACTGGCTAATAGCTGTACTTTCAGCTTCAACCATCTTTATCGGCGCCGAAATCTACAAGCTGATTCTTTCCAGGACTAGGCTAAAAGGCCTATTTTCGAAGTCTGATGGATGACATTACTGATTACACTCAGAATGAGTTTGCCAAATCAAGAAATAACATATAAAATTACGTGAAGCCCCTGTAGCTCAGGGGATAGAGCGCCGGCCTCCGGAGCCGGGTGCGAGGGTTCAAGTCCCTCCAGGGGCGCTTCCAAGGGATTCAGTAATTTGAAAGAAAAAGACAAGACAATTGAAATCCGTTGGCATGGGAGAGGTGGGCAAGGCGCCGTAACATCGGCGGAACTACTGGCGCTGGCGGCTATAGAGGAAGGCAAATTTGCACAGGCGTTTCCCAGCTTTGGCCCAGAAAGAAGGGGAGCGCCGGTGCTCGTCTTTAATCGCGTAAGCGATAATACTCCCATTCGAGCCAGAGTCTCAGTGACAAATCCTGACATTGTGGTAGTGTTAGATCCCGGCCTAATTTATATCACAGACGTCACCTCAGGAC
>JBAVQV010000116.1:0-13134 GCA_049694415.1 Dehalococcoidia bacterium
TCACCCACAACGCAGACATTGCGGTGTTTTCCAGCCAGCTGCTTTATCAGCATATACTGGGTGATGTTGGTATCCTGAAACTCGTCAACCAGGATATGTAGATAGCGTGACTGATATTTGGCGAGAACCTTAGGATGGCCGTCGAAGAGCTGGACTGTCTTCATCAGCAGGTCATCGAAGTCGACGCCGTGGCTACGGGTGAGTGACTGCTGGTAGCGCTCGTAGACACGCTGGACTACGGTTTCGAAGTAGTTGCTGGTCTTCTCGGCATAATCTGCCGGCGTCAGTAGCCGGCTTTTGGCGTACTTGATGGCCGATTGAATAGCTCTCGGTACGTACTGCTTGGGGTCTAGGTCGAGTTCCTGCAGGCTCTGTTTTATCAGGCTTAGCTGGTCTTCCTCGTCATAGATAACGAATCTCGAATCCAGCCCGATAGCCTTACCTTCCTGGCGCAGTATGCGGGCACAGATGGCATGGAAGGTGCCCAGAGTTAAGTCACCCGCGGTCTGCCCCAGCAGCTTTTCCAACCTCTCAGCCATCTCCCGCGCCGCCTTGTTGGTGAAGGTTACCGCAATAATACGGTGAGGGTTTATGCCGCACACCTTTATCAGATAGGCGACACGGTGGGTGATGACCCTGGTCTTGCCGCTGCCGGGACCGGCGACGATAAGCAGTGGCCCGTCAATGGTTTCTACGGCCTGTTTTTGGGCCGGATTAAGTCCAGCTAAGACATCCATGAAATCTTCTAGTTATTCTGTACCCTGCCATTTAATTTCTACCTGTTCTGGCTTGACGCCGGTGAAGCTGGTGCCATTCGGGCCGGTGACTATGGTGGCATTCGAGGGGCTTAATTTAATGGTAGTCTGCCCACCAGCGTTGCTTATGTTTACCTGGGTGGCATTAACCTTCAGGACAATGTTCACAGTCTGCGACGGCAGCCCGGAAACCGGTTTTCCCTCGACTGTTACCGAACCGAGGGTTACTCCTTCCAGGTAAACATCGGCGCCGCTAGAGCTGCAGCTAAGATTGGCAAACAATCCCAGAGTGACAAGCCCTAAAACGGCAAGCATGACAGCCATGTTTGTTTTCATCTTGTTCCCTCCTAAATTTGTGATTAATCTTCGGCAGAAGTTGGCTCGATTGCGGATATGCATGAGGCTTTGTCATTAATTATAGCATTGGGGCTAACAAGGCTTCAAAAGTTCCACTCCTCACTGTCATTGCGAGCGGAGCGAAGCAATCTCATTACGCATATCTCCCCGCCGAGATTGCCACGGCATTCCATGCCTCGCAATGACAAAATCGTTCTGCTTTGCTCGAAGCCAGGTTTTTACATATAATGTGAAGAACGAATTTCATTTGGAAACAGTTTAGAAATGCAGGTAGTATCAATCGTCGGTATGGCTGGCTCAGGTAAGTCCGAGGTCGCGTGGGTATTTGAGAGTAGAGGTTTCAAGAAGGTAAGGTTTGGAGATATAACCGACGAGGAAATAAAGAAAAGGGGGCTTCAGCTAAACGAAGAAAACGAATGCCATGTCAGGCAGCAACTGAGAGAAGCGCACGGTATGGCAGCCTATGCCAAACTGAACCTGCCGAAGATTGATGCCTGGCTCAAGTCATCAAACGTTGTGGTGGATGGCCTATATTCCTGGGAAGAATACACATTGCTCAAAAGTCGTTATAGAAATGATTTTCATGTGGTCGCTGTCTGGGCATCACCCAGGATGAGGTATGGGAGGCTTGGGAAAAGGCTGGTTCGTCCATTGACGGCAGAAGAAGCTGCCAGCCGGGATATCGCCGAGCTGGAAAATACCAATAAGGGTGGCCCCATCGCCATGGCCGATTTTACTATCATAAACGAGACCTCTTTGGAAGACCTGAAAAAAGAAACTGAGAAAGTGCTATCAGCATTGAGATGAAAAAAGTAACCCGGCCGGCTAATGATGAATATTTTCTGAAGATAGCTTCAGTGGTGGCGGAACGCTCAACATGTCGCCGGCACCATGTTGGAGCCGTGGCGGTGAAGGACAAACACATATTAGCTACCGGTTACAATGGTGCTGCCGCCGGGCTTAAGGACTGTCTTGAACTCGGCTGTCTCAGGGATGAGATGAAAATACCGTCTGGAACAAGGCACGAGATATGCCGTGGCATTCACGCGGAGCAGAATGTAATAATACAGGCTTCGCTTCACGGAGTTAGCCTCGAGGGCGCCACGGTATATGTTACCCATACCCCGTGTATTCTCTGCGCCAAGATGCTGGTGAATGCCAAGATAAAGCGGTTTGCAACATTCGGTAAATATGCCGATAATTCCTTCATGGATTTGTTTAGTGAGGCCGGGATAGAGTTTGAATTGCGGGATAGACCGGCTGCCAGGATAACATATCTGGATTGAATCTGGTTATCTTTTGGGTTACACTAAGAAAATATTCTGATTTTCGATTGGGTGTTTTAAGTAGAGGATAAGGTTATGTTTCGCAAAATTATAATTCCCAACCGCGGCGAAATAGCGGTCAGGATAATACGGACCTGCAAAGAGATGGGTATAAGCACGGTTGTAGTTTATTCTGATGTTGATGCCAACTCGCTCCACGTTAAGCTGGCTGACGAGGCCTATCTCATTGGACCGGCGGAGGCAACCAAGAGCTATCTCAATACGGAGAAAATACTGGAAGTCGCCATGCGGAGCAAAGCCGACGCCCTTCACCCGGGTTATGGCTTTTTAGCCGAGAATCCTGAGTTTGCCGAAATGTGTGAAAAACAGGGGATTGTCTTCATAGGCCCTACCAGCGAGTGTATGTATAAAGTTAAGCCGAAGCACAGGGCACGGCAGTTGATGAGGATGCTTAATATACCGATAATTCCGGGTTCCGATGAGCCCTTTACGGGCTCAGCTAACGTAAAGCTTAGTGAAGTAGAACAAGCAGCGGAGAGCATCGGCTATCCCGTTATTATCAAACCCTCAGGTGGTGGCGGCGGCATCGGCATGGTCGCGGCTAGAAACAGGGAAGAGCTGGCGGAGGCTGTTCGCTTTGTGAAGGAGAGAGGGAAAAAGGCATTCGGAGTGCCGTCATTTTATGTTGAGAAGCTGCTCACCGGAGTAAAGCACATAGAGGTTCAAGTCCTGGCAGATAAGTTTGGCAATGTCATACATCTGGGGGAAAGGGATTGCTCCGTTCAACGGAGGTTTCAGAAGCTGATAGAAGAAGCTCCCTGCCAAATTTTGTCGCCTCATTTGAGAATGAAGATGTATGTGACGGCTCTCGACGTGGCAGTGGCTTTGCAGTATGTCAATGCGCTGACGGTGGAGTTCTTCTACGTACCCGACACCCAGGAATTTTACTTTAATGAAGTGAACTCTCGTCTGCAGGTGGAGCACTGCGTAACTGAACTGGCTGCTAACGTTGACATCGTCAAAGAGCAAATAAGGATTGCCGCCGGAGAGCGGCTGAGTTATAACCAGGATGACATTCGCCTCGATGCACCTTCTATAAATTGCCGGATAACCGCAGAGGATCCGACGCGTAACTTTTTCCCATGTCCCGGTAAAATAACGGGTCTTCGATTTCCACATGGTTTGGGAGTCAGAATTGATGAAGGAGTTTATGAAGGTTATGAGCTTCCCCATGATTATGATTCATTGCTGTTTAAACTACTGGTAAGGGGGAAGACCAGAGAAGAAGCTATTTTGCGCATGCAGAGGGCTCTTAGTGAGATAAGAATCGAAGGCATCGAGTCGATTGTTCTGTTCCATCAGGTGGCGTTGGACGACGAAACATTCAGGGCAGGAAGGCACACCACCGATTTTATCGAGAATCGCGATATCATAAAAAAAGTTCAGGAGAGAGCAAGGATTCTGCGGCGGTTGGACAATCGGTAAATCGCCGTCCGATGCTTGAATGGATCTATTTGTTGTTTGCCGGTACTAACTGTTCGGATTTTGATAGGTGACCGTTAAGCAGCCGGGACGGCGAATAAACGATGCCGAAATAACTTGCCATATCACGCCCTAATCGGCTCTCGTTTTGCTGCCCGTTGTCACGTAGTGGTTCTTGGACCAGTCGATGTATTCGAAATCTCGTAAATCCGCCTGCTTGAAAAGCTGCTCAACGGTTTCTCTAGATAGACGCCTACTTTGGGGAGGGCCTGGCGAATCCAAATCTGCTTTCCACTCTATTACTAAAAGCCTGCCTTCAGGCTTAAGCAGGCGAAATGCCTCGGCCAGGAGATTAGCCGGCTGTTTTACTTCGTGCATGATGAAAGCCAGGAGACAAAAATCTGCAATCTCATTATCAAGCCCCGTTTGGCTGACATCGCCATGAACCAGTATCAGATTTGGCGGCGGGTTCTTGGCTTGAATATGCTCCAGCATTTCAGTACTGTCGTCAATGGCATAGACGACACCTTCACTGCTGACGCAGAGAAGCATAGGGAAGGAAAAAGTTCCGGTACCGCAGCCGAGGTCTATGCAGGTCATGCCGGAAGTAACTCCAGCCGTGTCCTTGAGTAGTTGGTAAGGTCTCAGCTCTTTGATACGTTCTTCACTGTCAAGAATCGGTGCCCTATTGGTATCGAAATGACCTTCCGTCATTTTGCCTTGGTACCCTAGAATCCTGTTCGCTAACTGCTGTAAAGCAGAATTTACCTGTGGAAGATTCAGTTAGATTGTTCATTCCGGTGGCATATGCAGGACCATCTTGGCCAGGTCCCAGCAATGCTCGTATAAATGAAGCCCTTTACTGAAGGCAATAAGGGAGCCATCTTTTATGCCAATCTCCTCGGCCATATATTCTTTTAGAAGTTGCAAGCCGCCCATATTTGTAGGGAAACCACCCCATAAATCCCAGCTCCTGAAGTACAAAATGAAATTAAGATAGCCGTCCTGAACGCGGGTGTCCACCACTCTTAAACATGGTGGGTCTTTTAAATAAATGCTATCCCGATTGCCAATCGTCATGCACATCTGGTTAGTGTCAACTCCCTGCCTATAGCGCCTGATTACCTCATCGATTTGCGCCGCCAGATCCTCGCCATAGGTGTACTCTTCATTCTCCTGCTTAGCGCCAGTCATCAAATATGACATATACTCGTGGATGACCTCGTCTGTAGTAGGTGCCGGCACACCCGCGGGTACATCAGGTCTCAATGGTCTCACGCCGGGATTACTAATCATGACAGCGACCAGAGGTATTTCTTTCCGATGAGTGCCCTCGAAACTACCTTGCTGTATGCGATAAGTCCTGCCTTCTACCAGAGCCTTTTCCAGGCACTGGAACCAGGCATCTCCAATAGTAAGTGCCTCAACTATAGTTAAGTTCATATCGTACCTCCGGTCATCTGAGGTTTGTCGTCCAAAGATAAGTATATCAGGTGTCTTGGAGCAGAACATAGCTTGAACTCGTTACTTTTGGGCGACAACAGAATTTTTCAATGTGCCTATCTTTTCTATCCTGACTTCAACCACATCACCCGGTTTCATGGGGCCGACGCCAGATGGCGTGCCGGTGGCAATGACGTCGCCTGGTAGCAGTGTCATTACGCCAGAAATAAAATTGATAAGCTTGGATATGCCGAAGATGAGGTCACTGGTAGAAGCGGACTGGCGGAGTTCGCCATTTAGATACGTTTCTAGTTTCAGATTGTCCGGCTTGGCTTCCGTCTCTATCCACGGGCCTATCGGGGCGAAGGTGTCATAGCCTTTGGCTCTGGTCCACTGGCCATCAGCAGCCTGGGCATTTCGGTCGGATACATCGTTGAAACAGGTATAACCAAGTATGTATTCCTTTGCCCTCTCTTCTGGAACATCCTTTGCTTTTTTACCTATGACTACGCCCAGTTCACCTTCAAAGTCGATGCGGTTCCAGCCTGGGGGCAGGATTATTTTGACGCCGGGGCCGATAACTGCAGTGGATGGCTTGAGGAAGATGAGCGGCACTGAAGGTATGGGCAGTTTCATCTCCTCAATGTGGCTGCGATAATTTAGCCCCAGGCAAACAATCTTTGAGGGAAGGCACGGGGGAAGCAGCCTGACCTTATCCAAATTGTAATTGCTGCCGTCGAGTATAGATGGGCTACTTAGATGCTGAAAATGTGAGAAGGAGCTGCCGCGGAGTCCGCGTATGATATTCCGGTCTAATATGCCGTACTTAGCTCGACCCTGGGCAACAAAGCGAACGATTCGCATACCTGCCCCTTGTCTTGGTACTACAACTTCGCGGCATCGAGAATTGCTGGCACCTTGGATTCCAGGCCGATAGCCATAATATGAGTGCCCTGGCACATGCCCTTCATCTCATTTATCAGGCGAGCAGCTATCTCTACGCCCTTCTCGATTTTGTTCTCGGCCTTGTCCATCTCATTAATAAGTTCATCGGGGACATGTATGCCAGCGACGTTTTTATTCATAAATTTGGCCATACCTGCTGACCTGAGCACCACTATACCGACTAAAATCGGCACGCCGAATTTCTTAGCTTCTTTCACGAAGGCTTCGAAAGTTTTGGGCTCGTAGATGGCCTGGGTCTGGAAGAACTGGGCACCGGCCTTTACCTTTCTCTCCATTTTGATAAGCTGTGGTTCAACAGGGTCAGCACCGGGAGTGACGCAGGCGCCGAGGAAGAACTTGGGCGTGCCTTTTAGCTCCTTACTGGCTAGATCTTTGCCCTGCTCTAATTGTCGGGCGGCATACAGCAAGGAAACGGAATCGAGGTCGAAGACAGGTTTGGCGTCAGGATGGTCTCCTAAGGTGACATAGTCTCCGGTGAGACAGAGAACATTCTCAACACCCATAACGTAAGCGCTAAGCAAGTCCGACTGTAGTGCGATGCGGTTGCGGTCTCGGCAGGTCATCTGGAATACAGGCTCGATGCCTTTTTGTTTGAGCAGGTAGCAGGCAGCCAGCGAACCCAACCTCATGACAGCGCTTTGCTGGTCGGTGCAGTTCACCGCATCTACTCTGCCTTTGAGTAAGTCGGCATTCTCATTGAACTCGTGTATGTCCACACCTTTAGCCGGGCCGATTTCAGCGGTGACCACGAACTTGCCGTTCTGAAGTTTTTCACGCAGACTCATTATGTCTTTACCTCCTAAGGATACTCTAAGTTTGCCATTCCTCTTGTCATTCTGAGAGGAGCGAAGAATCTAGAGGCCTTTCGCTATCGCTCAGGGCGACATGAAGAGTGGCGGATAGCTAAACTTTTGTTTCTTGTTGCTCCAGTGCCCACATTATGGTGGACCTTAGCGCCTTTGGCGGCTGCATTTTGCTATAGTTCTTGACCATTGGTATGGCTTGCATTTTATCAAGTCGGCCTAATTTTTTGAGTCTCTCGTAGATCAGGTGCCAGCCGCAATCGCGTACATCGGGTTCAACCTCACACTTGCCATTTTTAGCACCGCCGCAAGGTCCGTTAATAAGCCATTTGGTGCAGGCAGTCAGTGGGCAAATGCCGCCAGTTAAATCAAGCACGCAGTCGCCGCATTCACGGCATCGCTCGCTGCCCCGCCATGTCCCGCCGGCACCGCCGACATTGATGGTGTTAGCCGCCGGATGTACCAGTTTGTTCACCACCGCTGCTGTTGCCTGCACTCCGATGCCGCAGGTCATTACCAGCAGAGAATCGGCAGCATCTATCTCGTTCTCATGATGAAACAGCCTGGTCTTGATTAGCGCTTTATCACACAGAAAATCGACGACGCAATAGCCGGTGACCGCCTTACCTTCTTGCTCCAGTTTCTGCTTCATGTCCAGAACCTGAGGCTCATCGCCGGTCTGGCAGACCTCAGCACAACCTTTGCAGCCGACTATAAATATTTTCTTGTCCCTGTCTAAATAGCCTAAGATTTCCGGAAGGGGCTTTAATTCAGAGATTATCATTTGTCTACCTCCATAGCTGTGGTTTCCTCTATCTCCTTGAGAACTAATTCGATTATTCCAGGTAGTTTATCTTCAATTTCCGGGGAGAGGTCAAGTCCGAAGTCCATAGTTTTAGGCTCGATGCCGATAATGACCGTAGATTTTGGCTGCCTGTTGAACAAGGTCATCGTTTTCAGACTGTCTAATACGCCCATCTCGTGCAGGGAGATAGGCAGCACTGTATCCAAATCTGCACCATCGAAGCTGAATCGATATATAGTTCCCGGCCTATCGCCGCCTTTCGCAGCGTCAACGATGATTAGTTTGTCTGTGCTGCCATCTATTAGAGACAGGAAGTCGGGATAAGTGCCGGCGTCGATTATCTTGACATTGGCATCGCCCACAACGCCAGCTAGTTTTTGAACCAGGTGGACGCCTACACCTTCGTCTTTGAGCAAAAGGTTCCCTATCCCCAGAACGGTGATTCTAGGGCTGCTTTCACTTGTCACCCTGAGCGATAGCGAAGGGTCTCCGGATTCTTCGCGGAGTTTACCCTGAGCCTTATAAGATTCTTCGCTGCGCTCAGAATGACATGGGCGAAGGGCTCCCTCAGAATGACAGGGAAGGAAGGGCTCAGAATGACAGAGGGTCTCAACTGATTTTGTATATTCCAAGAGTTTTCCCTTTAGGTGTAATTACATGTATGGCACAAGCCAGACACGGGTCGAAGGAACGGATAATGCGTCCAATCTCAAAAGGATTGTTCTCATCCTTTATCGTGGTACCGATAAGGGCTTGTTCTACCGGTCCGGGCTGTCCGTTGTCATCTTTAGGAGACATATTCCAGGTGCTTGGCACCACGCACTGATAGTTGGCGATTTTCTTATCTTTTACCTCAATCCAGTGCCCCAGTGCACCTCTGGCGCCATCAACCAGCCCCATGCCGAAGGCTTCGTCTGGTATGGTGTAGTCTATATAAGCTGGCTCGCCCGGCTTTAGCTGGAGTAACCACTCCGGCATGGAATCAGCCAGAAACTTGGTGTAGAGGGCACGAGCAGCATGGCGACCGAGCACTGAGAATAAAGCCTTGGGACTGGCCTTGAACTTGGAAAGAACGGAATCAACCAGCTTGGTCACCGTTGGCTCACCGCTGGCATAAGTCGCTGCTATGCGGGCCAATGGGCCGACTTCATAGACTTTAGCATCATATCGGGGAGCTTTCACCCAGGAGTAAGCGCCTTTCTTTCCCAGTTGAGGCTCCGTCATGCCTTTAGATGGGTGCTTCCCGGTGCTCGAGTCGGCATACCAAGAATGCTTTACGTATTCCATAATCTTATTCATGTCCAGGGCACCGAGTTTCAGGTCAGTTGAAACCGTACCCTGCTTCATAAGCCTTTTCCTCTTGGTGTAATCAGGATTACTACCTTCGAGGTCGAAGCTTCCGTAAGACAGTAAATTGCCGCAGCCGGCGCCGATTTCGAAATAGTCGGCATAGGCTTCAGCCACGGCCAGGACGTCGGGAATATAAACATTGTCAACGAAATCCCTCAGCTCATTGAGCATCCACAGGAAAGAGGCTATTTTATCCACGGTGACAGTTGCCGTAACTCCGCCGGGGATGATCGCCACATTATGAGGCATCTTGCCGCCGAAGATAACCAGCATTTCCTGTCCCTTGCGTCTCATCTCCAGAGCTTGAACATAATGAGCCAGGGCGCCTATGTTCACTTTGTCGCTGAGGCGGTAATCGCCTTCGTATCGAGGTACAAATGGAGCCAGCTCTCCTCGCTTGGCAAATTCTTTAACGGAGTTCAGGGCTGGGTCATTGCCATCGTACTTGAGTATCTTGGTAACATCCACGTAATCGAGAGCTGCCAGGTGATAGAAGTGGAGAATGTGGTCGGAGACATGTGCCGCTCCCAATATGAGGTTGCGGATAATCCGGCCGTTGTCGGGTATCTTATCAGCGAGACCGAAAGCGCTGTCAAGGTTGAGCGTGGCAGCCATAGAATGGCTGGTAGGGCAGACTCCGCAGATACGCTGGGTATACATTTGGGCATCGCGCGGGTCTCTACCACGGAGTATTATTTCAAGGCCTCGGAACATCATGCCTGAACTGTGAGCTTCTTTGACCACACCGTTATCGGTGACAACTTCAACCTTGTAATGGCCTTCAAGGCGGGTGACCGGGTCAACTACAATCTTGCTCAATTTCTATTTCTCCTTTCCCGGGAGTTTACCTATCATGGGCATGTTGGCATCGCTTAATTTCTGATAGACGGGAGCCACCAGATCGGGAAATCCAGGCTCGCAGCAACCGATGCAGGGTGAACCGGCATCGATGCACCAGTTCGTCCCGTGATTCCACTTCCTAAGTGGGCAATCGGCATGTGTAACCGGTCCCTTGCATCCCAGCTCATTGAGGCAGCCCGGTTCGCCGAACTTTTTGGCAAATTTTCCTTCATCGAAATAGGCTCGTCTGGGGCAATTTTCATGGATTAAATTGCTATAGAAAACCTTGGGGCGCTTAAGCTCGTCCAGGTCTTCAGGTTTGGGCAAGCCAAAAAGCAATACCGAGGCGACGCTGCCTATGAACCAGTCGGGGTGGGGTGGGCAGCCGGCGATATTAATCAACGGCTTGTTTATATTGCGCGATTTAATGAATTTATCCGTACCCACGTAGCCGCCGGGGTTAGGCTTGCCGGCAGCTATACCGCCGAAGGTAGCGCAGGTACCCAGAGCGATAATTGCCAGAGCATCCCTGGCTAATGCTTCAACCCGGTCTGCCATGGGCACCGGTTTATCGTTTTTCTCACCGAGTAACCCATAGATACCGCCATCTTTGGTAGGAATGGCGCCTTCGACTACCAGTACATAGCCACCTTTATTTGTCTTTGGCGTATCTTCCAGTACGTGAAGTACGGCGTCTCCTTCGCCGGCCATTACGGTTGCCTGAAATTTCAGGTTCAGGTGTTTACCGGGAACGACTTCATCGATGAGGACATTCTTGATGGTCGGGCTGACTGAATTGAGGACTGAAACTGAACATCCGGTGCAGGTGCCTGCTTGTATCCAGACCACCGGAATTTCTTGAACTGCTGCCTTAGGCATTTGACCCCCTTTCTTTGCCAAGAGTTGCCAATCGCAAATTCTACACTTTTATGGCGATTAATGCAAATAGGCCGAGTGATTAAAAAATGACTGCAAGAGTCACGATACAAATTATGGCTTGGCTACTTCCAGAGCCTAGTCTGGTACCTTTTTACTAGACATAACATTACCTATAGGCTATTCACTGTAGCTCTAGGGGGCGGTATACTTAGGCTGTATATAGCGATTAGCTATTGAGAAAGTGTGGAGACTGAACTAAATGGTAAAGACGGGTAAGCAGAGCAAATCCAGGATGGATACGTCGGCAGAATTGGCCCAGGCTTTGATGCGTTGTGCCGGCACAGGGATTTATATTGTCCAGGATGGGAGATTTCAGTATGTTAATTCACTGTTCCTGAATCTAACAGGCTATACAGAACAGGAACTGCTGGGTGTGTGCTCTCTCGACCTGGTTCATCCTGAGGATAGAAAAGCAGTCAGGAAAAAGGCAATAGAAAGCCTGAAAGGCCAAAGCCTGTTACCCTATGAGTACAGGTTTATGAAGAAGGACGGCGGTGTAATTTGGGTTTTAGAGAGACTAACCTCAACTGAATATAAAGGAAAGCGAGCCACTGCGGGAAGCTTCATGGACATCACCGAACGCAAGCAGTCGGAAGAGACCCTGGCAAAGTCAGAAGAGAGATACCGGACTATAATGGACGAGACGCATGATGATTATTTTGAGGTCGACCTGGCAGGCAATTATACTTTCGTAAACGATGCCTTCTGCCGCAGTGTAGGGTATTCCTCAGAAGAGCTGATCGGCATGAACTATAAGGTTACCAATGCTAGCGACGATGTTGAAAGAATTTATAAAGCTTTTAATCAAGTCTATCTTACAGGTCAGCCGATCAAAGCCCTGGCTACTAAATTCGTTCGAAAAGATGGCGGTTACGGAGTTGGTGAACTATCGGCTTTCCCCATGCGAAACGAGAAAGGTGATATAGTCGGCTTTCGTGGAGTCAGCCATGATGTTAGCGAACGTGTGCGGATGGAGGAAACTTTAAGACAGTCTGAGGAGCGATACCGGACTATAATGGACCAGATGCATGATGATTATTTTGAGGTCGACCTGGCTGGTAATTATACCTTCGTAAACGATGCTTTCTGCCGCAGCGTGGGGTATGCCGTGGAAGAGCTGATCGGCATGAACTACAGGTTAACCAACCCTGGTGACGATGCCGAAAGAATTTATAAGGCCTTTAAGCAGGTCTATCTTACAGGTAAGCCAACCAAAGCCATTACTTTCAAATTCATTCGCAAAGATGGCAGCTCTGGAGTGGGCGAACTCGCAGCTTTGCCTATGCGAAACGAGAAAGGCGAGATAGTCGGCTTTCGTGGAGTCAGCCATGATGTTAGCGAACGCATACGAATGGAGGAAGCTTTAAGGCGCTCGGAGGAGAAATATCGGACCATACTGGAGGAGATAGAGGAAGGCTACTATGAGATAAATCGGGCTGGTAATATCACTTTCGTCAATAAAGCAGCCTGTCGTCAATTCGGACGCTCCGAGGAAGAGTTAATCGGAATGAACTATCGAGACTACGTACCCAAAGAGGATGTAAAGAGCGTATATAAGGCCTGGAATAAAGTCTATCGGACAGGTGAGTCACTGCAATCGTATCCTTTTGTAATCGTTAGAAAAGATGGGACGCAAATATTCTTAGAAAACTCGGTTTCTCCTCTGCGAAACAAGGAGGGGAAGATTATCGGATTCCGGGCCGTCAGCCGTGACGTTACCGAACATAAGCAGTACGAGCAAAAGATTGCTGAAATGGCTACCCATGACTCGCTGACCGGCCTGCCTAATAGAACATTATTAAGTGACCGTCTTACCATGGGATTGGCTCTGTCACGGCGTAGTGGTAACAGACTGGCCGTATTGATGCTCGATTTGGATAAATTTAAGGCTATTAATGATACCCTGGGACACGGTGTCGGTGACCAGCTGCTGAAAGCCGTTGCAGAGCGATTGACAAGTGTTACTCGTAAGAGCGATACGATTGCCCGTATCGGCGGAGATGAGTTCGTTTTGGTGCTGCCACAAGTCTCCCAGCCGGCCAATGCTTCCAGGTTAGCCCAAAGAATCTTGGATGTCTTCCGAGAGCCACTGGTTTTCGATGGTCACC
>JBAVQV010000117.1:0-6432 GCA_049694415.1 Dehalococcoidia bacterium
GGGCAAGCTCACCATAACCACGAAGAAAAGCGACAACACCATAAAGATATGTGTCAAAGACAACGGCCCGGGAATAAAGCCGGAGGTCATGGATAAGATATTCAACCCCTTCTTCACCACCAGAGAGGTAGGTCAGGGCACCGGGCTGGGCTTGAGCCTGTGCTATGGCATAATAGCCGAACATAAGGGCAAGATATACGCCGAAAGCAAGCCGGGCAAGGGTGCTACATTTGTCATTGAGCTGCCTGTAGTCACCGAAGTCGCACCGCCAAAGCCAGCTGAGCCAGTCGTTAAAAAGCCTAAGAAAGCGGTCAAAGCCAGGATACTGGTGGTGGATGATGAGCAAGTGGTAAGGGACGTGGTCAATCGGGTGCTTACTGGTGAAGGGCACAAGGTAGACACTGTAGATACCGCTGCTGATGCTCTGAAGAAAATTGAAAGCAAGAAATACAACCTCATCCTGCTGGATATCAAGATGCCGGGCATAAGTGGCGTGGAACTATACAAGCGTATTCAAAAGATAAACAAATCGCTAGCCCGGAGAGTGGCCTTCATGACCGGCGATATTATGAGTGCCGATACCGAAAAGTTCCTCTCCGAAACTAAAGTTGCCCATATCGACAAGCCCTTTGATGCCGAGCGGTTAAGCAGAGAGGTGAGGCACGCTTTGACCGGGGGTCGGTAGAAGGTCACATCTCGCTGCACAGAAGCCTGTTCTGTGTGATCCGTCGCTTCTCATTAGCTAGTCGGTTTACTTTCTCCATAGACTGTCGTACCACTTGGGGTGCTCTTCACCGGCAACTTTTCGGGACTTAGCAGTCGTATTGAGGCCAAGGTGTTCCTGATACAACCGAAATGCAGAAGAACTGATCAAAGACTGACCAGTTGTTGACCAGGAACTGACGTGAAAGTGCCTCCCGATTAGGGTATCAGTTGTGTTGAATAACTCCCAGAGGAGTTATTTGAATGGTTGGAGCCAGCGGTCAGAGTCGAACTGACGACCGGCGGTTTACGAAGTCTAGGTTTGATTTTGCCAGTTTTTACCGCTAAATAGCTTCACAGTTTCGGCCCGAATTTACGTGGTTAGAGTATCAACCTCCTGGCCAATTTCAAGGAAATTATAGTGAAAAATGGCGGGAAATTCAAAGTAATTTCGGACTGAGCTTCCTGCCTATCCATTCGCATAACGGGGCACTTTTGCAGGCACATGCCACAGTTTTTACAGATGCTGCTGCTTTTTCCTTCGGGGTCGAATGCGTCAATGTAAGATTTACCAGCCAGTTTCCCATCCTTTCATTAGCAGAGAGTTTATAATAAAATAAATATGGTCTGCTGCGCAATCCTGCAGGAAGGAGAAACATGGAAGCTGCCTCACTCACCGAATTATACGATCAAATGAAGAAACAGATTGTCCAGGACTGCAATCTTTGCGGCATTTGCGTGGATGTGTGTCCGACAGTCCCATTTACCGGCCTCAGTTCTATGGCAGCATCGGACATACAGCAAAAGGTTATCGACGTACTTAAGGACGGAATTATATCTGAAGAAGCCTCTTTAAAGAGTGCCAGCTGCACGCACTGTGGGATATGTCAGGATGTATGCCCTATGGACCTCAATCCACTGATTATGCATGAACTGCTCCGGCTCGAACTTGTAAAACTGGGCAAGAAAGCTTATCCGTTACTGGAGATAAAGTTCGGAGATAGCACTTACTTTGTACCCGACATGATAGCCAGCATGCAAATCAAACCGGAAGAGAAGCGCTGGATAACCCATGTGCCTGATGATCCTCCACAAAAGGATGTCGTGGTCTTTACCGGCTGCGGTCTGGTCATGATGCCGGATAAGATTTCTCTAATCTCCGATATACTGGAGAGGCTCGGGCTTGATTTCGTGATGGTAGGCGGTGGTGAGCTTTGTTGCGGTGTCCGCTATCTGGGTATGGACTTAGATAAAGCTGATGCCTACGGTAAGGCTTTATTGCATGCCCTGGGCTCTTTCAAACCCAAACAGGTTGTGCTGTGCTGTGCCGAATGTGCTTATCAGGTGGCTCAGTATGATAAAAAAATCATCCCGGCGCTTTTCCAATATGAATCACTGTTTCACTTCCTGAGCCAGCATGTTAACGAATTAGGATTTACCCAACCGGTTAACAAAAAGGTTACGTTGCACGACCCCTGTTCTTTGGCCAGGATACTAGCTGACACTACATCATTGCGCACCATATTGAAAGCCATCCCGGGACTCGAGTTGATAGAGATGAGCAAGAATAGAGAGCAAGCTATTTGCTGTGGTTCAGTGGCCAGCCGTAAACTGCCCGTTGGCCCGACAATGGTCAAAAGGTGTCTGGAAGGAGCAGCTGGTACCGGCGCTGAGGTGATGGTTGATGCCTGCCTGGGATGCCATTTTCAGTTCATGCCGGAGGAGTCAAAGTACCCGTTTCAGGTTGAGCACGTGCTCACGCTTGTTGGCCAAGCCATGGGCATTAACTATGAGGACAAGATAAATAAATTTTACCGCTATGGCGATGTCGACAGGGTTATGGCCGAGTCCAGGGAGAACATAGAAGCCGGCCCCTACGATGTCAACTTCACAGCCTTATTAGCAAAACGCATGTTTACTCGGTCTACAACGTAGGCCTAGGCGAGGCTCGTAACCGGTAGATTGCCGTCACGCTTGCCGATGAAGCTAGCACGGGGCTTAATTGGGTGTGGTCATCACCGGCCAGGTTTTCTCACCGAGGGCGATGCGGCACAGGTCGGTGATGAATATCTTGGGCAGGCCTAACTGTGAGCTGGGTCTCCGGAGCACCCCGTCACACATAGGGCAGGAAGTTATGATGGCATCGGCACCGCAGGCGATGGCGTCCTCGAAATTCTTTTTCTGTATGTCAATGGCTAGCTCCCTGTTAACGTAGATAAGCGGCCCGGTGCAGCAGACGGCGTTCAACCGCTCATATTGTCTGTGCGGCCGTTCAACGCCGATAAGCTGGAAGATCTCATCCAGAAATGCGTCATATTCAGGTATCCATCTGGTGGCGCAGTTAGCCTGGTAGGCGACCTTCTTGCCCAGCTTTGTGACTTTGTCCTTATGGTCTCTTAAATAGTTGCGCAGATATTCGAAGAGGTGCATGTACTTGAAGGGGACTTTGAAACCGTACTCCTTAGCTTTGACGTCTGCCAGGACAAAGCCCTCATTGTGAATGTACACGATGTCTTTGCCCAGGCTGGCCAGCCTGTCGAGTACACCCTGGCCGTACTTTTTCACGAAGCTCTCCCCACCCATATGCACATAGCCGGCGAGGGAGGCATACTCATTACCTCTGACCACCGTCATACCTTTGAATAGCTGGCTGTCAAGAGTGCCTTCGGGGAACTGCGCAAACTGGAAGGAGTCGAACGATAGGACAGGCTTATCGGGGTCACCCGGTATCACCTGCCCGGAGTCTCCACTTCCTTCGAGGGCTCTGGCTAATGCCTCGCGCGCTGGTTCGCCGACTACCACTATGGGTGAAGTGCCTATTTTCTCCTGCATCTGGAAGATGAGGTTAGCAGGGTCGGCGCCGGTGGGGCAGTAGTCGATACAGGCCATGCAAGTGGTGCACTTGCTAAGGATTTCGGCATCTTTGCCCTCTATGAGTAGCTTAATTTCAGCCACCGCCTTATCCTTATCATAATCGACGTAACGGCAGTTCACCAGGCAGTCGCCGCATAGATTGCACTTTGACAAATCCCACATTTTCGATCTCCTTTGGATTTAGTTTCTATCGGGATTATATGTTCATATACATTAGCTGTCAATTCATGGGAATCGTTCCAATCCTGACATTAAACAAGTCAATAATTTGTGCAATCCACTACGTTTCTATATCTTCCTATTGGCACACGGCAGTGTTATACTTGTTTGCGGTTTAAGCAGCATGAGGTTGTTGACCTGATGGAACTGACAACCAACTGGTCCGTGCAGAAATATCTCGTTATGCTGCCATTTAAATATTTATGATGCCAATACTGGTCAATAAAAGGAGGGGTTAACCAAAATGCCTGAATTGAAATTTGACAAAATAAAATGCGCCGACTGTAAAGCGATTAATTGCTTGGTTAAATGCCAATACATGGATTTAGACAAAAACAAAGCGAAAAAAGAATGGCAGAAGGTAATCAACGGTGAGGATTCCTTTGTGCTGCAGTCCTGTGTCACATGTTATGCGTGTGAGGAATACTGTCCCTTTGGAAACCATCCCTTCTACTTAATCGTCGAGCGGCAGGAGGAGAAGGGCATATTGCCTCAATCCAGGCCTATTCTTAAGCAGGCAATCAATATGACTACAGCCCAGGGCAAATTTCTGGTAGGAAAACCTGAAAAGACGGCGTTATCCTTTTGTGCTATACCGAGGCTTTACACTCTGGCTACCGGGAAACTTTTTGAGGATGTTCTTCCTTCTTGGGTCCTGGGTACCGAATTTTTCTGCCAGGCAATGTTCTTGCATTTTGCCAGAATGTCAGTGATAAAAGAAAACCTTCCCAGGGTAATAGACAATATCTGGAACCAGGGAATCAGGGAAGTCATATTTCTACATGATGAATGTTATGGCACCTTTACAAAGCTGGCACCGGCTTACGGCATCGAAGTGCCGTTTAAATCCATTCATTACTTCGAACATATATACAAAAGGCTAAAGGAGCTGAGGGACGAGATAAAGCCGTTAAATGTTAAAGCGGCATACCATCGGAACTGTTCGGCTCGGCTTGTCCCGGAAACAGACCACTTTGTTGATGATATATTCGGGCTAATTGGGGTTGAGAGAGTTAAACGGGAGTATGACCATGAGAATGCTCTGTGTTGTGGGGGGCTTTTGATGACCTCAAAGGGTTATGATTTGGGTCACGATGTGCAACAGAGGAATATAGACGATATGGTGAAATTTGGTGCCGAATGCTGCGTATTTAATTGCCCAGCCTGCTGGGATCCTCTGGCTGAGAAAGTTGCCAGGAGAGGGATCAAGCCCATACACATAATTGACCTGTGCAAGCTGGCAATAGGTGAAAAACAAGCCGTGGAGGTGGCAGTATGAGCGATATATATGAAGCTCTGGTTAAGATAGTAGGCAAGGATTACACTTCAAATCACCATGAGGAACGTTATTTCTATGGCCGGGACCCCGGTTTAATGACGCCGCATGAAGCGGATTACGTGGTAATGCCAAGGACAACGGAGGAAGTACAGGATATAGTGAAGCTGGCAAACAAGGAGAAGGTGCCGATAGTTCCCAAGGGAGCAGGGCTGGCATTGACCGGGCTGGTGATTCCCCTCAAGGGCGGAATCGTGATAGATATGAAGAGGATGGATAAGATACTGGAGGTAAATGAGGGCGCTAGATACGTTGTTGTGGAAGGTGGCGCTACCCACGGGGCGTTGAGAGAATATTTAAATAAACATCATCCCAATCTAAGGAATAGCCTTCCTGAGTCACCGCCAATAACAACAATAGCTGCAAACGTTGTAATACATGGGCAGGGACGCCTGACCAACCAGTACGGGTTCAATTCCGACATGGTTAGTGGCCTGGAAGTCGTATTGCCAACAGGGGAGATTTGCAAAATCGGTTCGTGTTCTGTGGGCCCGTACTGGTTCTCGAAAGGGCCCCCACTGCCTGATTTGTCGGGACTATTCCTAGGATGGCTGGGTACCACGGGCGTCATCACAAAGGTGGGTCTAAGGCTTTATCCTAAAAAGAAGATAAAGGACCTTGAAGTATTTGTGACGGACAAAGAAGACTTGATTCCGGACATCATATTTAAAATCACCCATACCGAGATGGTAGAAGACCTAGCTATTTGGGCTCAGGAACGGCCTCTGATGTTCAGAGGGAACTATCATATTAATATCTTCTTAACCGCAGACTCGGAAGATGAGCTCGAGATGAAGCGTAAGATGATATATGATTCGGTTCAAGAATATGTTGATAGTAAAGATGGCGGATTTATGACCATTAATCTGGATATGAGACGTGACTTTATGGATAACCCGCAGAAAAGCATGACGGCGTTTGCCGATGTCAGAAGAGGTGGCGGTTTCGAATATGCCGGGCCGATTATTCCCATGGAGCTATATCCGGAATGTGCCAGAAAGGTGGCGGAGTTGGCGGTTAAACACAGGGTTGTATACGGCGGCTCGGGTCGGGTTATTCACGGAGGCCATTGCATGATGTTCTCATTTGCATATACTTTCAATCGGGCAGATTTGGACGAGATGGGTAGAGCCAGGAAAGCTTTACATGAGGCGGCTGAGTTTGTTGCAGATAAAGGTGGGGTTCTCTGGAAGCCAAACATAGACGAACAAAAGATAATGATGGAAAGGATGGACCCCAATACGCTAAAGCTAATGGCAGATATCAAGAGGCTCCTGGATCCTAACGGAATCATGAATCCA
>JBAVQV010000118.1:0-17196 GCA_049694415.1 Dehalococcoidia bacterium
GTTGTTGTAGTTGGGCTTGTTCTTATTTTAGGCCTACTTTTGGGCTATTTTGCCAGACAGATATTAGCCAATCAGCAGCTCCGCAGAACTCAGAATGAAGCTAAGCGATTACTGGAAGAGGCAACAGCGGCAAATGAGGATATGCTCCAGAAAGCCAGAGAGGAAGCGATTAAGGTTAGAGCTGCTGCTGAGGCTGATAGTCGTGAGCGACGTTTTGAGTTACAGAGACTAGAGAGGCGTTTCACTCAGAAGGAAGAGAAGCTAGAACAAAAGTTAGAGGCTCTGGAACGCCGCGACCGTGGTCTGACTAACCGTGAGAGGGAAATCGAGTCTGTTAAAACTCAACTTGAAGAGATACGAGCTAAACATCTGCAGCGACTCGAACTCATCTCGGGTATTTCAAGCGATGAAGCCAAGCAGGAATTGCTTCGGGCTGTAGAAGAAGAGATTCGCGAGGAAGCATCGCGGCGCGTTCGGGAGTGGGAGACGCGGATAAAGGATGAAATCAATGAGAAATCTCGCGACATTCTATCCACCTCCATCCAGCGTTGTGCTACTGATGTAGTATCAGAGACTACTGTTTCCGTCGTTTCTCTGCCGAGCGATGAGATGAAAGGGCGGCTCATTGGCCGTGAGGGTCGCAATATCCGAGCTTTGGAGCAAGCTACTGGCGTAGACCTGATCATTGATGATACTCCGGAGGCAGTGACAATTTCTAGCTTTGACCCGCTAAGGCGCGAGGTCACTAGAGTGGCTTTGAACAACCTCATCCTCGATGGACGAATTCATCCAGCTCGTATAGAGGAAGTTGTAGAGAAGGCAAAGAATGAGGTTGAGGCTGCAATTCGCAATGAGGGTGAACGGGCGGTACGTGAAGTCGGCGTCATAGGATTGCATCCGGAGCTAATCAGGTTAATCGGTAAACTAAAGTTTCGAAGTAGCTACGGGCAAAATGTATTGACTCACAGCCTTGAGGTTGCTTATTTTGCTGGAATGCTGGCAGCTGAGATAGGTACTGATGCAACTCTGGCTAAGAAAGCCGGCCTGCTTCATGATATCGGTAAGGCTGTGGACCATCAAGTAGAAGGGCCTCATGCTTCGATAGGTGCCGACCTGGTTAAGCAGTGGGACAAATCGGCTGAAGTGGCTCAGGCTATATCTGAACACCATGGCGAAGCTACAACTACCAGTGCGCTGGGTTTCATAGTTGCTACCGCTGATGCCATAAGCGGGTCAAGATTAGGAGCTCGACGTGAGTCAATAGAGCAGTACTTGAAACGTATTGAAGCTCTTGAGAGTGTGGCTAATAGTTTCCCCGGAGTTGAAAAAGCTTTTGCCATTCAAGCCGGCCGTGAAGTGCGCATTTTGGTCAAGCCGGAGCAGGTAGACGACCTCGGAGCCATGAGATTGGCTCGTGATATAGTTAAGAAAATAGAGGATACTCTGGCGTATCCGGGGCAAATTAAAGTGACTGTGATGCGGGAGACTCGGGCAGTAGATTATGCTAAATAAGAAATAAGCAACAGCAATATCAGTACAAGGAACTGTATTGCGTATATTGATGATAGGCGATGTAGTTGGCAGGCCTGGCAGAAGGGCGGTGCAGCGATTTTTGCCAGGCCTGATTCATGATTATGAGCTTAGCCTCGTTATAGCAAATGGTGAGAATACCGCTGGTGGCATCGGCATTACGCCAGACACAGCCAAAGAGCTGTGCGATTGCGGCGTTGATGTGATAACTACCGGCAATCACGTATGGGCTAAGAAGGAGATTATTCCTCATTTAGATGGTGAGTTGCCGATTATTCGCCCTTTGAATTTCCCGCCAGCGGCACCAGGCCGTGGTTTTCTGGAAATGAAGGGTGCTCTAATAGTAAATCTCATAGGACGTGTTTTCATCGGCCAATACGATTGCCCCTTCAGGGCTATAGACTGCTTGCTTTCGGAAGTCAAAGCAGAATCTAAGGTCATTGTAGTTGATTTTCATGCCGAGGCTACCTCAGAGAAGGTGGCCATGGGTAAGTATCTAGATGGTAGAGTAAGTGCGATACTTGGTACGCATACCCATGTAGCTACCGCTGATGCTTATATCCTGCCTAAGGGCACCGCTTATGTTACCGATGTAGGCATGGTTGGACCTGCTGATTCAGTTATCGGTGTGGACTCTCAATCAGCAATCCGGAGCTTTCTTACTGCAATGCCTCACAGGTTCTTTGTAAGTGAAGGAGCTGTGATGTTCGATGCTATAATAGTCGAGGTAGACGAGGCTACGGGAAGGGCTATAAACATAAAAAGGATACACCTGAAAGAATAATAGTGAAAGCTGACCTACATTTGCACACTACTGCCTCTGATGGGCGCCTGGAGCCCAGGGAGATTGTCTCTATGGCGGTAAGAGTTGGTCTTGATGTTATCGCAGTCACTGACCATGACACGATAGAGGGCGTTGTACCGGCCTTGGCTGCTGCGCAAGCCTCTCCTTCACTTACGGTTATCCCAGGTGTCGAGATTAATACGGATGTTCCTCGAGGCGAAGTTCATATTTTGGGCTATTTCATTGATTATACTGACAAAAAGTTGGCTGCTACTTTACAAAAGTTGCGTGATTCACGGCGTGAGCGAGCGCAAAAGATGATTGCTAAACTAGGTAAATTGGGCATGAAGATTGACTGGCAACGGGTGAGTGAATTGGTCCGGGGCGGCTCTGTTTGCCGGCCTCATATAGCTCAAGCTTTGTTTGAAAAAGGCTATGTCGGCTCAGAGAAAGAAGCTTTTGACAAGTACATCGGCCATGACGGTCCGGCTTATGTGGAACGGTACAAATTACTCCCTATTGAAGTAGTAAAGCTCATTTTAGATGCTAAAGGCTTACCTGTGCTGGCACACCCGGCAGATATCGCTGGCTTAGATGAGCTTGTTCCGAAATTGAAAGCAGTTGGGTTGGTTGGCTTGGAAGTCTATTATCGTGATTACAGCTCGGAGATTGTTGCCAGACTAGCCAAGATTGCCAAGAAATATGACCTTATTCCCACGGGCGGCACCGATTATCATGCTTTTGGAGATGGTTCGGAGGTTGAAATCGGTGGGGCAATTACTCCCGCTCGCTCTGTGGAGCAGTTGTTTGCCCTGGCTAGTAAACGTAGTCTCGATTTGTTGAAGCAACATTAACTAGAATTGGGTTCAACTACGTAGAAGGAGGAGCTGACAAACATGCAAGCATTTCGTGAAATTTTTTGGGACATATCTTTTGGGCCTCTTATCTTGTATCCACTGGGTGCAGCGGCTCTTTTGATTTTTATCTATGCCATATACAATCGCGCTCGCCTATGGAGAGTCGGCAAGCCTGATAAGAGGTGGGACAATTTAGGAAAGAGAATTTGGAATTTTATAGTTGTCGGATTGATTGACGGTCTTTTTCATAGGCGGTTCTTCCGCGAAGCTTATCCTGGAATAATGCATTTTCTTATCTTTGCCGGCGGCGCCATTTTGCTGATAGGGACGGGCTTGGATGTTGTAGACCACTATGTACATCATTTTATAAGCGGGAATGTTTATTTAGGCCTTGGTTTTGCCATGGATGTGGGTGGGGTATTTATGCTGGTTGGCGCTATCATGGCATTAGTTCGTCGGTATATCCAGAAGCCAGAAAGACTAAATACGGTGCTGGATAATGGTGTTGTTCTAACCCTAATTTTTATTGTCGTAATTACTGGTTACTTTATTGAAGGTTTCCGCATGCTAGCGGCTACTCCTGACGGTTTGACACAACCCGAGTTTTTCATTCATCCGGAATGGTCTAGATGGTCTTTCGGCGGCTATTTCGTAGCTGGCCTTTTTGCAGGCTTGCCTGAGGCCGTCAGGTTATCTACATATGTCGGCCTATGGTGGTTTCACGCTGCCCTGGCGCTGGGAGCTATTTTCTACGTATGTTACTCATTCGATAATCTGACTCATATCATTGTGTCGCCGATCAATGTGTTTTTTAAGTCATCTCGGCCTAAAGGAGCATTAGCGCCGATTAATATCGAAGAAGCGGAGTCATTCGGTGCCGGTAAGATACAGGACTTTACCTGGAAGCAACTCCTTGACTTAGACGCCTGTACTAACTGTGGCCGGTGCCAGGATAGATGTCCCGCCTATCTTACAGGTAAGCCTTTGTCGCCACGAAAGGTAATACAAGACCTGAAAACTCATTTGCTGGAGAGGCGTGATGCCTTACTGGCCCCCAAGGCAGTAACTCCTACTGATGGAGGTGGAGTTAGAGCTTTAGCTGGCGAGGTGATACTCGAGGATGAGCTTTGGGCATGCACTACCTGCCGTGCTTGTCAGGAAATATGTCCTGTCTACATTGAACATATTGATAAGATTGTTGACATGCGTCGCAACCTGGTTTTGGAAAAAGCCACTATACCCGAGACTGGTGAAGCTGCATTAAGATGCATTGAGACCAGAGGGCACAGTTGTAGGGGAACTACACTAACCCGGACAGACTGGTTGAGCGGACTGGATATCAAGCTTGTGTCTGAGGATAGCAATGTTGACTTTATTTATTACGTGGGATGTGCCTCGGCTCTGGAAGATAGAAGCATGAAGATAGCCATTGCCGTGGGCAAAATATTGAAAGCTGCCGGCGCTAAGTTTGCTATCCTGGGAACCGAGGAGACCTGCTGCGGCGAGCCGGCGAGAAGGCTGGGTAACGAATATCTTTTCCAAATGCAGGCGATGAAAAACATCGAGACATTCAAAAAATACAACATAACAAAGATAGTCACCAGCTGTCCGCATTGTTTTAATACTATTAAGAACGAATACCCTCAGTTCGGGGGCGAATTTGAGGTCATTCATCATACCCAGTTTATCGCCCAGTTAATGAAACAGGGTAAGATTAAACCGACTTCGATGAACGATAGCAAACTAACGTATCATGATTCCTGCTACTTAGGTCGGCACAACAATATTTATGAGACTCCGAGACAGCTATTGGCCGGTATCTCACCAACCAGACTGCTGGAGATGAAACGGACCAGGCGTAACGGATTCTGCTGTGGTGGTGGAGGTGGGCGCTACTGGATGGAAGAGCGTATAGGCAAGCGAATAAGTGAGGAGCGCCTTGAGGACGTTATAAATACCAAGGCTGACATAGTGGCTTCAGCCTGCCCCTATTGTCTGCAGATGTTTGAAGATGCTATAAAGGCGAAAGGGGTAGAAGAATCGCTTAAGGCTCAAGATATTGCCGAACTAGTGGCGGCACAACTGGTTAAGTAGGCTTTAATATAGCAAGACTTTATAAGAAAGCTGTCAAAATGCTGCTCGAGTAAGCATTTTGCTTTGGCGAGATACTTTAGTTAGCGCTTGGCCGAAGAAGTACTATATTGTTGAAATTCAAGCAGTTTTTTAATACGGTCCGGGTGACTGCTTTTCATCTTAGCTTCTTCCAGTGTCACTATTTTCTTTTTCACCAACTCAGCCAGTGACTGGTCGAGAGTTTGCATCCCTTCTGCAGAACTGAGTTGCATTACGCTATGTAGCTCGAATGTTTTGCCTTCCCGAACAAGGTTTTTAACTGCTGAATTGCCAGTCATAATCTCAAAAGCGGCTATCCTTCCTTTGCCCGTAGCTAACGGCAATAGGGTCTGAGATAATACGGCGATTATTGCCTGTGAGAATTGTAGCCTGATTTGAGGTTGCTGATTGGGTGGGAATATATCAATTACGCGGTCGACGGTTTGCGGAGCATCGGTGGTGTGCAATGTTCCCATCACAAGGTGTCCGGTTTCAGCAGCCCTCATTGCTGTCTGTACAGTCTCCAGATCTCTAAGCTCACCGACTACAATGACATCAGGGTCGTGGCGCAGGGCATGGATTAAGGCAGTATCAAAGGCCTTGGTATCATCGCCGAGGTCTCGCTGAGCAATTAAGCATTTTATATTTGGGTGCAGGTATTCAATCGGGTCCTCGATAGTGATTACATTGCGGGCAATATTTTCATTGAGGTAATTAAGCATAGCGGCCATGGTAGTGGATTTGCCGCTGCCAGTTGGGCCAGTAACTAAGATGAGCCCTCTAGGTTTAAGAATAAGCTCCTTACAAATTTGCGGTAGCGCTAGCTCATCGATGGTGAAGACCTTAAATGGCACCAGGCGGAAGGCAAGGCTTATCGTTCCCCTTTGCCGCATGACGTTCACCCGGAATCTAGCCAATCCTGGGACGCTGTAGGCGAAGTCAAGCTCCTTCTCCAGATGGAAGCGATTTCTCTGCTCGGGAGTGGTAATATAATCAAACGCTTTCTCAATATCTTCCATTGTGGTCTGCGGTAAGTTTTGGAGTGGTAAAAGCTCACCATCAACCCGCAACACTGGGGGGCTGGGTACCCTGACATGCAGGTCCGAGGCTCTTTTTTCTACCATTAACTTGAGAAGTTCAGTTATGTCCATAATCCAACCTCCGTCGTGTTTACCTGTGTATCACGGCGACGACAGGTAGATGGTCCGAGGCAGTGCTTGACAGCACACCGACATCGCTAGCACTGAGGTCGGGTGATATCCAGATGTAATCTATCCTTTCCAGCGAATAGTTTGAAGGATAAGTATCTGCAGCTTTCCATCCCATCGTAGAGTCTTTAAGATTAGCCTGGTACAATTTAACTACTTCTTGCCTTCCAGGTTGTGCGCTGAAGTCGCCTAGAAGTATTGTATCGCCAAGTCCTCCCCAAAAATCGATGATCGTCTGAGCCTGTTGCTGGTGAATTTCTGTGTCCAATTCCACATTATCGAATTGTGTAGCGATAACTTTGATTCGTTGGTCGTTGCCCAAATCTATCAGCGCAACCGTAAAACCGCGCTGTATTAACAACTCAGGTGGCGGTAGGTTCTCTCTCGAATATGCCACTATTGGATAACGGCTCAGTATGGCATTGCCCCAGAAGGGGTCAGCTGTTGGTCCAAAAACGTATGGCATGTGCAACCGGTAAGATAGCCATTCGAGCATGTCTAGTCGACCATTAACTACCCAGCCTCTGGATACCTCTTGTAGAGCTACGATATCGGGTCTGTTACTTTCGATAACATTAGCGATTTCATCTATATCGAGTTTTCCCTTGGTGTTGAAGCCATTGTTCAAGTTATAGGTCATCACACTTAATGGCAATCCCTGGCCAGCGGAGGCAGTTGGCGTGCGCCAGGTGATTATTTGAGCCAGCGGCAATACCAGAAGAATTAGGGCAAATATCGACACCGACCACAACTTCGGCTCCACCTTCATCTTTTGTTGCTCGAAGATTACGGCACCTATAGCACAGGCGGCAATGATACCACCAGCTATTAATTCTATAGCGGGGTTGTGGTAGGGAAGGTTCACATCGTAAACGGCATAGTAGGCAGCGATGAACAGAACAAACAGAATCATCCCAACGCCATTGGCAATCCAAAGACTGGACCGCCTTGTTTTGCCTGTGCTGGAAGCAATGCCAGCCAGAACCATGGTTATAATGGACGATACCAGCACCTGCCCAATGACAAACAGTAGTGCTATTAACCCGGCGGGCGGTTGGTAGGCGAACACCAGAGCTGCTGTCAGGATGACACCGGCGCCAAAAGCCCAGGGCCACAACATTCGCCAGTTTTTAATGATAACAAAGATGGCTGCCACCAGGCCTAGTAATTGTGCTAGTAGCGTTAGTCCAAATGCCATTGGTAACGTCCAACCGGTTAGCGTTGCTACGCGCGGTATGTTCTGGAAAACTACCAGTTCCAAGAACAGGAAAGGCCCGATAGCTAGCCAAGTGAATGACCGTATCCAGGAAACTCTGCCCGTTGCGGCAGCGGTTGACTTTGACGACACGCTGTAGATTGCGGGTGTAGTGCCCACCAAGAGCACAAGTTGGAAAACGAATATTATCAATGTCAGCAATACCGGTAACAACTTAGCCTGCCAGACAATGTCATACGTACCAAAAGCACCATTGATGGCCGTATCTAGTGCCAGCCCACCTAGAAGTCCTAACGCGTAGCGGGAGACAGACGGGCTGCCACGAAGTCGTGCATCTTCAAAGCACGCCGGCAGAAAGATAATGAATAAAATTGTTCCTATTATTGCTAACCCTAAATTTAAAAGCGGCTCATCCCACGAGACCTGCATGAATAATCTCACTAGACCCAGTCCAGCAACGGTAACCGCAATCAGACGGCGATTGCTCGTAAGCCAACTCAGCGGACCAGCGAGGAAGCCGGTAACAAAGATGGCGAATCCAATTAACCCAAGCTGAATTGCACTCAAACCCATTCTGCTACCCAGTATCCAGTAAATGCCTGGTATTAATACTCTCAGAACTTGCATGCCGAATAGGACTGTGATTGCTGTTAATGTTAACTCTGTCAGTAGAGGTCGAGCCGCTAGCCAGTCAATAAATATTATTAATCTGTCCCTCTTCGCTGTTGTTTTAACTTTGCGTGGCATAAAATTTCCTTTTGCCGAATTGGCTTATTACTATACTGGACGTTCGACTTTATATTAGCTGTTTCCTAAACCTTTTGCCTAGGTGCACTATAATACGGCTATACAGGCTAGCTGTCAAGGTTGACATTTCTGTGGCTGAGTACGTCAGTTTGGCTCCCGAGGTAGGATTCGAACCTACGACCAAGTATTACAAGCTCAGCCGGCAGGCCATGTACAGGATACTTTGGCGGGGGCGGCTTGACGGGCCTTAGCAAAGGGTATTCTGCTTTAGTTTAGGCGGGTGTATAATCGTAACTATGCTGTATGTCATTGCTTTCTGGGTCGGGGTTTGGATTTTATATTTAATCATAAAATATATACGTTCTTATCCAGAAAGAAAGCGCCTCCGTATTCTCAACCAATGGATTAAAGAGATTCTAGGTGGGCTTGACCCCAAGGTGGAGAAGAGGAAGGTTTGGACTTTGCTGGAAGAGAACCTTCCCAAGGAATACTTGTGTCGTAGAAAGATAAGGCGGGGAAGAGCAAGATGCAACGGCATCCTGTTAAAGTACAGGGAAGGGGGATATTACTGCAGTGAATGTCACAATTTAAGGCAGATGGTAAAGTTGAAGGGGGACTAAATGATTGTAAGTTATGACCGAGTAAAACAGGAGTTAACAGATTTACTTAATTTGATTCGTGTGGGTGAGAATACGCTCGAAGACGCAGCAGGAAAACTAAGGGAAGCTAGAGAAAAACTGAAGGAACCGATAGACATACAACGAGAAAAGTTAAAGGCAGAGCTCGAGGAGAGGCGAAATGAACTCACTAACTTAATAAGTAACTACACTGGTCTAGAAGATAGGAAGGCAATTGAGCGTCTTGCTGAAGAGAAGTCGCAAGGTTTTCCTTGGCTGTCCCAGGCATACGCGGATTATTTCTACCTCCAAGACCTAAAATTGGCAGATTATCTGGAAACTAAACTGCATCCAGCGCTGGAAACTGCTAACGAGATTAGGAAGGAAATCGCTCCTAGACGAAGGATTGCAGAACAATTGTATCGGGTATTGAAGTACAAACTTGAGTATTACGAGAGACTCTTCCCTTGGTTGGTTGATTTTGGGGAGGAAGGTATTGACGACTTGATAAGACAAACTATTGAGAAAATGCAAAAAGGTAGGGAGGAGATAGAGGAACCTGATGACGCTGCAAAGAAATACCTCACAGCAGCAGAATATGGCAGGTTACCCGCAGCGGAGAAATACCAATTGGCACTTGATAGATACTGGAAAAAGAAAAAAACAAAATGGGAAATTGGGCGAGACTACGAACGTTATATCGGTTACACATATGAATCCAAAGATTGGGTTGTTCACTATCATGGTATAGTTGAAGGATTTGCCGATTTGGGCCGAGATTTAATATGCGTTAAGAAAGATTATGCTGAAATCGTTCAATGCAAATGTTGGGCTAAGGAATACGAAACAGGTAAACCGAAGGAAATTCATGAAAAACACGTCTTTCAACTTTTCGGTACTATCACGGCATTCATAATAGATAATCCTGATAAAAAGGTATCGGGCAAGTTTGTTACAAGCACTTTCTTGTCTGATAGGGCATGGCAATTTGCAAAGGCATTGGGAATTAAAGTACTCGAGGACTACCCCCTTGAGCATTATCCGTGTATCAAATGTAATGTTTCGCGGCGGGATGGAACCAAGATTTATCACCTCCCCTTTGACCAACAATATGACAGCACGATTATTGAAGAGGAAAGAAATGAGTGTTATGTTGAGACGGTCAAGCAAGCGGAGGATTTGGGTTTTAGGCGGGCTTTTAGGTGGAGAGGGTCGGCTTGACGGACCTATAAACCTATAATACTAGTTCTGAGAGTGGTACAATAATCGTAGGGGCATTTGTGAGAAGCGGAGGCAGCCCAATAGAATAAAATAATGCCTGATAGAAAAGAGTTAGAGGAACTTGACATCCAAAACTGGTCACAGATAAGCCGACAGTTTAAAGATTCAAATTTACTTCTTGGCAATGGATTCTCTTTGAGTATCGCCCCTGATATTTTTCACTATAAGTCTTTATTCGATAAATTTCTCGATAAGTGCTCACCTGAGTATGCCGATCGATTTAGCAAATTCGGAACGCACAATTTTGAAAGAAATCTCGAGAAACTTATCATTACAAAAAATACCAACCAAATTCTCGGTAATGACCCAGGTCGAGTTGAAGAGGCGATAGATCTTCTGAAGTCCGGTCTAATTCTAGCGATTCAAGAAATTCACCCACGTACTGATGAGAAGACCCACCGGCGTACTCTGCAACGAATAGCCCCCCAAATGAGATTCTTCGGTGCTATTTTCACACTGAATTACGATTTATTCCTCTACCAGATAGTTATGATCATGAAAGACCAGTGCGAGAAGAAAAGCAGTTTACCACGTTATAGTGATTGTTTCTGGGAAGAACATGATAGGGATTTCAACTGTTTTAATGAAACTCAGGATCATGGGCGTTTCAGATTTATATATTATCTACATGGGGCGCTTTTTCTCTTCAGTGGGTCTGGAAGAGATCTCAAATTGCTGCGCAAACCAAATGATACAACTGAACTGGTAGAACGGGTTCGAGAGGTCATAGCGGAAAAGGGAGTAATGCCTCTTTTTGTTTGCGAAGGTACATCTAAAGAAAAGGAGGAGACAATAAAAAGGAGCGACTATTTGGAATTCGCTTTGGGTAAGTTAGGCGAAGCGGATAACCTTGTCATTTTTGGTGCCTCATTGTCTAATCAGGACCAACATATTATTAGTGCGATTGACTCCCAGAAGAACACCTTGGCTATTTCTATACATGTAAATGATAAATCTACAGAGGCACTGAGAAAAGAAATCAATCAAACGAGGCGAAAATTTACAAAGAGGCGGGAGATACTTTTCTTCGATTCAGAAACATTTCTTGCCTTTTTGGGTGTAAGTAAAGAGGATGAAAGTGAAGTTGGCGTTATCACTGAAATCGGTACGTTAGGTCACCTCAAAAAGCACTGGCCAGAAGTAGTCGAGGCAATGAGGGGGGAGGGCAAACACGGTAACTTAGATGCTTTTATTAGGAGTACATGTCAACCTATTAAGCTTGAGAATGGTATATTAGTCTTAGAGTTTTATCACAAATTCCATTTAAACTATATGAATGACTATAACTATAAGCAACTGCTAGAGAGCAAGATTAGTGAAATATTGAAAACACCTATCAAGATTGAGTATATATGTCCATCTAAAACAAAGTAGGTGGCTCCCGAGGTAGGACTCGAACCTACGATTAAGCGGTCTCCTACTAAGACGCTATTGTGCAAGAAAGAAGGTGGTGGCTATGAAACCGAGCAACAGGGGTAACATTCCACGTGTTACATGTCTCGGGGTCACGTGTGGCAAAGTTATCGAGTTCCCCGAGCATGTAGACCCTGAGGCGTATGACGGTGACGTCCGCTGCCAGGAGTGCAGGTCGCTAATGCGCATAAAACTGGAGGGGTCGAGGGTGGCGAAGTACAGCCTAAAAGAGGACAAGTCTGAAACAGCAAAGGGCTGGGAAACTCTCACCGAGCTAAAGCTACTGCGTGAAAAGCCAGACGACTAGGTTGGCTAATTGTGGAGTTTGGCTCCCGAGGTAGGACTCGAACCTACGACCAAGCGGTTAACAGCCGCCCGCTCTACCACTGAGCTACTCGGGAATCTATTGCTCAGGTTAGGCCTGGCAGGGCTCAGTCAAAGACAGACTAGATATTATAGCATCGTGCCCTGGGTGCCACAACAACTCTAGCTTTTTAATTTTACTTCGGCCAAACGGCTATAGACAGCTCCGGCGGGGAAAAGCTGGCTTTTCATCAGGTTGAGGCTATTTACTGTAAAATTATAATCGACCTCAACATGTGCCTTGGCGAACATTTCGCCGAAATGTAGTCTGTCCCCGGGTGAACAATTTTCTCGCAGACGGGCTAAGGTTAAATGCGGCGTAAACGGTCGCGCTTCTTTGGCGAAGCCCAGCGGGACAAGTCTCTCGTCTATACGCTGCTGCCAGCCCACAAGTTTATCCACCTCACCCTTTATGCCTACCCATAGGACGCGTGGTCGTCTCATATTAGGAAAGGCACCGACTTCAGTGAGCTGTAGCTGAAATGGGCTAACTACCTGGCTGGCTTGCTCCATAACCCTGGTTATCTCGGTCACTTTTTGAGCCGATATATTACCCAGGAATTTCAGCGTGAGGTGGATGCCCTCGGGAGACACACATTTCACAAAGCTATACTGAGGTAATGTCAACTCGGTTTGGAGCTGCTGTAGTCCTGTCTTGACCGCTTCAGGCAATTCAATAGCAATGAAGGACCGAATTGTCTGGTCACTCAATTCTTTTTACCACCTCGCAGAAGTACGACCTGAATATTATAGGGACAGCAGTCTTTTTGCATTTCCTCCGAGAATCTTAGCTCTGTCTTGCCGGCTAAGCCCGGCAGACTCGAGCTGGTCTATTACCCGTTTCGGCGATAGAAGCGGATAATCACTGCCGAAAAGTATTTTGTCGGAGCCTATAATATCAGCTACCTGCTTAAAAATCTGGGGTTTGTACAGGAATGGAGTGGCTGCGGTGTCGAAGTAGACATTGCTCAACGCTTCGCCGACTTCGGGCATCAAGGCATAAAAGGGCAAGCCGCCGCCCCAATGAGCACATACTAGCTTCAAATCGGGGAAATTTACAATGAGTGGATAAATGACTTCAGGAGTAATACTCCCTTTGCCGAAGTACTGATGCCCCACCGGCTCTGAGGTATGGGTCAGGAAAATCAAATCCTTTTCGATGACCGCCTCTATTAAAGGCTTTGTTACTGAGCTGTCCTTGAAGTCAAAGCCCTGAACATCAGGCCTCATTTCACCGATGCCTTTGGCTCCATTCTGGGCGCATCGCTCCAGTTCTTTGATAGCTTCATCGCCGGCTAAAGGCTGTACGGTGCAGAAGCCGATGAGGCGATTTGGGAAACGGTCTATGGATTCTAGTATGTAATCGTTGGTCTCAACACAAAGCTCGTGGCTCGTCCAGCCCAGGTTGAGTACCACCGACTTGTCGATTTCATGTTCGTCCATGGCAGTGACGAGCTCTTCGGAGGTAATTAGCTTAGCTTTGGGTTCGGCATAGAGCAGGGAAAAGCAGGCATCGCGGCCGAGGTATTTATCACGCCGTTCCTTTATTCCCGGCGGCACTACGTGGGTATGGAAATCTATAATCACCTCAAGCATTATAATTGAGGAACCTGATATTCTCAACCGAGCCTAATCATTCATTGTTGTAGGGACGGATCTTCAGGTCCGTCAGTCGGTCTATTGCGGACGGGTCTAAAGACCCGTCCCTACATTTGAGAGGGGGTAAGGGGGTGAGGTTGATAATATATGTATGGACAATTCCTATGTAACTAGCCTATAATTTATCAATCCTATGACTGAGCCACGGACTGGAGTCAAATTCGATTTGTCAATCCCCGAACTGGAGAAGATGGCCAAACAGCTGCGTCGTGACGTCATCACTATGATAGCCACAGCCGGCAGCGGCCATCCCGGCGGCTCACTTTCTGCCGCCGATATCGTCACTGCACTTTATTTCAAGGCTATGCGTCACGACCCCAAAAACCCACAGTGGCCTGACCGCGACCGATTCGTCCTGAGCAAAGGGCATGCCGCCCCTATCCTTTATGCCGCCCTGGCAGAATGCGGCTACTTTCCCGTGGAAGAACTCTCCACGCTTAGAAAGCTGGACAGCCGCCTACAGGGACACACCGATAGAACGCTGACCCCGGGGGTGGAGATGTCGGCTGGCTCTCTGGGTCAAGGCCTGTCTTACGGCATCGGCATTGCTCTGGCTGGCAGGCTTGATAAGCGTGATTATCACGTATATGTCCTTCTCGGCGATGGGGAGTGTGAAGAGGGTCAGGTCTGGGAGGCGGCCATGTTTGCCCCGCATCATAGGGTGGATAATCTGACAGCTATCATTGACCACAATGACCTGCAGCTTGATGGCCGTGTCTGCGACATCATGGGCATTGAGCCGCTGGCAGATAAATGGCGAGCCTTTAACTGGCATGTACTTGAGATAAACGGGCATGACATTAGCCAGGTTCTAAAAGCCTTGAAAAAAGCTAGAGAAATAACGGGAAAGCCGACTGTAATCATCGCTCACACGGTTAAGGGCAAGGGTGTTAGCTTCATGGAAGGGAACGTAGATTTTCACGGCAAAGCGCCCAACCCGCAAGAAACTGAACAAGCCTTAAAGGAGCTGGCATGACGGCTTACGCAGAGTTGTCCACCCGCGAAGCTTACGGCAGAGTCCTGGTGGAGCTGGGCCAGGAATATAAAGATATAGTCGTCCTTGATGCTGACCTGTCCCGCTCGACGATGACTAAATACTTCGCTGAGCAATTTCCTGAGCGGTTCTTCCAGTGCGGTTTGGAAGAGCAGAACATGATGAGCATTGCCGGTGGATTCGCCGCCTCGGGGAAGATACCGTTTGTCAGTACCTTCGCTGTTTTTGCCGCCTGCCGCTGTTTTGACCAGGTCAGGGTATGCATTGCCCAGCCGAAGCTTAATGTGAAGATTGTAGCTACACATGGGGGCATTACGGTGGGAGAGGATGGCGCCTCTCATCACGCCATAGAAGACCTGGCGCTGTATTGTTCCTTGCCCGGGTTTAATGTCGTCGTTCCCGCCGATGGCATCGAGACCGCTGAGGCGGTAAAGACGGCCGCAGCTACCGCAGGCCCGTTCTATATCAGGCTGGGCCGTCCCAAATTCCCGGCAGTTAATACGGATGGCTATCGCTTCAATTTGGGCAAAGCGGTAACGTTAAGGGATGGTAAGGACGTAACCGTTATTGCCTGCGGCATAATGGTTTCCAAAGCGCTGGAAGCCGCCAAAAGTCTGGCATCTAAAGGAGTAGACTGTCGGGTGCTCAACATGCCCACGCTGAAGCCGCTGGATGAGCCAGCTATTATTGCAGCCGCTGCGCAGACGGGCGCTATCGTGGTTGCCGAGGAACATCTACTTCACGGCGGTTTGGGCAGCCGGGTGGCTCAGGTGGTAGTCAGAGAAAAGCCGGTGCCGATGGACTTCATTGGCATCAAAGACGTCTACGCCAAATCCGGCAAGCCCGATGAGCTTCTCCAGAGGTATGGCCTGACCGCCGAAGCCATTCAGCAGGCGGTTAAGGCGGTTATCGGCAAGAAACTGAGATAGCAGTGCCGAGTGAGTGACTCGCTCAGCTAGCTGCCTGGCGCACCTTCGCCTTCGACGCGGATTAGCCACTGGATTCCTTCAAGTCTTTTTTGTCCCGGGTCAATTAGTTTACCCATATAGGAGTAACCGGAACGCGTTTCGGGGCGGTCCGAAGGTGAGTATATGTAAGACTGAGGATAATTGCAGCCAATAAGGACAGCGCTTTGCACGTCACCTCCCACTGGCCAGGGAACATTTATGACAACTCCTGCTACGTCCACCCCTGGTAGAACTATCCCCGTCATCGAGACGAAATCGATTGGGTCACCCTGAGCGCTACTATGTGTGACTACTTCCACCTGGAAATCATCATTCACACGTACGTCAGGCACTTTTACATCTTGCCAGCTACCGCCTAGGAACAAACGCCAGGGGAAATCTTGAGACCATAGCTGGTTGTTTCCTTCCTTATCCCAGATTCTTACTGTGATGCGGTTGTCCAACTCGGAAGTAGTTTTTATCCTGGTCATTCCAAATATCCTGATTTTTTGAATCTTGAAGGCTCTGTTCGGTGGAGTGAAATGAATGATATGTCCCTGTTCTCCATCGACATATGCACCCACTGTTGATCCATCAGCCCCGTCATATTGGATAGTGTAGGAGCTCCAGTTATAGACGGTTAGAACAGTGCTGGAATTGCCTATGGCTATCTGGTAATTGCCGGCGTTTGTCTTTGAAAGCTGAAAGCTGGTCTGTTGGCTACCTCCCGGGTCAACCGGAATGACTTTACTGTCAACCTGTTGCCCATTGACAGATAGCGTTGCTGTGTAAGTGCCGGCAATATCTCCAGTATTTTTGACTGTTGCGGTGGCAGTAAATAAATCACCGACCATGACCGTAGCCGGCTCAAAAGTAATGGGGCCTACTTCGAATTCTGCAGGCTTCTGGCTGACAGGCTGATTTTCAATAGTTGCCGGTGGTTGAGAGCATGCTGCCATCGTGGCAAACAATAGAAAGACTAAGGACGGGACTATAATTAGGTATAATTTCCATTGCCGCATAATAACCTCCTACTACTCGAATTTTGATTGATGGAAATTTCATTCGCCCAGCTTCTTAATGGCTACTACAAGCGCTGTGATGCCGGCAGCGATGCCTCCTATTATGGAGCCACCGATTAGTCCGAAAATGATGAAACGTATGGCAGCCCTAATAATGGAAATTTGCCCGATGGAGACTCTTACAACGCTGGCTATCAGAACATACAAAAGAATAACTGCAGCTACTATTACGAAGACCTTTAGTGTGAGACTCCATTTTTTCACCATAACCTCCTGCACGCCTTCTTAGTATCAAGAGACGCACTGTGTCCGGTACGGTAAAAGTGCCGAGGGAGGGACTCGAACCCACACCTCCTTGCGGAGAGCGGATTTTAAGTCCGCCGCGTCTGCCATTCCGCCACCTCGGCAAGAAGTGGAGGCGGCGAGCGGAGTTGAACCGCTGAATA
>JBAVQV010000119.1:0-21692 GCA_049694415.1 Dehalococcoidia bacterium
AGGCAAGCGTTGGTGGCGGTATACCTCTAATTGCTCCGTTCCAGGAAGATTTAGTGGCCAACGATGTTTCAGCCATCTATGCCATTGTAAATGGTACTACCAACTATATTTTGACTCGAATGGCCAAGGAAGGACTGGATTTTGCCGTGGCTTTGAAAAATGCGCAGGAATTAGGCTATGCCGAAGCAAACCCGACCAATGATATAGAAGGCATCGATGCGGCTTACAAGCTGGCTATCTTGACCACCATAGCTTTCGGAACCGAAGTCAAGCCGGAGAACGTGTATCACGAGGGAATTTCACGGCTACAGGCTCGTGATTTTCGCTATGCCCGCGAATTGGGCTATGCCATAAAGCTTCTGGCTATTGCCAAGCGAACTGGGGATTCTATCGAAGCTCGTGTTCATCCGGTATTTATCCCGGAGGACTCTCTCTTGGCGAAGGTAGATGGTGTCTACAATGCCATTCTGGTCGAAGGCGACCTGGTAGGCCAGGTTATCTTCTATGGTGAGGGAGCCGGCCCCAGGGCAACTTCAAGTGCCGTTGTTTCGGATATAATCAAGATAGCCCAGGATATTAATAGCGGGAAACCCAGTGCCTCGAGATTACCTTTTGCCAGCGAACGGACTGTTATGCCCATGGCTGAGATAAAGACCCGATATTACATGAGGATGAGCGTGGCTGACCAGGCAGGGGTTCTGGCACAGATCTCCAGAATACTGGGTGACCATGCCATAAGTATTTCTTCGGTAATTCAAAAAGAGACCGACCCCTCTACGAAGATTGCCGAAATTGTGATAATGACTCATCCTGCCAAAGAGCAGGCAGTACAGCAGGCACTTAAAGAGACCAAGCATCTGGGTGTGGTCAAAGAAATTAGTAACTTCGTCAGGGTAGAGGCTTAGACTAATGATGGAACGTGGCGTTCTATTCAGATACCGTGATTTTCTGCCGGTTACTCCAGCCACTCCTATGATAACCCTGGGCGAGGGCAGTACCCCTCTGGTCAGGTCGCTTAACTTGGAGAATGAGCTTGGCTGCGGTGGACTTTATTTTAAGCTCGAGGGTTGTAATCCTACCGGCTCTTTCAAAGACCGGGGTATGGTGGTAGCTATAGCCAAGGCTGTGGAAGAAGGCAGCCGCAGCGTAATTTGTGCTTCTACCGGAAATACCAGCGCTTCGGCTGCTGCCTACGGAGCCAGATTCGGACTTGATGTTGTGGTTATGGTGCCCAAAGGCAAGATCGCCCTGGGTAAGCTGGCTCAGGCTATTGCTTACGGGGCCAAGATTATCGCTATACAGGGCAACTTCGACCAGGCTCTGCAGATAGTCCGCAGCCTAGCTGAAAAGCACCCGGTTACACTGGTTAATTCGCTAAATCCGTACCGCATTGAAGGGCAGAAGACAGCAGCCTTTGAGATTGTGGATGATTTGGGTGATGCTCCTGATTACTTTTTTATCCCGGTTGGTAATGCCGGCAACATTACCGCCTACTGGAAAGGTTTTGTGGAATACAAGAAGGCGGGCAGGGCAAGCAAGACTCCAAAGATGATGGGTTTTCAGGCTGATGGCGCTGCGCCTATAGTAAAGGGTAGGGTCATCGACAGGCCAAAAACTCTGGCGACGGCGATCCGTATTGGTAATCCTGCTAGCTGGAAGGGGGCAGTGGCGGCTCGAGATGAATCCGGCGGCGTAATAGATTGTGTCAGTGACGATGAGATACTGGCTGCCTACAAGCTTCTGGCGAGGAAAGAAGGCGTTTTCGGCGAACCGGCTTCAGCAGCATCGGTGGCTGGACTTATTAAGATGGTTAAACAAGGTTTGAAGCTCTCCGGTAAAAAAGTGGTCTGCATCATTACCGGCACCGGATTGAAAGACCCCAACTTGCCGGCCAAGTTTGCCGAACCTTTTCCGGAATTACCCGTTGACATAAAAGTAGTTGAGCGAACCTTAGGGTGGAGTTGACTTTAGCAACCGCCGCAAGTATAAGGAGACCTGCCAATGCCCAGAGTAAGAACAGCCAGCGTCGGTGAATTCTATCAGCATTATCCCAGAGTAGCGGCTATACTTACAGTCAACACCGGAGGTAAGAAGAATGCCATGGCAGCCGCCTGGCACAGCGCCATTTCTTTTAAGCCTCCGCTTTATGGAGTGGCTGTAGCACCTAAGAGATTAACTTATCAACTTATCGTAGAATCCGGAGAGTTCGGTATTAACTTTGTACCCTTTGAAGCTGCCGAGCTCATCGCTTCCGTCGGTGGCAGCGGGGGCAGTGAAATGGATAAGTTCCACAAGTTTAATATAGAGGAAGAGAAGCCGTTGAAAACAAGCGTGCCGATACTGAGAGATGCGTATGCCGCCTATGAGTGTAAGCTTGTGGAAAATAAAATTTATGGCGACCATGCCTGGATGGTAGGAGAAATTGTGGCTGTGCATTTTACCGACGATTTTTTCACCGCCAAGGGAACACTTGATTTGAGCAAGTTAAATCCGGCGCTTTATCTCGGAGCGGAACTTTACATAACTGCCAACAGCAAATCGGAGCGATTGCTGGACCGAGAGACTTATGGAAGGCGTTAGAAAATAGTAATCTAATAGAGGAGGCAGCAGTGGTTGACATACCTAAGATTGAAGCCGCGGTACATTCTATAATTGAGGCTATTGGAGATGACCCTCGAAGGGAAGGGCTGCGGGAAACGCCACAACGCATCGCTGATATGTACACGGAGCTTTTTTCCGGTTTAGATATGGATGCCAAGGCGGAGTTGAACGTGGGTTTTGAGGTGGGACATCGTGAAATGGTTATACTCAGGGATATTCCTTTTTACTCTATGTGCGAGCACCATCTTTTGCCATTTTATGGAGTGGCTCATGTGGGCTATATTCCCAATGAGGAGGGGAGGGTTGTTGGGGTGAGCAAATTGGCGCGAGTAGTGGATATTTTTGCTAAACGGCTTCAACTACAGGAGCGGATGACGTCACAGATTGCCGATGTAATTTGCGAAGCTCTGCAACCGGATGGCGTGGCGGTGGTCATTCAAGCCGAGCATTTGTGCATGACCATGCGTGGTATTAAGAAGCCGGGGAGTAATGTTATCACTTCGGCAACCAGGGGGCTTTTCCGCAGTAGAGCGGCAACACGCGCTGAGTTCCTGTCGTTAGTCCAGGGCAGGTAATTTATTCGTGGCGTAGCGACTCGATTGGGTCAAGCCTGGCAGCTCTGCAGGCCGGGTAAATGGGTTCTGCTCTAAAGACCTGTCCCTACATTATCTCACCACAAACACTAATGACCAAGACACTGCGGACGAGATTCTTCGCTATGCTCAGAATGACAATGGTCTGACTGCATATAATTGAAACCAATACCCTGAAGATGTATCCTATCTATTAAACGAATGGAAAATAAGAATCCGATACCGCCGTTTATCTCAGAAGTCAAGGGATTTCTTGACCAGGAAGAGGGCTCTAGATTGTTTGAATTAGCCTCGGAAGCGTGTTCGCTTGGCCCTTGTCTTGAGATTGGCAGCTTTTGTGGGAAATCCACCGTATATCTTGGAGTTGCCTGTAAAATAAAGGGAAAGACGTTGTTCTCCATCGACCATCATCAAGGTTCTGAGGAACAACAACCAGGGCAGCCTTACTTCGATGCTGACCTCATCGATAGCAAGTCCGGACTGATTGATAGCTTTCCTTATTTTCGTGACATCATCCAAAAGGCTGGATTGGACGAGGTTGTGGTGCCCCTGGTCACCAAATCATATGTCGCTGCTAAGGATTGGGCGACTCCCTTAGGCCTGGTCTTTATTGACGGTGGCCATAGCTATGAAACAGTTATAACAGATTATAAGTGCTGGTATCCGCATTTGATTCTCGGCGGGTTTCTAGTTTTCCACGATATCTTTTTAGACCCGGCTGAAGGTGGACAAGCGCCTCATGAGGTTTACAAGCTGGCACTGGCCTCAGGGCAGTTTGAAGAGCTGCCGATGACTAAGACATTGGGGACGCTACGGTATTGCCGGCCCGTGGTGGTCAAGAAGTAGACTTGTTGCCGACATAGGCCGGAGCATATCGGCGGCCAGGATTACTGCTGCCGATGTCCAGGTCGGTTTTTCCTCCGGCCAGATTTCTTTCGTTGGCAGTGCTATACCGTAAAAGTAGGCGCCGTCCTCATCACGCAACTGGTGAATCCAGTTAAAGACGGTTGACGAGTCCTCGTATTCGCCGTGCACTGCGAGGGCGATAGCTAGCTCGCTTGTTTCAGCAGCTGTTACCCATCCCTGTTCCAGGCTGCAGAGGCAGCCAAAGCCATCGATGACAAATTTATCCCAGCCGCTGGACAGGCGCAGCTTGGCATCGTTGCCATTGACGACACTGCACATCGCCGGGTAATACCAGTCCATAGCAAATGTAAATTTATTTTCTTGAGGTGTACTGAGTACACAGGGCATTTCCTGAATTGCTTTCGCCAGAGCGGCATTTGCCATTTTCCAGTCAGTTCTGTCTTCACGTAGAATTGAGGCAATGGAAAGAGCGCTTTTGATGCTTAAATATGTTGAACTACAACTGCTTATTAACGCTGTGGGATATATAGCGCCGGCACTATCTCTAGCCCAGTAAATTTCACCGTTAGGGCCTCTCATGTCTAATACGAAGTCAATCGCAGCCTGTACAGCCGGCCACATTTTCTGGAGAGAAGAAACGTCGCCGGTGCTCAGGTAATGGTGCCATACCCCTACGGCAATATATGAAACGCCATGTGAAACCTTGGAGGTTTCAAGCGGTTTACCATCTTTGTACGAGGCATACCAGCTTCCGTCCTCCAGTTGAATTTCGGACAGCCACTCATAGGCTCGCCGTGCTTCGCCGTGAAAATTGCCAACATCCAACGCCATCGCGTTTTCAACATGCGTCCACGTGTCTGCAATTCCTCCCTGGAACCAGGGGATTGAGCCATCTGCCTGTTGCACGGCCACGATAGAGCCGACCGTGGGCTTCAGATATTTTTTGGAGAGGTAATTATCAAGCTTCAGCTGCATTTTGGAGTGCTCCTTAGGTGAGATATGTCATTGTGCTTCAAAACCTCTGTGGCGCTCGATAGCTTCTCTATAGACTTCAGCCGTAAGCATAGCGGTGTTTTTCCAGTTAAACATATCCGTTACTCGTCTGTGTCCCATTTCAGCCAGGACTCTACGTTTGTCCGGGTTATCCAGCAGGCCTGCAATTGCCTCGACCAGCGCTCTGGTATCAGCTGGAGGTACGAGCACGCCAGCATCTCCGACAATCTCGGGTAGAGCTCCGGCAGTTGTGGAAATTACGGGTGTTTTACAGCACATAGCCTCAGCCGCCGGTAAACCAAATCCTTCGTAAACAGAAGGTACCACTACCATGGTGGCAGTGGAGTAATGCCGTACGAGTTCATTAGTGGCTATCTGACCGAGATGTGTAACACAATCCGCTATCCCTAAGCTATCAACAAGCCCCTGAGTGTAGCCGTTCTTCATCGGTTTTCCCACAATAGTGAGCTGAATTTTTCGTTCCAATTTTAAAGCGGCCACAGCTTCCAGCAGATATTTTAAGCCCTTCAAAGGTGTGTCTCCACTGTTTATAACCAGCAGACGGTTTTCGGAGCGTTTAATTTCCGGTGCTTGATTGAATACAGCGCTATCGACGCCATCATAGATTACCCGGAGCCTATCCTTTGGCAATTGGAAGATGTCAATTATCTGGTGATATGAATTTTGCGAGCCGGTGATAAAGTGCGAAAGTTTCTTAGCCACTTTAAGTTGCATATTGGCAAATGAATACCATCTCCTGATACCCATTTCTTGCCATAAGGACTTAGCGGCCTTGATAGCTAAGTCTCGGTCAATGGTAATAGGGTGATGAATGGTTGTTACTACAGGAATACCGAGTTTCTGTATTTTTGGCATGCTGTAAGACAGACTTTGATTGTCGTGGATAACGTCATATTTCTTATACCGGTTGCCATTTCGTAAATAGCTATAGGCGCGCATGCCGAAGGTAAGTGGCTCGGTAAAAAATCCGCAACATTCACCCAGCCATTCAACGAAATTAGGCGAGGAATTTAGTCTTTTGGGATTTATAAATAGACGCTGTCTTTCCGGGAGTGAATATAGGTCAAGGCTGGGCAGTTTGCTTAGCTTTATCCCGTCATCTAGTTCTGGGTAGGGTGGTCCGGCCATTACCTCTATATCGTGACCTAGTTCTTTAAGACAACGGCTTAGGTAGCGGACATAGATGCCTTGTCCGCCTGAATAGCGATAACATCTGTAACTAAGCAAACAAATACGCACTTGTTTATTCGCCTGAAAGCTAGATAGTCAGTCTAAAAGAGCACAAAAATCCGAAAACATTGTACCTGTGTTGGCTAGATATATCAATAGGAGTAATGGGTCAGGTATATTAGTCACACCTTGTCCTTCTTCTTGGTGCACTAATATATCTAAACCGGAATATATAAAACAGGGTTGAAATCATAACTACGGTGTTTGAACGGGATAGATTAGACACGCCTATTTAAGTATTTCTGATATTCTATCGCTTCGTGGTAAACGTCGGCAGTGTTTTTGGCTGTATTCCCCCAATTGAATGTCTGCACGATCCTGCGTCGTCCTATCGCACTGAGGTGTTTACGTTTATCCGGGTTGACTACAAGTTCCGAAATGGCATTGACCAGAGCCTTCACGTCAGCAGGGGGTACCAGAATCCCGGCATCTCCTACAACCTCAGGTAAGGCACCGGCAGTTGTCGAAACCGTTGGAGCCCCGCAAGCCATGGCTTCAGCAGCCGGTAAACCGAAACCTTCATACACAGACGGTACGATTACCACACTGGCTAGTCGATACTGGTTCACTAGTTCAAGAGTGTCTATCTCATCAATGAACTTTACATAATCTCTTATACCCAGGGTACTGATAAGTCTCTGTGTAGTGCGGTTATCTGTTACTTTAGCTACTACTATTAGTTCAAGGTCGTGCCTCTGGCGTAATACAGTCAGTGCTTCCAGCATAAATCGCAGACCTTTTACGGGTGTATCTCTGCTTATTACCACTAGGAGCCTGTTGTTCAGGCGGGCAACTGTTGGAGAGGGGCTGAAAATATCTGTATCAATCCCATTATATATAACTCGCAGCTTATCTTCAGATATTCGGAACGTATCAGCGATATGCTGGCGGGCAGTCTGTGAAACAGTAATGATGTGAGACAGCCTGCGAGCCACCTTAATTTGCATATTGATAAAGGAAAACCATCTCTTAAGGCCCAGCTTATCTTTCAGTGAGGTTGCTGATTGAACGGCTAAATCACGGTCAATAGTCACCGGGTGGTGTATGGTCTCAACAACAGGCAATCCGAGTTCCTGAATTTTAAGCACGCCGTATGCCATAGTCTGATTATCATGGACAATATCGTATTTATTGTTTCCGCCTCGACGCATCAGGTCATAGGCTCGCATGCCGAAGGCCAGAGGTTCTGAAAAGTAACCGCTTATGGTACCCGCCCATTCGACCAGACTGGCGAATGTGTTTAATTTTCTGGGATGTATGAACAATCGTTGGACGGATGACATTGAGTACAGATCGAGGCTCGGTAATTTAATAAGTCGTATTCCATCGTCCAATTCGGGATATGGTGGTCCTGATACTACGTCAACCTGGTGGCCGAGGTCGCATAGCGAATGGCTAAGATAGCGAAGATAAATACCCTGACCGCCGGAATAACGATAACTTCGGTAGCTAAGCAAGCAAATACGCATTTACACTAACCTGCCTGAATGTCAAATAGAATCAATGAAAACCAGAAAAACTGGTGCCATTTTACCCTTGCCTGCCACGCTTATCAATGTGAAGATATTCGGTGAAAGGCAAACTCTGTTGCCGAGTAAGATAGAGACTTTGTAACGTGTGCGCCCATAGTCATAGGATATGAGTCAAGAGGACTCTAAGGCCAATTGCAATAAGGATGACACCTCCGATAGCCTCAGCGTACTTACCCAACCAGGTTTTCACTTTTCTCCCTAATGTAAAGCCCGCAATAGTAACACCAAAGGCAACCATTCCAATGATTAAGCAAGCGATAACGATGTTTACTTTAAGAAAGGCAAATGTTAATCCAACTGCCAGGGCATCTATGCTAGTTGCAACTGCCAGGGTCACCAGAAGAAGGCCTTTACTAATGTCTATTCGCCTTTGATTGCCCGGGGTACGAAATGATTCCCAAATCATTCTGCCTCCGACTAGAGCCAGCAAAATAAAAGCCACCCAGTGGTCATAGCCTGCTATCAAATGTACAACAGTCCGTCCCGCCAGCCATCCCAAAGCTGGCATAGCGGCTTGGAAAGCTCCGAAGGTAAGAGCGGTACGTAGTATCGGGGCGAAGGAAAAATTTCTTATATAAATACTGCCACTGAGGGCTACGGCAAAACAATCGGCAGATAAAGCTAGGGCTATGAGCAGGATAGAGAGAATATCTAATTCAGGCACAGTCTAATAAGTATGCCATCATATAACTGGATATAGCAATGTACACCAGTGCTTATTCGCCTAAAAGCTGCAGTACAATTTCTCTTGACCTGGCACGATTGTCGAAGTCTAACACTACAATCTGTTGCCAGGTTCCGAGCATCATTTTCTTGTTAGTAAAGGGCACGACTAGCGATGGGCTTTGAAGTGAAGCTCTCACGTGGGAGTATCCGTTCCCGTCTCCCCATCTCTGGTCATGCTGGTAAGAAATATTCAAAGGCACATTTCGGTCCCACATGTCCTTGTAATCCCTGATCACGCCACTCTCATACTCAATGGTTGTTACGCCGGCAGTTGAACCAGTTATGAAAATGGTGGCTATTCCGCTATTGATATTGGATTCGGCTATTTCTTTGGCTATTTGTCCGGTTATGTCTATCATATCGCAATTTCCTTTGGTGCTAATACGGATGGCTTTGCTTTGAGTAGTCATAGTCTTACCTCCTCCAGCAGAATTTCGTCCAGGTTGAAAACAGGGCCATCGCGGCACACCTGTTTCATGCCGTTTTTAGTTTTTATACTGCAGCCGAAGCAAGCTCCTGTACCGCATCCTATCCTTACTTCCAGTGATACCTGAACTGGTTTCTTGCCCCGCTGTTGCTTCCCTTGTTTGGCTATTGCTTGGTACATGGCTAAGGGACCGCAGGCATAGATTTGGTCAGCCCAATGGACATGTCCGGGCAGTATATCGGTAACCTTACCTTTCTCGCCATCGCTGCCGTCTTCGGTGGTAATGAGCGTCTCGGTTCCATCTGGCAGGAGTTCCTTAGGGTATAGTCCGTCCTTTGTGCGGGCGCCTAGAAGCAGTTTCACAAACTTTCCCTCGTTTAGTGCTTTTTGCGCCAGGAAGACCAAGGGAGCGATACCTATACCTCCAGCCGCCAGTAACAGTTTCTTTGATGCCGGCTCGATGGAAAAGCCGTTACCTAGAGCTCCAAGCAAGTCTAGCGTTTCACCTTTCTGGCGTTGTGAAAGCCAATGTGTTCCGGCACCCACGACGGCGAAAAGAATGGAGATTTGATTCAGGTTGTCCACCCGGTGAATGCTGAGAGGACGACGCAATATGAAGTCTCGGCCACAACTTATGGTAATGAATTGCCCAGGTCGGGCTTCTGCAGCAATATCAGGAGCGTCAAAACGAATAAGATGATATATAGCAGATGGCGGCTCAAATGACCCATTCCCAGAAACAGCATATCGTATGATGGGTATATTGGAAACTATAGTAGCTGAGACTTGTTTCAATTGGATCGACCTTTCCTCCTCACTATATTTATTGGATGTCGGCATGATAGCTTTGCAGGGACTTAACTTCTAGTTTACCATTGCGATACGCAGCTATCCCCTTGGCGGCAGCCACAGCAGCAGCCAGCGTTGTTATGTATGTTACCTTGTGCTTAATTGCTGTCTTGCGGATATACGAATCGTCATATTTACCCAGCTTACCACTGGGAGTGTTGATTACGAGCTGAATTTCTTTGTTCTTGATGCCATCTGCGATGTTGGGTCGCCCTTCGTGCATCTTTAATATCAACTCAGACTTGATGCCGTGTCTGGCTAAAAATCTGTGAGTGCCGCGTGTTGCCTTAATTTCAAAGCCGAGCTCGGAGAATCGCTTGGCTACCTCCAATGCAGCAGGCAAGTCCTTGCTAAACAGGCTTATCAGTGTTGTTCCTTCTATAGGGAGTATTTGTTGTGCTGCCATCTGCGCTTTGAAGAAGGCCAAGCCAAAGGAATTAGCAATTCCCAATACTTCTCCAGTCGACCGCATTTCCGGTCCCAGAATAGGGTCCACCTCAGGGAACATAGGAAAGGGGAACACCGCTTCCTTGATACCAAAATGGGGGATACGGCGTTGTCTGAGATTAAGCTCTGAGAGCTTCTTACCGAGCATTATTTGGGTTGCCAGACGTGCCATGGAGACGTTACAGACCTTCGAGACCAGTGGTACAGTTCGTGACGCTCGTGGATTGGCTTCCAGTACATACAGAACATCCCTGGCGATAGCGTACTGAATGTTCATCAGCCCTATTACGTTAAGTTCTGTGGCGATTGTCCTGGTATATTGGTTGATGGTATCGATGTGATGTTGAGGTATGGTGACAGGTGGGATGACACAGGCAGAATCACCCGAATGGATGCCGGCTAGCTCGATGTGCTCCATGACCGCGGGCACGAAGGCATCAGTCCCATCGGCTATAGCATCCGCCTCTGTCTCGATTGCATTTTCAAGAAACTTGTCAATCAGGATAGGGCGGTCGGGGGTTACGTCTACTGCTGCAGCGACGTATTCTTTCAGCATAGCCTCATCGTGCACTACCTCCATGCCGCGACCACCCAGTACATAAGACGGCCGCACCATTAATGGATAGCCAATTCGTTTAGCCACGCTGAGTGCTTCCTTCAAATTGCTTGCCATGCCAGACTCTGGCATGGGGATTTTGAGCTTTTCCATCATTTGGCGGAAACGGTCTCTATCCTCAGCAAGGTCTATCGTTTCGGGTGATGTGCCTAAGATTTTGACGCCGGCCTCGGATAATTCGTTAGCAATATTCAGCGGTGTTTGGCCGCCGAATTGGACTATGACACCTTCTGGTTTTTCCTTTTGATAAATACTCAAAACGTCTTCAACCGTAAGTGGTTCAAAGTAGAGCTTATCCGAAGTGTCGTAATCAGTTGACACTGTTTCGGGGTTACAATTGACCATTATAGTCTCGTATCCTTCATCGCGCAGTGTAAAAGCGGCGTGGACACAGCAGTAATCAAATTCTATGCCTTGACCGATGCGGTTAGGCCCGCCGCCCAATACCATCACTTTGCGTCTCTGGCTGCTTGCGGTCTTGTCAGGTGCGTTGTAGGTTGAGAAGTAGTACGCTGCATTTTCGACACCGCTGACAGGGACAGGCTCCCAACCTTCAACTACCCCAAGCGAGGTGCGTTTCTGGCGAATCTCTTTCTCCAGCAAACCCAGAATCTGTGATAGGTAGCGGTCTGAGAATCCATCTTTCTTGGCTTGGGTAAAAAAAGCATCCGGCAGCGTTTTACCTCTGTATTTGAGGATTTCCTCCTCCAGTTCTACCAGCTCCTTCATCTGGTTGATAAACCAGGGCTTGATATAAGTCTTCTCGTAGAGTTCCTGCACATCCGCACCTTTACGCAGAGCCTCATACATTATGAACTGTCGCTCACTGGTTGCTTCGTTCAACATAGTCATCAGTTCGTTGAGCGACTTCTTGTGAAAATCTTTGGCGAAGCCGAATCCGTAGCGACCGTTCTCTAGAGAGCGAACTGACTTCTGAAGTGCTTCCTTGTATGTTTTACCGATGCTCATAACCTCGCCAACGGCTCGCATTTGAGTGCCGAGTTTGTCTTCGGCATCCTTAAATTTTTCAAACGCCCAGCGGGCGAACTTCACTACCACGTAATCACCTGACGGCGTGTATTTCTCGAGGGTGCCATCACGCCAATAGGGGATTTCATCGAGTGTCAGGCCAGCAGCCAATTTGGCAGAGACGAAGGCGATGGGGAAGCCGGTCGCCTTAGAAGCCAGCGCCGATGAGCGCGAAGTCCTGGGATTTATCTCAATTACCACAACACGGCCTGTTTTAGGGTCGTGTGCAAATTGAATGTTGGTACCACCTATAACGCGTATTGCCTCCACGATTCTATAAGAATAATCCTGGAGGCGTTTTTGCAACTTGGTATCGATGGTAAGCATCGGAGCCACACAAAAAGAGTCGCCAGTATGAACGCCCATGGCGTCTACATTTTCGATAAAACATACGGTAATCATCTGGTTTTTAGAATCTCGGACGACTTCCAGCTCCAGCTCTTCCCACCCCAAAACTGATTCCTCCACCAGCACCTGCCCGATGAGGCTTACCGAAATGCCGCGGCTAGCCACAGTGCGTAATTCGTCTACATTGTAGACCAGACCACCACCCGTTCCCCCCATGGTATAAGCGGGGCGGATAACTACTGGATACCCGAGTTCAGCCGCGACCTTTTCTGCGTCCTCAACACTGTAGACTGCCTGGCTTTGAGGCATTTCTATGCCCAAACGATTCATCGTTTCCTTGAAGATGGTACGGTCTTCACCGCTTCTAATGGCGTCGACATCAACGCCGATTACTCGGACTCCATATTTATCAAGGACTCCGGAACGCGCCAATTCAGCGCTGAGATTGAGACCCGTTTGCCCACCCAGGTTTGGTAGTAGAGCATCGGGCCGTTCCTTTTCAATGATTTGAGTCATCATTTGGAGATTTAGCGGTTCAATATATGTGACGTCTGCCATTCCCGGGTCAGTCATGATAGTCGCCGGATTTGAATTTACAAGTACAATTTCATAGCCCAGACTTCGAAGCGCTTTGCATGCCTGAGTTCCGGAGTAGTCGAATTCGCAAGCCTGCCCTATTACAATAGGTCCGGAGCCGATAATCATCACCTTTTTGATATCGTTACGTCTGGGCACAAAGAACCTTCTCTTCTTTCATTCTGATTTATAGACTACCTGTCCAGCCACTACAGCTATTCGCACCCTGCCTTTGAAATGGTAGCCGTCGAACGGTGTATTCTTACCTTTAGAGGCGAAGTCACGGCTGTAGACAATCCATTCCTTATTCGGGTCGAAAATGGTAACGTCAGCTCTGCAGCCGGTCTTCAGTGTGCCAAATTCTCCGTATCTGGTGCCTATAATTGTGGCCGGCTCGGTTGTGAGCTTGGAGATAAGGGTCTTCATGTCTAGCTGGCCGCTATGTACCAGGCTCATGAGGCAGACGAAAGCCGTTTCCAAGCCACTGATACCGAAAGCTGCCAGGCCGAACTCGCACATTTTGTCTACCAGGGTATGAGGAGCGTGGTCAGTGGCAATAGCATCGATAGTGCCATCCTTGAGGCCTTTGATTAGAGCGGCGACATCTTCGTTGGTGCGCAGCGGCGGGTTGACTTTAGCGTTGGTATCATATGCCAGTTGGTTGTTCTTTTGTAGCTGGCTGCCCATCACTCGTTCTTCGGTCAGGGTCAGGTGGTGGGGAGTGACTTCGGCAGTGACTTTTATGTCTTTTTCTTTGGCCCGGCGGATAAGTTCTACCGAGCCCTCGGTGCTGACGTGGGCGATATGAAGCCTGACGCCTGTCATTTGTGCCAATGCTATATCACGGGCAACCACAATCTCCTCAGCAGCTTCGGGCATACCTTTAAGCCCCAGGCGAGCCGAGACCCAGCCATCGTTCATAAAGCCGCCATCACTCAATTCTTTGTCCTCACAGTGGTCAATAATCGGCAAACCCAAGGCCTGGCTGTAGTCCATAGCCAGTGACATAATTCGTGAGCTGGCTACAGGGTCGCCGTCGTCACTGAAACCGATAACTCCAGCCTCAGCCAGTTCATTCATTTCGGTTATCTCTTTGCCTTGCCTTGCTTTGGTTATGCAGCCTATGGGCAGCACTTGAACTATGCCCTCAATTTCAGCCGTCTTCTTTACATAATCTATAGAAGCCCGACTATCAAGAGGTGGATTTGTATTGGGCATGCAGCAAACGGTAGTGAAACCGCCTTTGGCGGCAGCTTTGGTGCCGGTGCTGATAGTTTCCTTATCTTCAAAACCCGGCTCACGCAGATGGCAATGCAGGTCAATGAATCCAGGACAGACAACGAGACCCCTGGCGTCGATAGTCTTTAAGTCAGGGTGACTGGGTGCTGTTCCTTTATCTCCAATCCAGGCGATTTTGCCTTTGGATATGAGCAAATCCACAACTTTGTCTATTCCTTGACCGGGGTCGAGGACATGGCCGCCGCTTATTAGCAGGTTGGGCGGCATTATTTGTTTTTACCTCCGGTGATTAAGTAGAGCAATGCCATTCGAATGGCTACGCCGTTAGTTACCTGCTCTTCAATTACTGATTGAGTGCCGTGAGCGACTTCGGGACTTATCTCGATGCCTTCATTGATTGGGCCTGGGTGCATAACCAAGACATTTGATTTAGCCAGGGAAAGTCGCTCCGTTGTCAGTTGATAGTGCTGGATGTATTCTCTCAAGCTGGGCAGCAGCCCGCTTTGTTGTCTTTCCATCTGAAGCCTTAGAAGCATTACCACATCAGCATTTTCTAAGGCCGGCTCAATTTTATTTTCGATGCTGACCTTCGGCAATTGACAGTTGGCGATGAAGTCATTCAAACCTCTCGGTAACAGAGTGGACGGACTACATAGAACTATTTTAGCTCCCATCGTCGTCATGCCCCATATATTTGAGCGGGCAACACGACTGTGCATGATATCGCCGATAATGGCTATTTTAAGATTGTCTAGTTTACCTAAATGGCGGCGGATGGTATAAAGGTCGAGAAGAGCTTGAGAAGGATGGGCATGCCAGCCGTCACCGGCATTTATAATGCTGGAGTTTATATGCTGGGCGGCAAGATAAGGAGCACCGGATTGTGAATGGCGCATAACTATAATATCAGCGCCCAAAGCCTGAATAGTGCACAGGCTATCAATCAAAGACTCCCCCTTGACAACGCTACTTTTAGAAGCATCAATACTCACGGTATCGGCGCTTAAATTCTTGGCTGCCAACTCGAATGAGGCGCGAGTACGTGTGCTGGGCTCGTAGAAAAGAGTGACAACCGTCTTGCCTCTTAATGTCGGCACCTTTTTCACTTCCCTGGTGAGCACCTCCGCCATAGCATCAGCTATCTCCAAAACAAGCTCAATTTCTTCCCTGGTGAAATCATCCAGGTCGAGTACATGACTATGTTGCCATACAGCTATGGATGGCGGTGGGAAAGTATCTGGAGTCGCTGTACCCGAACTCGATTCAACTGTTCTCATCAGTTGCCTCCTTGCCAGAGGAAACTATGATCACCTTGTCTTCGCCATCCACCTCTTTGATGCCAACCTTTATTTCCTCATTTTTCGATGTTGGTATATTCTTGCCTACGTAGTCGGCACGTATTGGCAGTTCCCGGTGGCCTCGGTCAACCAGAACTGCCAGCTGTATAGATTGAGGCCGCCCTAAATCTATTAGAGCATCCATAGCGGCACGAATGCTGCGCCCGGTGTAGAATACGTCGTCAACAAGGATTACTTGTTTGTCAGTAATGTCCACGGGAATGTCAGTGCGATGAACCGTAGGTTTCAGAGATAATGATGAAAGGTCGTCACGATAGAGGCTGATGTCGAGCGAGCCAACTGGTACGTTAATCCCCTCGAGACCTTGGATAGTGGTTGCCAGCCTCCTGGCTAATGGAACTCCCCGGGTTTGCATGCCGACGAGGACAAGGTCCTTGGCGCCTTTGTTTCTTTCTACAATCTCGTGGGCCACGCGGACCAAAGCTCGCTGCATGTCCTCGGCAGACAGTAGAGTTCTCTCAGACATAAAAAAAGCCTCCTGCCGAGAACTGGCAAGAGGTTTTTAAACAAGCAACCTCTGAGGGAAGCTTTGTATGGCTAAGACTGTTTGTCATATTTCCCTTGCCAGCCTCTCTGGACTGACTTAAAGGTCTCACTGATATGATAGTATATCATATAGTGCGCGGGGATGCAATAAGTCTGTTGGCTAAAATCACTAAAAAAACTGAACAATGGCTTTGCCGAAGACAGGTCCGACGAAGTGGCGCATGAACGGTATGAATCCCGGACCGTACTGCCTGGCAAGCTGCTTTGAATAGTCTCTAATATAGGCGGCAAAGCTTCTGTGCTGGAAATTAAGTAGCTTCTGGGACTTGGTAGTATCATACCAGTCCAGGTAATAGGGCTCCTTGGTGAATTTATGAGCCGGCGGCATGGGCAATCCCATCACGCCAAGTATATGTCTTATCATATCTTTGTACAGCATCCTTTCTCCGGGGCCGCCGCTGATGATTAAAGTATTACCTTTTACGGAATCGAAATTTTTAACCGCATTGAGTATTGCTGATGCTGTATCATCCGGGTGGCAATATTCGACCCTATTATTCAATGGGACGGTGAACATCCGTTTAAGGTCACTTATCGAGAAGTTCAGGTACATGGTTGCGGTAAGGCGTAAAATTACATAGTCAATACCTGATTCTTTGATGATATTCTCGGCTTGCAGCTTAGTCTCACCGTAGGCTCCTCTGGGATTGGCATCATGTTCTTCAGGGCATAGAGGCCTGTTAACATCAGGTGTAGGGCCAAAGGCAGCTACTGAGGAAGTAAAGATAAATGGGATTTGTGCACCCATCTGTTTTAAAAGATCAACGATTATCCTGGTACCGCCCACATTGACCTTCGCTGCCAGTTCAGGTTTTTCATAAGCTACAGGCGGCAGGATACCAGCCATATGGACTACGGCATCAACTCCTTCCAGCGCTTTCTGGACCGAATCAGGACGTGTTATGTCTCCCCAGTAGATTTCAGTCCTTTCACCGAGTCTTTTCACGCTATTCCTGTTCCCCGGCGTGTCCAAATAGAACACACGAATTTGAAATCCGCTCTTTATAAACGCCTTGCCGACATTTATTCCTAACCGGCCGGCTCCGCCAGTGATAAGCACTCTCATATTATTCTCCTTCAAGTTATTCTGTGATATCGGTTAGAGTTCTTGCCAGCCACTCTGTCCATTGGGAACGCAGGTTTCCGGGCAGCAGTGGAGTGGTGTGGAAACCACCTTTCGCCAGAAGCAGTTCCTTGGGCTCACAAGCCGCTTCGTATACAACTGCGTATTTTCGATACGGTGTTACCCTGTCGCCTTCACAAAAGACAAACAGTTTAGAGCAATCCTTAAGCTTTTCCAGTACCGAAGACATCTTCATTTGCGGGAAGGCTTCAATGAACTTCTGCCAGTCAACCCTCACCTTGAAACAACCCAGGTACATCCAGGCTCTGCAAATCAGTGCAGCAATGCCTTTCAACCAGGGAAAAGCGCCGTGTTTGGGATATTCCGCAATAGCTTTGAAGTCGCCTCCCCATCTGCCGACGTTTTTCGCCCCGCCAATTGGCAGCTGGCTATCTATTTCTGGCGGACAGGCTAAGGCAACCAATGCGCGGGGGTTGCCTACCTGCTCAGCAGCTAGAATTGCTGACATGGCTCCCAAGCTATGTCCGGCAACACCCATTCGCTGGCTGTCTACTTCAGGGAGTTGACATAATATATTCCAGGCATCAATAACGTCTTCTGCCATCTTGCCATCGATAGCGCCTTCGCTGGCACCGTGACCGCGAAAATCGAAGATGAGACTGGCTACACCCTGCATCGCCATAATTCGAGCCGATGGCTCCATAACTCGATAGGCGGCTCCAAAGCCATGGCATAAAACGGCGCCGGGCACTGGCTCATCGGCACTGGCTTCCTTTGGAAGAATAATTTTGCCCTTAAGTTGCAATCCATGGCTACCGAAAACAATCGGGAACTCTTTGATTTCAGTCTCTTTTTCTAAATCTTTCATAATTAAACCTTGTCGTCAAATACCTACATACAGTTTAGAGTATCGGACTCATTCTGTAATGGAGTATGTGGCTGGTTTTACCGGAAAAAGGGGGTGACCCCAGTGTAAGACTTCCTGGTGATGTCAGGTCATACTTTTGTACGACCGGAAAGGCTTAGACAGATAGGGTTTTGTATTTCTTGGGGAGAGGTATAATCTCAAGAATGGGGGCTTAAGTATGGAATTAACCAGTTAAGTATGTTGCTACCCCAGAATATAGTTACCATGGCAGCCAGTGACAGAAAGGGGCCGAAAGGTATGGCATCTTTTCGGCCTTTTAATTTGGCTAATAGCAAAATCGCAGCTGTTAAGCCGCCGCCAACTATGCCCAAAAACATAGCTAGAAAAACCAATGGGAAGCCGGTGACAAGACCTATCAGTGCCGCCAGCTTGACATCTCCCCACCCCATGCCCCCTCGGGAAATGAGAGCGATAACAAATAGGAGTCCAAAGCCAATGCCGCCGCCAACAGCGACATCCACAATCCAGAGCCGAAAGCCCCCGCCCACGATGTCACTCGGTTCGAAGCCGAATATTGACCCCAGAGTGGCTATAGCGAAAGCGATAATTATTCCCGGGTAAACTATCTTGTTAGGCAGTATGCTGTGCTCCAGGTCGATGAGCAGAAGGGAAATGAACAAGCAGCAGTAAAAGACAACCAATGCCAGTTCCCAGCTAAGACCATAGTGCCAATAGAGGAAGGCGAACAAAATGGCTGTGCCCAATTCCACCCAAAGCAAACGTTGAGGTATAGTGGCACCGCAATTGCGGCAACGACCTCTAAGCCAGAGATAGCTGAATATGGGGATATTATCACTTGCCGAAATTTGGTGCTGACATTCAGAACAATGCGATGGCGGTGAGATAATAGATTTACCTTCCGGCAGGCGGTCAGCAACTACATTTATAAAGCTGCCAACGGCAGCGCCGACCATGAAGAACAAAACTATCCATAAAACAGTCATTTACAATATTATACCCCACTCTGATAATTATTTGATGTAGCCACACGGTAGAAAATTCAAAATACTAAATCACAAATCCTAAATAATATCAAAATTCTAATTATCCAAATCCCAAAAAGGTTTTGGTCGTTGATATTTGTAGTTTTGTATTTGTTCAGAGTTTAGAAATTCGAATTTAGGATTTCATAATATGTAGCCACGAGGCTTTAGTGAGCACGGTCCTAAAGGATCGTGGCTACCCGCTCAAATCAATCCTGTCAGCAGTGCCTTCCATCATATCCAGCAGGAGAAGAGAGTTTCGAATCGGTTCACCGATTCCAGTGATAATTTTGACTATTTCCTGGACCTGCCAGGCGGCAATGATTGCCGGTGTAGCTGACGGATTACCAATTTTCACTTCAATACCCTGCTCTGGGAATCTGTCTGAGGAACCGTAAATGCAACGCAGTCCCGCATCTTCCGGGAAAATAGTAGTGAGTTGACCGCAGAAGCCGGCAATTGTTCCATGTACCAGTGGAATCCGTAAGCTCCTACACGCATTCTCAACCGCAAAACGAGATGGCAGGTTGTCTAACCCATCGGCCACTACCCTAGCACCCTCGAGTAATTTTCGCGCGTTCTCTTTGGTTAGCTTCTCCACGAATGTTGTAACTGTGACTGCCGAATTTATCTGTGCCACTCTTTTCGCCGCCACAAGAGCCTTATATTTACCCAGGTTCTTCTCCGTAGACATCAATTGCCGGTTCAAATTCTGTTCGGCAAAGCGGTCATTATCGATGATGATTATGTGACCTATACCTTGCCTGGCCAGAAGTTCTATTATAGTTCCTCCCAATCCTCCTGCTCCCACAACTGCCACTGATGATTGTAATAGTCTAATTTGTCCATCCAGGCCGATAGTGCCTATGTTGCGCAGATACCGCCATGGGGTGATGCCCTGCTTCAATGCGGCTATCTCCGCATCTCTGACCGATATTTTTCGCTCCTGAGCAATAGAAGCCACTGCTTTCAGGCTAACAACAGGGCACTTATTGCCATCGGGGTCGGTATATGTCTCGGCAGATTCGGCAATTTGCTGGCTAATATGTTTGCCCAATATGAGTTGCTTTCCCAAAGAATTCAAGTACAGCAGGTAATATGATAGCAAAATAGGGCAGGTTTAGCATTTATAGCGACACGAAGGCAGCTATTAGAAAAAAGCGATAGGGGATTAGTTTACATAAAGTAAGTAGCTGGGAAGTGGCGGCAAGTGCCTCATTGTGATGTGTCAACTAATTTGTCAAGAAGCATGTAGCTGCGGGGCTTTTAGCCTATCCAAATCAATTAGCAACATGTAGCTGCGGGGCTTTAGCCCCGCAGAGCACGACCTTAAAAGGTCGTACCTACATTGGGGGTAACATGAGCGACCCTTAAGGGTCGCAGCTACCGTTGGTGTTTCCTATTTTGGGTTGCTTATGAACTGGTCAAGTGCCGGGAGTAGAGTATCCCGCTCCGGGCTTTGGCTCAGCTTGTCTCGCCATTCGGCAGCCACGGTCGGAAGCATCGTTTTTAGTTCCGGGCTCATTGAGGAGAGCCTCAATATAGCTCGGAAAAGGTCTCCAGCATCGTTACTTGGCACCGACCTCATAGCAGTGTTGAATTCATCGAGGCTCTTATCAGGGCTGGCAACAAACAAGCTGGTGACTCCAAGCATAGCATGAGGGATCCAATAATCAGATACTGTCTGTGCGTAGGATTTCAATATATCGTCTAACTGGCGCACCATATCATAGACAGCAAGGCTACCACACAAGTCAATAAAATAGTCGAGATTAACTGGGTTATCCTGTATCGGTTTAGTAATCTCAAGCGCGGCTTCGGCATTTTTCCCTTCTTTGGCCAGAAGCAGCCCGGAAAGAAAAGAGGTCTCGGCCCATTCGGGGTCAATAGATGCGGTGTAGTCAAGCTTTGTTCGAGCCTCGTCTAAATTTCCTTTGATGATTAGTGCCAGCGACCATTTGTTAAATATGACGGCGTTGCGCGGAAACAATTGGGATGCTCGTTCGTATAGGGACAAGGCTATAGGCCATTTATCAGCGGCTCCTGTTTCAGCCCAGTATGTGTAGACATCGGCCAGAGAATAATTTTCGAAGGCAATATAAGGCCTTAACTCCCGTGCCTTATTATAGGCATTGGTAGCTAAGGCTAGAACTTCTTCCTTAAGAGGCTCTTCGGGCAAACGCCGAGCTACAGAATAACTGTATGCACCCAGATCGTACCAATAAGCGGCTTCTCCATGGTCTATATTGGTTGCTCTGTCAAAAGCATATATAGCCTGCTCGTTGCCCTTGGCCTGTAGCTCCAGCCCCTTTTTTAAGTACATGTCGGCCAGGAACGGCCTGATGGCGATGACGGTGCCGACAACTATCAAGGCTACAGCGCAGCCAAGAGATAAGAAGAATCTCGTCCTGGTGACGTAAGACGTTGCTCCTCCCGTAAGCTGGTCTACTTCCTCTAACTCAGGCCTAGCCGGCTCTTTTTTCCCGATGAATCTGCCGATTACAGGCAACATAGCCAGTGTCAGCCAGAACACAAGTTCGGGGGATATTGTAGATATGTTGAAAAAGATGTCAGCCATATATTGAACCATGGCAGCCACCACGGCTATTAAGAGCAATTTGTCTATATCGGCTGTTGCCCTGCGGAGATAACGAAAGCAAAGGTAGAAGAAGACAGCCAGAATGGATAAAAAGCTCATT